>NZ_JBEXUI010000001.1:74450-605805 GCF_040614395.1 Nocardia sp. NPDC005998 | reverse complement strand
GGCGACCGGGTCCGTGCAGCGCAGCCCGGGAATCATCGGCGACCGGGTCCGTGCAGCGCAGCCCGGGAATCATCGGCGACCGGGTCCGTGCAGCGCAGCCCGGGAATCATCGGCGACCGGGTCCGTGCAGCGCGGCCCCGGGAGTCATCGGCGAGCGGGTCCGGGTCGCGCGGCCGGATGGTGTCAGATGCCGTGGCGACGATCGCCCAGCACCGCTTCGCACAGTTGTGCTTCGGCTGCCGCCGAGAACGGGTCCCGGTACGCCGCGACCGCTCGGCTGGTCTCCTCGGTGACCAGGTCCGCGTTGATCTGGGCGGCTGCGGCCGCACCCGCCGCTGCGGCCGAGCCGACCTGGGCCAGCAGATCGGTGACATTGCCCGCGGCCCAGACGCCGGGGATATCGGTTCGGCCGGTCGGGTCGGTGGGGATGTACTCGCCGACCCCGGCCGGGTGTTCGGTCGGGCGCAATCCGAGGGCGTCGAAGAAGTGCGCGCGGGCCACCATTCGCGACGCAACGGTCAACACATCGCGGGCGACCACGGTGCCGTCGGTCAACCGGACTCCGGTGAGACGGTCGTCGACGATATGCAGAGCGGTCACCACACCGTCCACCACGCGAATACCTGTGGCGGCCAACTGCTCCGACTGCTCGGCGGTCAGCGGTGAATTTGTGTGCGCGAAGTAGCTGACATCGGCACTCAACTGCCGAAAGAGCAATGCCTGGTGCACCGCCATCGGCCCGGTCCCGAGCACGCCGATAGCCCGATCGCGAACCTCCCAGCCGTGGCAGTACGGGCAGTGGATCACATCCCGGCCCCATCGCTCGCGCAACCCCGGCACCTCCGGTAACTCATCGACCAGTCCGGTGGTCACCAGCAGTCGGCGCGCCCGCACCGATCTGCCGTCCACGGTCACCGTGAAGCCCTCCCCGTCGCGCACCACGGCGGTGACCTCCCCGCCGACCACCTGTCCGCCGTAGCCGCGGACCTCGGCGCGACCGCGCTCCAATAACTCCCCGGGCGGGGTCCCTTCGCGGGCGAGTAGTCCGTGTACGCCCTCGGCCGGGGCATTGCGCGGACGGCCCGCATCGAGCACGACCACCGAACGGCGCATTCGAGCCAGCATCAGCGCGCCGCTCAATCCCGCGGCGCCGCCGCCGATCACCACCACGTCATAGTCGTCTTTCAGCTGATCGGTCGCAGCTGCGCTGCGATCGTTGGTGCTGTATTGATCGGTTCCCTCACTACGCTCGGTCACAGCTGCGCCTCGCTGGCGCTCGGCTCCGCTGCGACCGTTGGTGCTGTATTGATCGGTTCCCTCGCTACGCTCGGTCACAGCTGCGCCTCGCTGGCGCTCGGCTCCGCTGCGACCGTTGGTGCTGTATTGATCGGTTCCCTCGCTACGCTCGGTCACATGACCACCTCCTCCCGACGACCATGCGGGACCGGCGGCGATCTTGGCAATCAAACTTGCTGATATGGCAAACTTTCGGCATGGATGACGACCTCGGCAATGCGCTCGACGCGGTCGGGCCTCGGCTACGCACGCTGCGTCGCCAGCGCGAAACCACATTGGCCGACCTGTCGGCGGCGACCGGCATCTCGGTCAGCACCCTGTCCCGTCTCGAATCCGGCGCCCGCCGTCCAACCCTCGAACTACTGCTGCCGCTGGCCCGGGCGCACGGCGTCACCCTCGACGAACTCGTCGACGCGCCACCGACCGGCGATCCGCGCATCCACCTGCGCCCGATCACCCGCCACGGCATGACCATGCTGCCGCTGACCCGCCGCGCGGGCGGCATTCAGGCATACAAACTCGTCATACCCGCCAACACCCGCGGGGAACCCGCTCCGCAAACCCATGAGGGCTACGAATGGCTCTACGTCCTCAACGGACGCCTGCGCCTCGTCCTCGGCGAACACGATGTGGTCCTCACCCCGGGCGAGGCCGCCGAATTCGATACCCGCGTTCCGCACTGGTTCGGCACCGCCGATTCCGAACCGGTCGAATTCCTCAGTCTCTTCGGCAAACAGGGTGAGCGCGCCCACCTGCGCACCAGCCCCAAGCCGAAATCCCGTTAGCGACGGCACCCGCACACACTGCGGTCCCCGGTCCGGTGCGGCGAGAGGTGCCCGTATCGAGGACATGCGCGGTTCGATGCGTTCCGACGACTCCTCAGCTGAAGCCGACCGCTTGTTCACCCCAGGCGGTGTGCAGGTCGCGGTCCGGATTGTCGATCACCCGGTCGATATTGTCGATGAGAAGGGTGGTGCGGGTGTCGGGGCGATACGGCGGCCAGTGTCTGGAGCCGTCAATGGCGGCGGGGACGCCGTGGGTGGCGAAGGCGAGCCAGCGGCGCTGCATGCGACCGGAGACCTCCATGGCCACCTTGCGGCCACCGAGCCAGAAGGTGGGGTCGTGATTCAAGGTGCCGAAATTGCCGAAGACATAAGGCAATTCGGTGGCATGACCGGCGCCGACGCGAGCCGCCTTCAGCATCGGGGTGGCATGGTCGAAGCGGTACATCCAGGTCGGCGAGTGCGCGGCGTGGCCGTCGGCGACCCAGTGGGCCGGCATGCGGAAGGCCGCATCGGTCGACATGGCCAGCGCGCCACGGGTTTTCGCGAGATCCGGGTAGGCCGAGGTGATTTCGGCGATGCGCTCGGGCGACATATCAGGATGGTTGGCGGCCACATCGCGCAACATCGCGTTCACCGCGTCCGGGGTCACCGGCATGATCGGCGAACGCAGCACCCGGAACAGGGATGCCTCATCCTTATTGGTGCCGATGATCAGCGGCACACGATGTGAACGGCCGCGCTGGAAGCAGTCGATCGGGTAGGTCGGAACCAGGTCGCCGTCGACGACCGGCGCGGCGGCCAGTCTGCCCGGCTCCCGCAAGGGAATCTCGTCGAGCAGTACGCCCGCCGCGGTCACGATCCGTTCGATCGGGCATTCCAGTAATTCGTTCGCGCGGGCAAACGGCAGTTCCATCAGTTCCAGAAAGCGTCGCGCCACACCGGCGGCCCGCTCCTGGCCGAAAACCGTTGTTGCAGGCGGGCTTTGCGCGATGGCTCGGTGGAACAGCCCGACCGCTGGCGGCGAAGTCAGCAATGCGGTCACGCATCCGGCGCCGGATGATTCACCGAACAGCGTCACATTTCCCGGATCGCCGCCGAATGCGGCGATATTGTCGCGCACCCATTCCAGTGCGGCGAGCTGGTCGTGCAGGCCGAGATTGGGCGTGAATTCGCTGGACAGCGACGACAAATCGAGGAAGCCGAGCGCGCCGAGCCGGTAGTTGACCGTCACCACCACGACGTCACCGGATTCGGCCAGCTTGCGGCCGTCGTAGATGCCCTGGGCCGCGGTGCCCAGGCAGTAGGCGCCGCCGTGCAGCCACACCAGCACCGGCCGCGGCGCACCGGTGTCGGCGGAACTGCGGGGCGAGAAGACATTGAGCCACAGGCAGTCCTCCCCCATACGCAGGCCGGAGTCGACCGGGACCATATTGCCCATCGTCTGCGGAGCGATTTCGCCAAAGGTCGCGCACTCACGGATCCCGTCCCATGGCCGCGGCGGCTGCGGTGGCCGGAACCGATTCGGGCCCGCCGGTGTGGAGGCGTACGGGATGCTGCGCCATACCGCGACCGATCCGTCCCACCGTCCGCGCACGCGGCCCCAGGTCGTTTGCGCTACCGGCTCGGTGTCGCCGACCTCGGAGTCCGGTTCGGTATCGAACTGAGTGGTCATCTTCCCGCACCTCCTGCCCACGACCCGGGCAGTGCGCTGCAAGTTTGCTCCGGCCGGGTCCAGCGCCTAGCGATCTCTTATTCGAGAGTACGTCCACCCGAACAGTTGGACGGGTTAGTCGCATCACTGCACCCGGGCGCTACGCTGGGCCGATGCCGAGTTATAGCTTCCGATGCCGCAGCTGTGGCGACACCTTCGATGTCAATCGCCCGATGGCGGAGGCCTCGAATCCGGCGGTCTGCCCCAATGGCCATGACGACACGGTCAAGCTACTGACCACATTTGCCACGGTCAGCAGGGGTAGCGCTGGCACACCGTCGCCCGCTCCGGCACCGCGGCCCGCTGGCGGTGGGTGCTGCGGTGGTGGGTGCGGCTGCTGATTCGCCGATGATTCGAGCAAGTTGATCTATGTGCTATTGATCACATCCACACAGCTGATCGTGGACGCCGTGTCACCCCATGGCCTTCGCGAACTGAGGGTTCGCGAGCGTCGTTGGGTGGTGATCAGTCGTGCTTATCGGCGTGGCCCAGGTCGCGGTCGGGGGCCACGCGGTCGCGTACCCGCTGTTTGAGTACGGCGATATCGGGAAAACCGCCGTCCGCCTTGCGTTCCCAGACCTGGTCGCCGTCGACGGTGATGCGGAAGACGCCGCCGGTGCCCGGGATCAGGGCCACCTCCCCGATTTCGGTGGCGAAGGTGCTCAACAGTTCTTGCGCCATCCAACTCGCGCGCAGCAACCAGCGACATTGCGTGCAGTACTCGATCGCGACACGTGGCATGGGTGGCACGCTACCGGTCATGGTTCGATGACGCCGTCGAGGTAGACCCAGGCGCCGTCCACGCGGGTGAATCTGCTGACCTCGTGCAGCGAGCCGCGACGCCCCTCGGCGCGGAAGTGGGCGATGAACTCGACGGTGCCCGCATCGTCGAATGGTCCGCCGCGCTCGGTGCGCAGGATCTCCAGAAAGAGCCAGCGCTGGTCCGGATCCAGCTCGAGCGTCTTCGGACGGGTGCGCGGATGCCAGGAACGCAGTAGGTATTCGACATCGCCGAGAGTGAATGCGGTATAGCGCGAACGCATCAGCGCCTCGGCCGTCGCCGCGGGCCGCTCCCCCGCCAATACCGGTCCACAGCACAGACCGAACGGTTCTCCACGCTTACACGGGCACGGCCGCGACTCGTCCATATCCCGAATCTTGCTCGCCGCGCGGACCGCTTCGCACATGGGGGTATTGCGGCCGAGTCGAGCGGCCTCGATGCCCGCCGACCGGAATCACCGAACCGACCAAGATCAGAGACAGCCGACACTCGGGCGATGACGCCGCTGCTATCTGATCTTGATTCTCGAGGTGCGATCGAGCCGCCTGAGCGCGAAGGGATTTCGAGGGCAAGTGCTCGGTGATGGTTCGGCGACTTGGATGTTCTTGGGGCTATACAAACAACTTTGGCGTGTCGCTCGGAGTGTCGCTCTATAGCGCGCCAAAATCGGCGATCCGGCAACTCCAAGGCGACGAATCACCAGGTGTATAAACGCAAGTGTCGGCACCGATCAAGGAGCCCACCATGGGAGTGTTGAACATCTTGAGTACCGGTTCGTCCATCGCCGCGACCAGCCTCTCATTGCTGGCCAGCATCCTCGACCTGTTCTCTCTTTCCTGACCCAAGTCCACCTCGCGATGCGAATGCCTTGCGGCACAACAGCATCGAATCGCACGTCGATCCGGGCGATCGACGACGACACCGTCACATGGGCGCGCACCGCCAGGTGCCGATGCGGTCACCGGACCGCCGATGCGGCCAGGGATGTGGCGATGGCGGCGGTTTGGTCGCGCCAGCGGCGCAGTTCGGTGACGCTCGGGGCGAGTTCGTAGTCGTGGTGATGCGCGGCGCGCGACAGTGCCGACCACACGGTGGCCACTTGGGCGGCGGTGTCGTGACCTGCGAATACGCGTAGGGCGAGCAGTTGTGCGCGCATCGGGCAACGCGCCAATTCCGGTGCTACCTGCAACCACAGCTCGTCGACGGACTGCTCCAGCGCGAGCCGCAGGATCCATACCGTCGCTCGCGACCACAGCCCGTCTGCATCGGTCACCGACCCGTCGAGCAGCCGATCCACCGCCTCGAACCGCTCGGCCACGGTCGGCCGCGGCGGAGTCGGCCGCACCGCGCCCTGCCGACGCCCGCCACCCTTCCGACCTACGTCGGCCCGCCGACCTGCACTCTGTCGACCGCCCCCGCCCCGCCCTCCAGTTCCGCCCTGCTGACCCGTCTTCCGTCGCGATCCCTCCGCGGCCCGTCCATTCCCAGCCTGCCCACTACCTGGTCTGCCTGCACCGCCACCCGAACCACGTGCACCACCGGGCGCCCCGCCCACAACACCACCAGGTCCACCCGCACTGTTACGACTACGCGGCCCACCTGAACCGCCACCCGGCCCGCTCACACTGCCGACACCCGGCTCGCTCATACCGGCACGCGGCCCACCTGCACCATCACCGCGCCCACCTACATCACCACCACCGCGCAGCCCGCCCACATCACCGCATGCGTCGCCTGCATCGTCTTCCGGTCTGCGTGCACTACCACCATCCCGCCCGCCCACACCGCCGAGCCTGCCCGAATCACCAACCCGCCCACCCACACTCCCGACATCCAACTCGCCCGCACCGCCTGCACCATCACCGCGCCCGCCTAGATCACCACCACCGCGCGGCCCGCCCACATGCTCGCCTGCATCGTCTCCAGGCCTGCCTGCACTACCACCCTCCCGCCCGCCCGCACCGTCGAGCCTGCCCGAATCACCAACCCGCCCACCCACACCCAACTCGCCCGCAGCACCGCGCGGCCCACCTGCATCGTCACCATCGGGCCCGCTCACCAGCGCAGCCCCGGGGCTGTCGATATCAAGACACAGCAGCCGTTCATTGCCGCAACCAGCCAACGAACTTTTCGGTGTCCGCGATCAGGTCGCGCATGCTGCGGCCGATCGGTACGTGGGCGCCCGCGGTGGCGTCGCGCAATGCGTCGACGACCCATTTGCCTTCGCGGGCAAGGTGTTTGTTCAGATCGTCGACGCGGCCGCCGATACCCATCACCGCAAGTGCGACCATCGCCCGGGTCGTCTGCGCGCCTTCGATATGGCGCTCGACGTCGCGGTGGTCCATGCCAGCGGCCAATAGATTTCGGCGCGCCCTGGCCAGGCTCGCCGCCTCCACGGCCGAGCGGCAGCAGGTGGCCACCAGTTCATCGGCGATCGCCGGGGGCAGCTGCGGGGTGCGCACCAGTGAGCGCGCGTCGTCGAGATAGCGGCGGATGGGGTCACTGGACATCCGCACCTCCACCACCGAGCGCTCGCGCCGCTGTACCTCGAGCACGCTGGCGTCGAGTTGCATGCGCCGGACCGCTTCGGCCAGCCGCTCGTCATGGGTGAACACGATCACCTGTCGCGTCCACGCCATCACCTCTAGCACCCTGGCCAGCCCGTCCACCTTCGCCGGATCCATTGCCTGCACCGGATCATCGATCATGACGAAGCGGAAGGGACTGTCCTCCACGGTCGCTCGCGGCAGGAACAGCGAAAGTCCAAGGGCGTGCAGCTCGCCCTGACTCATCACGCCGAGCGCGGCCCCGTCCACCTCGTCCACAGTGACATCGAGCAGTACCCGGCGCGCGGTTCCGGCATTGCCCTGCAACCGAATCGCGCCGAGCTCGACATTGCTCTGCTGACGCAGCGTGCGCCAGACCCAGCGCGCCGTGGTCTCCAGCGGCGCCATCCGCTCCCCGCGCAAACCGGCCGTCGCGGATTTCAACCAGTCCTCGGCGCGTTTGAGGGTGCGCAGTTCACCGCCGTTCGCAACGATCGCGCGTGCCCCGTCCAGCCAGGCGGTGATGCGCGGCACCAGTGGCGACCACACCTCGTCGAGGCGGTTCAATTCCTTGCGGGTGCCCTGCTGCAATAGCTCGAGCTCGTCGACCAGGCGCGCGTGCGCACCGCGCAGCCGATCGGGTAGGTCCGGGGCGTAGTCGGCGCCGGTCAGCGCCGCCCAGTCGGTCCAGGCTCGGCGTACCGCGCTGGTGTCGACAGTGGGCGGATTGCGCGGATCGAAATCCAGCTCCGGCGGAATATGATCCGGCAGTGCCCGAGCGTCACGGACGGCCTGCCGCAGCGCGTCGCGTGCGGTCGCGAGCGCGTCGACCCGCGAGGTCAGCTCGGTCATCGCCGCCTCCGCACCACGCAACCAGGCCGCGTCGAGCTCCCCGCGCCCGCATACCGGACATGCGCATTCCCCGCTGGCGGCAACGTGATCGCGCGCCCGGCGCAGCAGCTCCAGCACCCGCAGATCGGCCTCGGCATCGGCGGTCGAATCGCGAGCGAGCACCGCACGGCACTGTTCGAGGCGCGCGGCTATGGCTTCGACCTCGGCACCGGTGGGGAGGGCGAGGCGCACGATCGCACGCAACCCGTCGGGACCAACCGGATGTTCGTTCGTGCCGAGCACTTCACGGCCGATCGCGGTGAGATCGGGCCGATCCGGGCGCAGCAGCGCCGCCATCCGGACCGCACGATCGTCGGCCACCGTCTCCAGCGCGGCAACCAGTTCGATACGTTCCTGGCGCGAATCACGCACGGCACGTTCGAGTTCCAGTCGACGTGTGCGGATTCGCTCCTGCGCCACGGTCAATTCGTCGAGGCCGAGCAGCCGGTGCAACGCGTCGAACAGATCGCTCGGCTTACCGTCGACGAGTGCGCCGAGTTCGCTGTAGGACAGGAAGGGTCGATACAGCTCCAGCAGACCGGCCCAGCGTGCGCCATCGAAATCCGTTGGCGCGGTGCCGGGTCGCTGTTCGGTCCAGTGCGCCTGACCCAGTTCCGCCTGTGGCGCCCACTCTTTGGCGATGGTCAGCTCGGGATCGGCTCCGGTGGTGAGCAATTCGAGTTCGACCCGCGCCGACGTGCCATCGTGCAGGTTGCGCCAGCCCTCGCGCCAGGCCGCCGACCGGCCGTCCCATCGGCGATTGCTGCCGGTGAGCACCAGTTCGGCGGCCTCGGCGAAACTGGACTTACCACTTCCATTGCGCCCGACCACCAGGGTGAGACCGGGACCGGGCGGCAGCTCGAGGGTCACCTCCGGGCCGATGCCGCGGAAGCCGCGCACCCGAATCGCGCGCAGGAAGATGCCGGCGCCGTCGAATTCGGTTGCCAGATCATCGGATTCACCGCCGCCGAGAGCGCGGAGTACGGCATGTGCGACGTCGGGGGTGACGGCCGGATCAGCGGCGAGTCGCCGGGATACCACCTCGGTCAGGCGCGGCACCGTCGTCGCAGGATCTGTTCCCGGATCTGAACGCATAGGCAACCCCCTACACCACCGAACCGCGGCAAGTCCTCCAACCCCGAACCGGGTATCACTGTCGAAAGCTGAGCGAAACGCTACCCGATGGTGTCGAATTCGCCCACAGCAGTGCCGGTTCGAGTGGGTTCGAAGAGTGGGGGCGAATCTGCCCGCGGGGATGGTATGGCCATCGAACAGGCTGGGCCCCGCTCGATGTCCACCCCTCGCCAACCCCGGCGGGCAGCTCGATGGTGTGTCACCCGATTTGGGTGGCTCGGTCGGAGCCGAACAGGACAGAATGCCAGAATCGGGCAACCAGCGCAAGGCCGCAAGGCCGCCGAATATGGCGTTCGCGCAGCGTCTTCCGGTAAAAATGTCCGTTCACCACCCAACTTGTCGGTGGGCCGAGGTAGAAATCCGTCAACCGAGAAACGGGGGAAATATGACGCACACTCGATCCGGAGCCGCCGGATGAACCAGGCGGGAGCAGTCAAATGACCGCGCCATGGACCGAAGACCAGGTCAACGCATTGGCGCCCGATGCGAGCTCACTCGCCGCCGCGCGCAAGCTCGCCGGACGCTGGCAGGGCACCGGCCAGTCGGACACCGCCCTGTGGGGCCTGTGCAAAGGCAGCGGGGCCAAGCCCTATCAGACGGTCGTCGATCTGGCGGGGCCCGCGTACAAGTGCTCATGTCCCAGCCGCAAGTTCCCGTGCAAGCACGCCCTATCGCTCTTGCTGAACTGGTCGGGTGGCGCGGTCACCGAGACCGCGCCGATCGCGGACTTCGCGGCGGAATGGATCAGCGCACGTGCGGCCCGCGCCGCCCAGCCCGCCAAGGACCCACAGCTCCGCACGGCGAACCCGGCCACCGCCGAACAGCGGCGGGTGCGGGTAACTGCGGGCCTGGAAGAGCTCGACATTTGGCTCGGCGATCAGGTGCGCACCGGGCTGGCGCAGACCGACCGCTCGTTCCGAGCCTTCGAGGCGATCGCGCGCCGGATGGTCGACGCCCAAGCGCCGGGCGTCGCCACCGCGCTGCGACAGCTGCCGACCACCGTGGTGAACCGGGCGGACTGGCCGGACGTGGTGCTGGCCGAATACGCCAGGCTGCATCTGCTGATCGCCGCGCACCGTCGCCTCGACGAGCTGTCCCCGGAATTGCAGGCCAGCACCCGGATCCATATCGGCTATCCGATGCCCACCGAGACCGTGCGCGCCGAACCGGCGGTCCGCGACCATTGGCAGGTCCTCGGCATCCGCACCAGTGAAGAGGAGCGGCTCTATACCCGCCGAACCTGGTTGTACGGCAGACAGACGCGGCGCTGGGCCATGCTGCTCGAACACTCCTTCAATGCGCCGAACTTCTCGACGGAGGTGCCGCTGCCCGGTCTGATGGCCGACGCGGAGCTGCACTACTACCCGGGCGGTGCGCCGCTGCGCGCGCTGTGGGGTGAGCGGCGCGGTGCCGCCGAACCGTTCACCACATTGCCGGTGCTCGACGGGACGATCGCCGCCGCGCTGGACGCGCATGCCGGGGCGCTGGGCGCTGACCCTTGGCTGCGGTCACGTCCGGTGCTGCTCACCGATGTCGTACCGGTGTGGACCGAAAATGGCTGGTACATCACCGAATCCGACGGCACCGCACTGCCCGTCGCGGCCACCGAGCAGCCGTGGCGGCTACTCGGGGTATCGGGCGGGCATCCGGTGACGCTTGCCGCCGAGTGGAGTGCCGCCGGATTGGTCCCGATCTCGGCGTTCATCGCAGGTGAGATCGTCGATATCGGCAGCACGGAGTACGCGACATGGGGAGCGTCGAATTCGCCCGCCGCATCGCTGTCGGAGGATCTGACCTCGGTGGCCCTGCTCGGCACGGCCCGCAGGGCATTGGATACCGCATGTCTCGATGCCCCGGTCGCGGCGGCGGCGACGCGGTTGCGCAGTGACCCCGCGCTGGTACTGCTCGAATCGGCCGCGCTGCGCGGCGCCTTCGCCCGCGGTGGCACCTCCATTGCCAGGGCCACCGTGCCCGAACCCGCCCAGGATGACGCTCGGCGACTCATGCCGCGGGCTGCGGCCGCCCGGCTGTCCCGGCTGTTGCGCGACCGGTCCGCCTTCCTGCCCGAATGGTTCGCCGCCGCAACACCATTCGACTACCGCGCGCCGGACGCGCTGTGCAGCCTGCTGCTCGAGCAGGCGAAGGCGAATACCGAGCTGCGCGAGCCACTGCTGTGCCTGGCCGGCACCCGCGGTCGATGGCTGGCCGACCGGCATCCGCAATGGCGAGAACTGGTGCGGCAGGGGCACGCCGATGCACCGACGGAACAGAGCTGGCAGTTCGGCCAGCCACCCGAGCGCCGGGAATGGCTGGCCGAGCTGCGTCGTCGCGATGCCGACGCGGCGCGGGCGGCACTGGCCGCGTCCTGGCCGAAGGAATCCGGCCCGCTGAAGGCGGAGCTGCTCGCCATACTCGCCGACGGGATTACGGCCGCCGACGAACCACTGCTCGAATCGGCGCTGGACGATCGGCGATCCGATGTCCGGCGAGTCGCGGCGAGACTGCTTCCGCTGCTGCCGAATTCGGCATTCGCCGAACGCATGCAGCGACGGGCTGGGGACTGGGTCACGGTCGAACACCAACTGCTGCATCCGAATCTGGTTGTCCGCGTGCCAGAAGAGCTCGATGACGCCGACCGCAGGGACGGCATCACCGATCGCACTGTGGAATTCACCTACCGCTGGGATGGCGCACCGGATCTGCGTGCCGGGCGGCTGCGCCAACTCATCGCCGCGACACCACTGACACACTGGGAGTCCGCGCTCGGCGCACCGGATAAGGCCACCCAGGCCAAGATCGTCGATCGGTTCCGGCAGCCACTGTTCGACGGCTGGGTGGATGCCGCACTGGCACAACACGATCCGACCTGGGCACGGGCGCTGTTCGATGCCGGGGTGCCGACCGATCTGGCGATGCTGCGGCGACGCGAACTGTTCGCCCTGCTGCCGCTGCCCGATCGCACCCGGCATCTGCTCCAACTCGACGGCGCATGGCTCTCGGAACTGGAGGCCCTGCTGCCCGCCTTGGGTCATCCGTGGCCGGAACCCCTTGTCCAACACCTGCTGCTGTTGTTGTTCGAACGCGCACGTGCCGCGGCCAAACGCCCCGAGGCGCACGGCAACGGCCCGAGCGCACATCGGTCGCTGCTCGCCGCGCTGGCCGTGCACCTACCCGTCGGCGCGGCACGGGCGGCCACCGCGGTGGCTCGCAAATGCGCCGACCCCAACTGGGAACGAGCCTTCGATCAGCTCGCCCATGACCTCAACCACCGCTCGATGATGCTCGAGGAGTTGCAGTGACGACCACTACCACCGCCGATACCACGCCGGAGCTGTTGCGCCCGCATGCCGAACAGGCCTTTGCCGATGAACTGCGGGCACTCGCGGCGCTCGACGATCGGCCGCGTCCACCTTCCTGGCAGCTGTCCCCGTGGGCGGTGGTCACCTATCTGCTCGGCGGCACGCTCGACGACGGCACGGTGATCACCCCCAAATACGTCGGGCCGCGCAGGCTCATGGAGGTCGCGGTCGCGACCCTGGCGACCGATCGGGCGCTGTTGCTGCTCGGCGTGCCGGGCACCGCGAAAACCTGGGTATCGGAACATCTTTCGGCCGCCGTCAGCGGTGCGTCGACGCTGCTCGTACAGGGCACATCGGGCACCGCCGAAGAGGCGATCCGCTACGGCTGGAATTACGCGCGCCTGCTCGCCGAGGGCCCCAGCGAGGGCGCGCTGGTGCCGTCACCGGTGATGACCGCGATGAGCCGCGGCGCGATCGCCCGTATCGAGGAACTCACCCGCATCCCGTCCGATGTGCAGGATGCGCTGATCACCGTGCTGTCGGAAAAGACACTGCCGGTACCGGAACTCGGCATGGAGGTGCAGGCCGCCAAGGGCTTCAACGTCATCGCCACCGCCAATGACCGCGACCGTGGCGTCAACGATCTGTCCTCCGCGCTGCGCCGCCGCTTCAACACGGTGGTGCTCCCGCTGCCCGCCAGCGAGGACGAGGAGGTCGCCATTGTCACCCGCCGCGTGGAACAGCTCGGCTCGGCACTCGAGCTGCCGACCGTCCCCGCCGCGGCCGAGGAGGTGCGCCGCGTGGTGCGCGTCTTCCGGGAGCTGCGCTCCGGCATTACTGCCGACGGCCGCACCAAGCTCAAATCCCCCTCCGGCACCCTGTCCACCGCCGAAGCGATCTCGGTGATCACCAATGGCATCGCCCTGTCGGCCCATTTCGGCGACGGCACGCTGCGCGCGTCCGATATTGCCGGCGCGGTTCTCGGCTCGGTGATCAAGGATCCGGTGGCCGACGCCGTCATCTGGACCGAATATCTGGAAGCCGTTGTCCGCGAACGCCCCGACTGGTCCGACTTCTACCGCGCCTGCCGCGAGATCAGCGGATGAGGTTGCGGCCGAAGCGAATCAACCGCAACTCGATCCCGCGACACCGCATGTTCAGCCCAGGGGTAACACGGTGACAGAAACACATACATCCGATGCCGACGATTCGGCTCCGGACATCCGCTACGGCACCACGCAGAGTGGTCCGGCAACGAGGGTATTCGGCATCCGCCACCACGGCCCCGGTTCGGCCAGATCGCTGCGCACCGCGCTGGAGAGGTTCCGACCGGATACGATTCTGATCGAGGGCCCGGCCGATGCCGACCCGCTCGTCGGTTATGTTGCGGCCGAGGGGATGTCACCACCGGTCGCGCTGCTGGCCTATGTGCCGGACACGCCAGCCAAGGCCGCGTTCTGGCCGTACGCGGTGTTCTCGCCGGAATGGCAGGCACTGCGATACGCCGTCGAAAACGATGTGCCGGTGCGGTTCTGCGATCTGCCCGCGAGCAACGCACTAGCCGCCGAGGACGAACCGGGTGATCGCATAGATCCGCTGGCCGAACTGGCGGCCGCGGGCGGCTACGACGATGCCGAGCGCTGGTGGGACGCGGTGGTCGAATCCGTCGCCGACGCGGACGCTTTCGACGCGATCACCGAGGCGATGGGCGCGCTGCGGGAAGCTGCCGAGCGGGGCCAGTTCGCGATCGGAACTGCGACCGGCACAAGCGAAGACCATGCGCCTGACGACCGGCGCCTTGGGCCGCCTGCGCACGGACGAGATGTTGCGCCTGGCGTCCAGACGCGTGCGAGTTCGGCCGCAGGTGACACAGTCGACGCGATCGGCCGCGAAGTCACCGTGCGCGAACCGACAAGGCCCGAGGGCACGGGCACAAGCACAGACGTTTCGCCGGACGACGCGCCTGACTTCCAAACGCATGACAGTGCAACCGCAGGCGACTCAGTCGGCGAAGAAGACGCTGTGTGCGATCCGATAGCACCCAACGGCACCGGCACAACCGCGCATGCATCGCTGGACGGTGCGCATGACAGCGCGACTGCAGGCGACACGGTCGGCGAAGCGATCGGACCCGAAGACACGGCGCGCGAACCGATAGGGTTCGACGGCATCGACGCCCACACCCTGCGGCGTGAAGCGTACATGCGCCAGACGATGCGCAAAGCGTTGAAGGAGGGGTCACAGCGGCTCGCCGTGGTGTGTGGGGCCTGGCACGCACCGGCATTGACTGGAAAGCTGGGGCCAGCGACCGCGGATACCAAGCTGCTCAAGGGACTCCCGAAGGTCAAGGCGACTTTGACGTGGGTGCCCTGGACGCATTCGCGGCTGGCGAGCACCTCCGGATACGGCGCGGGCATTACCTCGCCCGGCTGGTATCACCACCTGTTCACCGAGACCGAGCAGCCGATCGCGCGCTGGCTGACCAGGGTGGCCGGGGTGCTGCGCGCCCACGATCTGCCGGTCTCCAGCGCGCACATCATCGAATCCGTTCGGCTCGCCGATACCCTCGCGGTGCTGCGGGCCCGGCCGCTTGCCGGACTCTCGGAGGTCACCGAGGCGGTGCGGTCGGTAATGTGCGCGGGCGATGAGACCATGCTGCGGCTGGTCGCAACCGAACTGGTGGTCGGCGAGGCGCTCGGCGGCGTACCCGAGGGCACGCCGACCGTCCCGCTGGATGCCGATCTGCGCGCCCGGATTCGCACACTTCGGCTCAAACAGGAAGCCCTGTCCCGCAACCTCGATCTCGACCTGCGCAAGGAACGCGAGGTCGAGCGCTCCCGGCTGCTGCACCGGCTGCGGCTGCTCGGCATCGACTGGGGCACACCGACAACCGGCGAAGTCCGCAGTACCGGCACCTTCCGGGAGAGCTGGACGCTGCAGTGGCGACCCGAATTCGCCGTGTCGATCATCGAGGCCTCGCGCTGGGGCACCACCATCGGCACCGCGGCCGAGGCCAAGATCCTCGATACCGCGAGTCGCGCGGACGCCACCGTCGGCGATCTCACCGGCGCACTGGAGGTGGCGCTGCTCGCCGATCTCGGTGGCGCCACCGACGGCCTGATCACCCGCCTGGAATCCGCCGCGGCCCTCGATCACGATGTGACCCATCTGCTGGCCGCCCTCCCCGGCCTGACCCGCACACTGCGCTACGGCGATGTGCGCGGCACCGACACCAAGGCGCTCGCCCACGTCGCCGACGGCCTGCTCGTGCGCATCTGCGCGGGCCTGCCCGGCGCGGTCACCGGCCTCGATACCGAAGCCGCCGAACAACTCCGCAGCCAAATCGATGCCGCGCACACCGCCATCCACACTCGCGACGACAACTGGGCTACCGGCGAATGGCTGGCCACCCTGCGCCGCCTCGCCGATCGCGACGATGTACACGGCGCTCTCGTCGGCCGCGCCGTCCGATTGCTCGCCGATGCCGGACGCATCGACGAATCCGATTCCGCGCGTAGGCTTTCCGCCGCGCTATCGATCGGCAATACCGCAGCGGCCAAGGCCGCCTGGATCGACGGCTTCCTGGGCGGTCGCGGACTGCTACTCGTCCACGACCGAGAGTTGTTGCGCCTCATCGACGATTGGCTGCGCGGCCTCGGCGACGATATGTTCGTCGAAATCCTGCCCCTGTTGCGCCGTACCTTCGGTGCCTTCGAATCCGGAGAACGCCGCGCCATCGGCCAGGCCGTGCGCGATGGCGGGGTCCTCGCGGCGCGCACCGACGACGGCACGGCTTTCGATATCGAGCGCGGACTCGTCGCAATGCGCACTGTCGCGGACATCTTGGGGGTGCCGGTATGAGCCGGACAGCACCCGGTGGGCTCGTGCCTCTGATCGCCCCGACACCGGACGCGGCGGCACAACGGCCTGCCCGCCCGAACGTCCTCGACCAGCACACCATGTGGCGGCATCGCGCCGTCACCGACCTTCCCGGAGTGGCCGGATGACCGCAATCGATGAAACCCAGGCCAGGCGTTGGCGTTTGGTCCTCGGCACCGCCGCCGAGCAGCCGCTCGGCGGTCTCGGATCCGCCGACGACGAGGCGATGGACCGCGCGCTGTCGGCCCTCTACAACACCGGCGACGACCAGAGCTCGGGCAAGCGCTCCGCCGGTCTCGGCGGCTCCGCGCCAAAGGTGGCCCGCTGGCTCGGCGATATTCGCACCTACTTCCCGTCCACCGTCGTGGAGGTCATGCAGCGCGATGCGGTCGATCGCCTGAACCTGACCCAGCTCTTACTGGAGCCGGAACTGCTCGAAGCGGTGGAACCCGACGTGCATCTGGTCGGCACCCTGCTCAGCCTCAATCGGGTTATGCCCGAAACAACCAAGGCGACAGCGCGAATGGTGGTCGAGAAGGTGGTCCGCGAGATCGAACAGCGCATCGCTGCACATACCGTCGCCGCGGTCTCCGGCGCACTGAACCGCGCTGCCCGGGTGACCCGCCCGCGACTGCGCGATATCGACTGGGACCGCACCATCCGCACCAACCTGGCCAACTATCTGCCCGAATATCGCACCGTCGTCCCCGAGCGCCTGATCGGCTACGGCCGCAAGGCGCAGGCGGTGCGCCGCGACGTGGTGCTGGCCATCGATCAATCCGGCTCGATGGCCTCCAGCGTCGTCTACGCCTCGGTCTTCGGCGCGGTACTCGCCTCCATGCGTTCGCTGAAAACCTCGCTGGTCGTCTTCGACACCGAAGTCGTCGACCTGACCGAACAACTCAGCGATCCGGTAGAGGTGCTGTTCGGCACCCAACTCGGCGGTGGCACCGATATCAACCGCGCGATCGCTTATTCCCAATCGCTGATCACCCGCCCGGACGACACCCTCTTCGTCCTCATATCCGACCTCTACGAGGGCGGCATCCGCGAAGAGATGCTGCGGCGGGTGAACTCCATGCGGGAGTCCGGCGTCCAAGTGGTAGTCCTGCTCGCCCTGTCCGACGACGGCGCTCCTGCCTTCGACCACGACAATGCCGCCGCCCTCGCCGCCCTCGGCATTCCAGCCTTCGCCTGCACCCCGGACAAGTTCCCGGATCTACTCGCACTGGCCCTGGACCGTGGCGACGTCCAGGCCTGGGCCAACCGGAACACCTGACGGACTCAACTGCCTGATGACAGGCTGACCACACTTTGGAGCAGCGACAGGAACTTGACGCCGACATCCAGAATCGTGTCGAGGGCGCTGATGAAACCCATGGTCGGACTCCTTGTCTGAACCGGGCAAACAAGTCAACCCGTCGATGGTACGCCCTAGTTGATCTTGTTTCGCCCGTTTGCCGTGGTCAGCGCGTCGCGAGCAATTCCGGACCGACCGGGCCCATGGCACCCCACGCGGTGGCCGACGCGGGCACTATCAGCGGATGCAGCAGCGACGCCAATCCGAGCAGGACGACCGCGATGATCGCATCGAGCCAATAGTGATTGCCGGTGCCGACCACGACCACCGTCGTGAGCACCGGATGCGCCAGCGCCAGCCACCGCCAGCTGCCGCGGGTCGCGGCCACCACGGCGAAGGCGAGCAGCAGGGCCCACCCGACGTGCAGTGAGGGCATGGCCGCGAACTGGTTGGAGAGCCCGCCGGATTCCGGTGAGCCGTAGACGGATTGGCCGTGTATCGCGGCGAGGTCGACGAATCCGCACTCGGGCAGCATGCGCGGCGGCGCGAGTGGCATCAGCATATGCACCGCCAGCGCGGCCGCGGTCAATGCCACCATCAGATTTCTGGTCCATCGATAGTGCTCGGGCCGAAAGACCCACAGCCATAGCAGCACACCGATCGCGACCGTGAAATGCGCGGTGGCGTAATAGAAGTTGGCCCCCACCGCGAGCAGATCCCGATGCAGGAACACACTCTGCACCGTGGTCTCCTCCGGCAGCCCAAGCGCATCCTCGATGCTCAGCATGCTCCTGGCATTCCCGAGCGCGCGCACGGTGTCGTCGGCGGTGACCATCCGCCCGACCCGATAGGCCAGATACAGCACAGTTATCAGCGCGAGTTGCCCAACCGCCTCGCCGCCGCGGCCGTGCACCGCCGCCCTCATCTTCTCGGCGATACCGCCGAACACAGGCGAAAAGCCCACACTCGAACCACCGAGACCCGCTGCCACCATCGCCAGCGGCCTCCTTACCCATCGAACCCCAGGCCGTAATCAGACATTAAGCGGAGTAGTAGCCTCCGTTTACCGTAACACCGATCGTTAGACAGGCTCAGCACACTGTGACCGGACAGACACAACATCTCGCATCTCCGATAGGCTGCTCCCGATTTCGACTTGCTGGAGGGGGCCGCATGCTGCGCCGTGGTGATGTATTCGCGGAGTATGTGATCGAACGAGAGTTGGGCCGCGGCGGCATGGGCGCGGTATACGCCGCACACCACCCCCGATTGCCGAAGTTGACGGCACTGAAGCTGCTGCACCGGGATCTGTTCGGCGACAATGAGATCCGCGCCAGATTCGGGCGCGAGGCGAATCTCGTCGCGACACTCGATCATCCGAATATCATCACGGTCCACGACCGGGGCAGCGAGGACGAACAGCTGTGGATCGCCATGCAGTTCGTCGACGGCGTCGATTCCGCCTCGGTGCCGCAGGCGGATATGTCGGCGCCGCGCGCACTGCAGATCATCGTCCAGACGGCCGATGCACTCGACTATGCACATCGCGCAGGGGTGCTGCACCGGGATGTGAAGCCCGCCAATATCCTGCTATCGCAGTCGGCCGGCGTCGGCTCCGGATTCGCGGAACGGGTGCTGTTGACCGACTTCGGGATCGCCCGACTGCTCGACGACACTGGCCAGCTGACCCGCACCGGCACCCTGACCGCGACCCTGGCATACGCGTCACCGGAGCAGCTGACCGGTGCGAGCCTCGATCACCGAACCGACCAATATTCCTTGGCCTGCACCCTGTTTCGATTACTCACCGGCCACGCTCCGTTCGATTCGACCAACGCGGCAGTGGTGATGCTCGGGCATATCCAGTCGCCACCACCGTCACTGATCGCCGAACGCCCCGATCTGCCAGCGAGTTTGGCTGCGGTGATGACCAAGGCATTGGCGAAGGACCCGCAGGACCGCTACGCCTCGTGCACCGAATTCGCCGACGCCGCGGTGCGCGCGCTTACGCCACGTCCGAGCACGGCCCCGGCATCATCACCGAAACCCATACTCGCCCAGGAAGATATCGTCCACGGCTGCCTACTCGGTGGTGCCATCGGCGACGCACTGGGCGCACCAGTGGAGGACATGCTCCTGCACCACATTCGGCTGCGTTACGGCCCGCGCGGCGTGACCGGCACACCGGACACCTTCCAAGGACACATCTCCGACGAGACACAGCTGACCCTGTTCACGGCAGAAGCCCTGATCAAGGGTTCGATGCAAGGTCGCGCGAAAGGCATTGGCGGCGCCACCGTCGGGCTGATGCAGATGGGCTATCTGGTGTGGCTGCAGCACCAAGGCGTAACCATCCCGCCGCAGCCCCACACTCCGCAGAGCGTGCTGTCGTCGTATCCGGAACTGTTGGGCCATCGCGGCACCACCCACGCCGCGGTCACCGCGCTGCAACAGGTGGCCGCACAGCGGCAACCAGGCGCACCGCTCGGCACCAGAACCGCACCCATCAACGACTCCAAGGGCTGCTCGGCCGTCGTTCGCGCGGCCCCGTGCGGGCTGGACCGACGAATGACCATCCAGCAGATCTTCGAATTGGGCTGTGACGCGGCGGCGCTCACCCACGGCAACCCGAGCGGCTGGCTGCCCGCTGGCACCATGGCCGCGATCATCGCCGGGCTGTCGCGTGGCGCCGACCTCGGTGTCGCACTGGACCTGGCCCGTACCGAACTGACCAGGTACGACGCACATGCCGAGACATCGACCGCCCTCGCGGCCGCCATCGAACTGGCCGCACGGGTGGACGGCCGAATGCCACCGGCGGAGGATACGAACGACCTCGGACACGGGTGGATCGGTCCGGAAGCCCTGGCCATCGGCGTATTCGCCGCGCTCTGCGCCGAAAAAGTCGGTGGCACACCGGAACAGATCGTCCGCAACGGACTCTTGTTCGCGGTCAACCACTCTGGTGACAGCGACTCCACCGGGGCCATCTGCGGCAGCATCCTCGGCGCCCGCTACGGCCGCCGCGCTATCCCGCGCGAGTGGCGGACCGCGCTCGACGCCGGTCCGGTCATCGAGCGCCTGGCCGCCGACTTCTGTGTCGAATTCGGACCCACGCCGCCGAGCGACGCATACGGTGCGCCGACGGCGGAGTGGTTGGCCCGCTATTTCCCCAGATAGTCCTACAGATCCGCGATGGCGGCCAGCGGTGGCGTCCGGGCGGCCCGGATACCGGGCCACAGCGCGGCGAGCACACCGACCACGGCCGAGCTGATCAGCACCAGCACCAGCTGGTTCCACGGAATCGCGATCTCATCGAGGCCCAGGTCACGCAGCGTGCGCAGGAAGCCGACACCGAGACCGAGACCGAGCAGCATCCCGACGATCGCGCCGAACACCGCGATCAGCATGGATTCCAGATAGATGGTCCGGCGGACCTGCGCCCGCTGCATACCGACCGCGCGGAGCATGCCGATCTCCCTGCGCCGCTCAACCACCGACAGCGCCAGGGTATTGACGATGCCGAGAATGGCGATCACCACCGCCAGGGCCAGCAGTCCGTAGAGGATGGCCAGCAGCATATTGATCTGCTTGCCCTGCGCGCCCTTGAACTCCTCCCGGTCCAGCACCTGGACCACCACGAACTGCTCGGTCGCGTTCTCCAGGTCGGTGCGCATCTGGGGCAGATCGGTGCCCGGCTTCGCCTTGACGAACATCAGCAGGTTGGTCCGGAAGTTGACCGGCATCACCTCGTCGTACATGACCGGCGACACCACCATCTGGCCGAGCAGCGGCGTCTTCTTGTAGACACCGACCACCTTGACCGAAATCTTCTTGAACCCGAGGCTGGTCACGGTGACCTGGTCGCCGACCTTCCAGCCGTGTTTATCGGCCTCGTCCTGCGACACCATGACATCGTGATCGCCCAGTGTGCTGGTGCCCTTGATCATGTCGTAGTTCAGAACACTGTCGGGCGCGCCATCGAATTCGGTGCCGCCGATCTGGTCATCGCCGATCTTGAAGGTGGCGCCGCGCAGCCCGACCACCTCGGCAACGCCGGGCACCGACTTGCGCACCGCATCACCGGCACCGAGCGGCACACCGATCATCTGCGGCCCGGACAGCACATAGTCGGCCTTCACACCCTTGTCGACGAGTACACCGACGCTCGCCTTCGCCGACGCGCCCAGCATGCCGATCGCGGTCACCAGCATCAGACCGAGGGTGAGCGCGAAGGCCGTTGCCGCAGTCCGGCGCGGATTGCGCGCGGCATTATTGCGCGACATCCGCCCGATCGGACCGAAGGGCCGCAGCAGCGTACCGAGCACGCCGACCACCGGCCGCGACAGCGCGGGCGCGGCGAGCAGCACCGCGAAGATCAAGCCGAGCGCGCCGATCCCGACCGTCAGAGCGGCGTGGCCGCCGGTCTTCTGCGCGCCGAGCACGACGAGCACCGCACCGGCAATGGCGAGCAGGATGCCGATCCCGGTCCGGACCCGCAGCGACTCCCCGGCCGAGGCGAATTCCTCGCGCATGGCCTCCACCGGCGGAATCTTGGCTGCGCGGCGGGCGGGCGCATAGGCGCTGACCACCGTCACCAGCAGCCCGACCAGCAGTCCGACGACCACGGTGCGCGGCAGCACGGTGAGCGAACCGGTCGGCAATCCGAGATCGAATGCGTTGAGCAGGGCCGAGAGCCCGAAGGCCAGACCGATGCCGCACGCCAAACCGATTGCGCTGCCGATCAATCCGATGACAAAGGCCTCGGCGACCACCGAGGTGCCGACCTGTTGTCGACTGGCGCCCACCGCGCGCAGCAGGGCCAGCTCGCGCAACCGCTGGGCCACGATCATCGAGAAGGTGTTGTAGATGATGAAGGTGCCGACGATCAGCGCGATCGCGCCGAAGGCGAGCAGGAAGTAGTTGATGAAGTTCAGGGCGTTGGAGACTTCCTTCTTCAGATCGGCGCGCACCTGATCGCCGTTCTGCACCTTGTAATCCGGCAGTACATTGGCGATCTTGTCGCGCAGTTCGTCGCCGGGCATACCGGTGGCCGCGATATCGACGAAGGCGACATGCGAGCCGTCGGTGAACAGCTTGCGCGCCTGTGCGTCGTCGAACAGCACGCCGATGAGTCCGCCGGTATCCGAGGAGACTTCGTAGATGCCGGTGAGGGTGACATCGATCGGACCGCCGTGCGAAGGGATCAGCACCTTGGTCTTGTCCCCGACATGCAGACCGGCCCGATCCGCGCCGCCGGTATTGAGCGCGATCTCGCCTTCGTGGGCCGGTGGCACGCCCTGCACGAACTTGTCCGGTTCGGCGACCGCTTTATCCGGCGGGATATAGGACTGACCGAAAGTCGGTGCGCCACCGGTCTGTACGGCCTTCTTGCCGTCCGGATAGAGCAGCACCAGCGGGCCGTTGACGCTCGGTGCGACCGCCCGCACCCCGTCCATCTTCGCGATATCGTCGACCACGCTCAGCGGAATGCCCTGGGCCTGTTGCTTTTGCGGGCTCACCCGCACATCGACGCCCTTGGCCTGATTGGCGAAGATGCCGTCGAAGGTGCGCTGCAGGGTGTCGGTGAAGACGAAGGAGCCCGCGATGAAGGCGGTTCCGAGCACCACCGAGAGCAGGGTCAGCGCCAGTCGCACCTTGTGCGCGGCGAGATTACGCAAGACCACCTTGCGCATCGGTTTGCCACTCATTACGCCTGCTCCAGCGACTTCATCTTGTCGAGCACCGATTCGGCGGTCGGATCGCGCAGTTCGTCGACGATGCGACCGTCGGCGAGGAACACCACCCGGTCGGCATATCCCGCGGCATGCGGCTCGTGCGTGACGATGACGACCGTCTGCCCGAATTCGTCCACCGCCGCGCGCAGGATATTGAGCACCTCCTCCGAGGCGCGGGAGTCGAGGTTGCCGGTCGGCTCATCGCCGAAGATGATCTCCGGCTTCCCGGCCAGCGCTCGCGCACAGGCCACCCGCTGCTGCTGTCCGCCGGAGAGTTCGCTCGGGCGGTGGGTGAGCCGGTCGGTCAGCCCCAGCCGCTTGATCACCGTGTCCAGCCAGTCCTGGTCGGGCTTGCGTCCGGCGATATCCAGCGGCAAGGTGATGTTCTCCTGCGCGGTCAGCGTCGGAACCAGGTTGAACGCCTGGAAGACGAAGCCGATGCGGTCGCGCCGCAGCCGGGTCATCTGCTTATCCGAGAGCCCGGCCAGATCGGTATCGCCGATCCGCACGGTTCCGGTGGTCGAGCTGTCCAGGCCGGCCAGGCAGTGCATCAGGGTCGACTTGCCCGATCCGGAGGGCCCCATGATCGCGGTGAACTCCCCCTTCGCGAATTCGGCCGATACCCCATCCAGTGCCCTGACCTGTGTATCTCCGGATCCATAGACCTTGACCAGGTCGATGGCGCGGGCCGCCACGTCAGTGGCGGCAGCCGATTTCTCGAGGTCGGCACCTAGGGCGTGCGAAGTCATGGGTTCCAGTCTGTCTGCCATTGCGTGCCCGCGCCATCAGGGGCCTCCCCCAACTCTCGAGGTCTCAATGAACCCTTAGAACTACTCCCCCAGGTCGAGGCCGAAGACCATCGGATCCGCCGCCAGGTCGCGGAAGTAGCGCGCCGCGTCCGGCACCAACCGCCGTTCGGTCAGATCGAGCAGACCGCCGACACCGACGATCTCCGCCGACACCGTGCCATCGGTCTTGCGGATTTCCTGAATGGTCTGGTGGGTCTTGCCGTCCCACACGAAATCGCAAGTGACCGTGACTTCGTCGCCGACGAACAGCTCCTGCTTGAAGGTGAGCGTCGCCTTCAGCGCGATCGGGCCGACCCCCGCGGCCTGTAGCCGCTCCTGCGTCAAGCCGCCCGCCTGCAGGCAGGCCCAGCGAGCGCGTTCCGCGTATTGCAGGTAGACGGCCATATTCATATGGCCGTTGCCATCGATGTCCTCGGGCGAGACGGTGATAGGGAGTGCGAACGCCATGGGCGTACGGTAGCGGCGGGGTCCGACAGGAATCCGCCGTTACCGTCGGTGAGCTCACGCTTTGATGAACTCCAAGATGTCGGCGTTGAGCTGCTCGGCATGCGAGATCATGATGCCGTGCCCGGTGGCCGGGTATTCCTTGTAGGTATTGCTCGGAATCAGCTCCTTGATCACCCGCCCGCACAGCTCGATCGGCGCGGAGGCGTCGGCATCGCCGTGAATTACCAACGTGGGCACGGTGATCGCGCGCAACTCGTCGCGGAAGTCGGAGGTGTAGATCGTATTCATGATCTCGTCCGCCGCCAGCAGCGAGCAGTCCATGCACTTCTGGACCATCCACGCGATCCGCGCGGACGACACCTGGTTGCCCAGATGCGTCGCGAAGAACGCCTGGGCGTTCTGCTCCATCCACAGCGGCCGGTCGGCGGCGCGGGCCGCGCCCACCGCATCGAAGATGGCCTGCGGCACACCGTTCGGGTTATCCTCGGCCTGCGCGAAGTACGGCATGGTCACCGAGACCAGCGCGATCCGGGTGATCCGGTCACTGCCGTGCCGGGTCAGGTACCGGATGAGCTCACCGCCCGCCATCGAGTGCGCGACCACCGTTACCTCGCGCAGATCGAGATGTTCCAGGAAGGCGGCCAGATCCTCGGCCAGGGTGTCGTAGTCGTAGCCGTGCCCGACCCAGTCCGACTTGCCGTGTCCGCGCCGGTCGTAGGACAGGCACCGCAGCCCCTGCTTGGACAGCGGCAGCATCTGCAGCTCCCACGAACTGCTGCTCAACCAGCCACCGGCCATGAACAGCACCGGTTGCCCGGAACCCCAGTCCTGGTAGTGCAGGGTGGTGCCGTCGTGCGATTCGAAGTAGGGCATCGGTTTCTCCAATCATCAGGTGCCCAACCATCATTGCGGCTTCCCGGTCATGAAGTCGATTACCTCCCGAGTAAATGCACTACTTCAGGATGAGCAGCGCCGACTTCTCGATGCGGTCGGCGATTTCGGAGTAGGAGGCATAGCCCATGCCAGCGCGGACCAGCGCACCCGCGTAGACGAGTTCCAGGGATTCGACCACGTCCGGATCGGCATCGGGGCCGAGCGCGCGCATCAGGCGTTTGCGTATCTCCATCCCGATCCGCGCCCGCAGATGGGCCACATCCGGATCGCGGCCGAGCAAGGCGCTGGTCACCGCACCGGAGAGTTCCTGTTCGTCGGCGACGAGCATGGCGATATTGCGGAGTTCGGCGACGACCCGGACGGTGGGGTCCGGATCGTCGCTCACCGGAGCCGAATTGGCGAACAAGCGGCGCCAGAAGATCTCCGCGACGAGGTGTTCCTTCGACGAGAAGTAGGTGTATGCCGTGGCGGTGCCGACACCGGCCGCCGCGGCGACCATGCGTATAGTCATCCCCGCGAAGCCTTCGCGCGCAAGCACTTCCACGGCCGCCCTGGTGAGCTTGTCAACGGTGTCGGCCTGCTTCTCGGTGAGGCGACGCCGGGTCGCCTCCAGGATGATGGACTCGCCTTCGGACATGTGTCTAGATCCTACTTTGCGGCCGCGCGACCGGCACGTCGGCCATAGAAGCTGCCGTCGCCGAGGGACGCACCGCTGACATAGCCACCGGCACACAGTCCCGAGGTACAGCGGCCCGCGGCGAACAGGCCGGGAATCGGTTCACCCGAGACGTGCAGTACCCGGGAATCGAGGTCGGTACGCAATCCGCCGAGGGTGAAACCCGCGGTGAATCCCCGCATATCGAAGGCCGCGAGCGGGGTGCCGATCGGCTTGACCCACTCCGGCTTCTTACCCAGCAACGGATCCTTGCCATCGGCGGCGTGCAGGTTGTAGCAGTCGACGGTGCCCTGCAGCGCCCGCTCCGGCAGGCCCATATCGGATTCCAACTCCGCGACCGTCTCCGCCGCCCAGGTCGGCGGCTGCCGGAAGAACGGCGTCGATGTGACGGTCGCCAGCGCGGCCTCGAGCGCCTGCTCGTCGATGACCAGATATGCCTGATTCTCCTGCTGGATCAGCGTCGCCTGTCCGATCCGCCCCGGATAGGTGTCCTCCGGGATGTAGCGCTGGCCGCGGCCGTTGACCAGAATGCCGCGTGCCAACATCTGCGGATCGCCGAAGAACGCCACCTCGGTGGCATCCATATGCGCCAGCTCCGCACCGAGCGCCTGGGCGACCAGGATGCCGATGCCGTCGTGTTCCTCGATGGCGGCGGCGGGGCGTCCGATCAGCCGCGGCGCATAGGTCTCGATCATCTGCTTGTGATAGGCGAAGCTGCCGGTGGCGAGCACGACCCCGCCCTCGGCGCGGATCGCGACCTCCTTGCCGAAGTGCGTCGCGATGAGCCCGACCACGCGATCGGTGTCATCGACGACCAGCCGCCGGATCCTGGTGTCGTATTCGACACGGACGCCGAGGCTTTCGGCCGTCTCGGCGAGCGGCTTCATCAGCATGTAGCCGCCGCTCTTGGCACCGATCTTCTTATCGGCCATCTGCGGAACATGCCCGCGCGGAGCAGGTTTCGCGATGGCGTTGAACGGCGCGGCATTCTCGCCGCCGGAGTACATCAGCCCCTCGTCGTGCGGCGGCTCCCAGCCGGGTTCACCCCAGAACGCCTCCTTGAACGGCACACCGCAGGAGACCAGCCAGTTGTAGTGCTCGACACTGTTCTGGCAGTAGTCCGCGATCTTGGCCGTGTCCTGTCCCGGCCCGAGTGCGGCCTGCAGGAACGTCTCCATATTCTCCGGTGTGTCCTCGAAGCCGAGCGCGCGCTGCAGGGGCGTGCCGCCGCCGAGGTAGATGAATCCGCCCGCCATCGCCGCCGCACCGCCCCAGCCGCCGGTGCGCTCCAGGATCAGCACGTCGGCGCCCGCACGCGCGGCCTCGATGGCGGCACAGACTCCGGCGATACCGTATCCGGCAATGACGACATCGGCCTCGAAATCCCATGCGGAGATCGCGCTGGCCCGCAGCGGCCGAATCTTTGCGGCATCAGACATATTTCGCGTTCCTTACTGCTCTACTCGGAGGGGACTGCATCAGACTGCACCGCGTCCCCGGACGGTGTCCGGTCTTCGGACAACACAGATGATTCGGACTCCCCCGCCGCTTCGGCCTGCTTGCGCGCGGCCTTCTTCTGTTGGGCGACAATCGTTCCCACCAGCAGGTCGAGTTTGGTGCCGCTTGGCCAGCCGACGTAGTAACAGAGGAACAGCGCGATCTCGTGCAGTTGCTCCTCGGTCAGCTCTTTGTTGCGCAGTGCCGCGCCGATCTGGATGCCCGCCGTATCCATCAGCCCCTGGGCGGTGAGCGCGCCGAGCAGGATCAGGCGGCGATCGCGGATGCTGAGTCCGGGACGCGACCAGATCTCGGCGAAGAGATGGTCGGCCGTCATGGCGAAGTGATCGCCGGGATAGTTCTGGAATTCGGTGCCGTAGACCTCGGCCATTTTGGCCAGCCCGCGCTGGCGCACGGTATCGGCAGATCCGTTGTCACCACCCCCCATCGAATCGCTACGCGATGCTTCACTCATTGCTCTCCCTTTCGCGTGGTACGCCGAGCCCGGGCCCGAGGCGGTCGAGCGCCAGTTCGGCCAGCGGCAGCTCGACACCGAGCCGCGCGCCGAGTTCCAGAGCCAGGCCGAGGTCCTTCTCGCCGAGATCGCGCACATGGCTCAGAATCGGCAGCCAGAAATCATTCGGTTCGATCGGTGCGGTGCGATCGCGCAGCATGATGGCGCCGGGGCCGCCGGTCACGGCATCGGAGTGCCGAACGACCTTGCCGAGCACGGTGATATCGATATTCGCCGCCTCGGCCAGCCGCTGCGCCTCGGTGGCGGCCGTGAATGCGATGAAGTGCACGAGGTTGCGCGCCAACTTCATCCGGGTGCCAGCACCGACCGGTCCAGCGTGCACGACCAGATCGGCGAAATATCCGAAGGGCACGCGCACCCGCTCAAAGGCGGTATCGGTGCCGCCGACCATGACCGCGAGTTTGCCGCGCGCGGCCCCCGGCGCACCGCCGCTCACCGGCGCGTCCACCAATTCGACACCGTGCTCGGCACATTCGCCCGCCAGTTCCTCGGCGGTCCGGTCGCTGATGGTGGAGTGCACGGCGATCACCGTGCCCGGCGCGGCCGTGCGCAGCAGGCCGTCGGGTCCGGTCACGACCGCACGAACCTGCTCGTCGTTCAGCACAGTGACCGAGATGACGGCCGCCTTCTCGGCGATCTCCGCGGCCGAAACCGCCGCGGCCGCACCGGCCTCGGTGAACGGCTGCACCGCATCGGGGCGCATATCGCAGACGGTGAGCCCGCCGGGCCAGGCCAGCAGACTTCGGGCCATCGGTGCGCCCATATTGCCCAAACCGATAAACCCGACCGGCAATTCGTCGCTCATGCCTGCGCCTCGCTGACGCTCGGCTCCGCCATGACCGACATGTCGGCTCTGCCTATTGTTCGCTCGCTGCGCTCACTCATGCCTGCACCTCGCTGACGCTCGGCTCCGCCATGACCGACATGTCGGCTGTGCCCGTTGTTCGCTCGCTGCGCTCACTCATGCCTGCACCTCGCTGGCGCTCGGCCCCGTCATAACCGATATCTCGGCTGTGCCCATTGTTCGCTCGCTCATGACCGAAACACTTGTCCGCCGTCGATATTGAAGATCTGCCCGGTGACCCAGCTCGCCTCGTCGGAGAGCAGATACAGGCAGGCGCCGATCAGATCCTCCGGTGTGCCCATCCGCTCGAGCGGCAAGCGTTTCACCATATCCTCGACGATGACGCTCGGCGTCACATTCTTGGTGGCTTCGGTGTCGATGGGGCCGGGCGCGATGGCATTGATGCGGATCTTGGAACCACCCAGTTCGAACGCGAGCTGCTGGGTCAGGCCATTGATGCCGACCTTGGCCAATCCGTAGAAACTGGAGTATGTCCATGCGGCGGTGGATGATTGGTTGACAATCGACCCGCCGCCCGCCTTGACCATGTGTTGCCACACCGCACGGGTCATATTCAGCGCACCGTCCATATTCACGCTCATGAACTTCTTGTAGTAGTCCCATGGCACGGTGAGCAGCAGGTTGAGCTTCATATCGCCGTAGATGGCGGCATTGTTCACCAGATGGTCGATCGCACCGAATTCGCGAACGGTCAAATCGGCCAGCGCGGTCGCCGATTCCGGATCGGCGATATCGACCTCGCCGAAGATGGCGGTATCGCCCGCGGCGGTGATCTGCGCCGCCACCTCCTTGCCGCGCTCGGTATTCAGATCGGCGACAACGACATTCGCGCCCTCATGGGCCAATGCCTTGGCATATGCGGCGCCGATGCCTTGGGCAGCGCCGGTGACGATCGCGGTCCTTCCCGAAAAGCGGGTCATGAAATCAGCTCCTCTGCGGCTGCACTCGGTCTATCCGGCGGTGGCGATGAGTTTGGTTTCCAGGTACTCCTCGAATCCGGCGACGCCCATTTCGCGGCCGATCCCGGATTGCTTGTAGCCGCCGAACGGCGCGTCCGCCGAATACCAGACACCGCCGTTGACGCTGAGCGTGCCGGTGCGAACACCATTGGTGACGTGCCGAATTCGGTCCGGATCGGTGCCCCATACCGCCCCGGAGAGCCCGTACGGGGAATCGTTGGCGATCCGGATCGCGTCGTCGTCACCGTCGTAGGGGATCACCACCAGTACGGGTCCGAAGATTTCCTCGCGGGCGACCGTCGCGGTATTCGGCACATCCGCGATCAATGTCGGTTCGACGAAGTAGCCGCGCTCGCGGCCAGCCGGGCGGCCGCCGCCGACCACGATCCGTCCACCCTCGGCGCGCGCGATGTCGAGATACCGCTCGACCCTGGCCCGCTGCCGTTCGGAGATCAGCGGTCCGCAGACGGTGCCCGCATCGGCCGGATCACCGGGCACAATGCCGGACAGCGTGCCCGCGGCAGCCTGGACTGCCTCGTCATATGCCGAGCGCGGCACCAGCAGCCGGGTGGTCAGCGCACACCCCTGCCCCGCGTGCACGGCCACCGAAAATGCCGCCACCGCACAGGCTCCCGCGATATTCGCGTCGTCGAGCACGATGAACGCCGATTTGCCGCCGAGTTCGAGGAAGGCCTTCTTCAATGTCGTTGCCGCGCCGGTCATTACCGCCTTGCCGGTCTGCGTCGAGCCGGTAAAGCTGACCATATCGACCCGCGGATCCGCGGTGAGCTGCGCGCCGAGGCCGTGATCGGTGGAGGTCACGATATTGACCACACCGGGCGGGATATCGGTCTGCTCGGCAATGACCGCACCGACGGCCGCCGCGCACCACGGGGTATCCGGTGCGGGCTTGAGCACCACGGTATTTCCGGCCGCCAGCGCGGGACCGAGCTTGGCGAAATTGATCTGGTGCGGGAAGTTCCACGGTGTGATGGCACCGACCACACCGATGGGCTCGCGACGCAGCACCCGATGGCTCGCGATACCCATGGGTGTCGCGGTGCCGAGATCGGTTTCCCAGCTGTAGGTTTCGGCCAGCGATGCGGCAAAGGACAGATCCGCGACCGGACCTTCCAGCTGTGGCCCCCTGGTCAGCATGGTCGGTGCGCCCGCCTCGGCGATGGTGATCTCGCGCAGCTCATCGATATTGGCCTGCAGCGCGGTGCGCAACTGCTCTAGGCAGCGGGCACGGAAGGCGTGATCCCGGGACCAGTCGGTGTCGTCGAATGCGGTGCGCGCGGCCCCGATGGCCGCGTCCATATCCGCGCCGTTCGCATTCGCGGCCTGACCGATGACCTCCTCCGTCGCCGGATTCACCGTCGCGAAGACGCCATCGCCGCCGCTGACCAGTTTGCCGCCGATCAGCAGGCGCGAACCGTCGGCGGGCAGCAGAGCGCTCGCACCCGTCGCTCGACCATCACCCCTCGTCGAATCGCTGGCCGATGCTTCCCTCATGATGCTCCGATGCTGTCTGGACAGGTGTACGGAATATAGTCTCGCCAGCCGATCCGGCGCAAGAACTCGTTCCAAAACAGCGCTCCGAGGTCGGCCGCGCAGCGCCGACTTCAGCAACCATCCGTCAATCGAGCCGAGCCCATGGGCCGACGACGAACAAGGCAGATTGTTCTGCGAAACCACTGTCGATCCGACCAACCTGGTGGTACCGTCCAGACACATGTCCAGCTATGTGTCTCCCATCGAGGACGCGGCACCGGTCACCGATGAGAACTGGTTCTCGAATTCCAGGTTGCCGAGATGACGGCCGCCTCACTAGAGCCGCTGACCTTCGACCCCTACGATTACGCGTTCCACGAGGACCCGTACCCCACCTACGCGCGGCTGCGCACCGAGGCGCCGCTCTACTACAACGCCGACCTGGATTTCTGGGCGCTGTCCCGGCACGCGGATGTGACCGCGGGCTTTCGCGACAATCTCCGACTGTCCAGCGCCAACGGTGTCTCGCTGGATCCGGCGGCCTGGGGACCGCACGCACACCGGGTGATGTCGTTTCTCGCCATGGACGATCCGCGGCATCTGCGCATGCGCCGACTCGTCTACAAGGGCTTCACCCCCAAGCGGGTGGCCGAGATGGAAGACCGGATCAGGGAGCTGACGCGGTCCTATCTCGAACCGGCCCTCGCGACCGGATCGTTCGATTGGATCGATGAGGTCGCTGGCAAACTCCCGATGGATGTCATCTCCGAACTGATGGGCGTGCCCGAGGCCGACCGCGCGGAGATCCGCAGGCTGGCCGATCTGGTGGTGCATCGCGAGGATGGCGTCCTCGATGTCCCGATGGCCGCCGCGCGGGCATCGATCACCCTCATCACCTACTACGCCGAGATGGTCGCCGAGCGCAGGCGCTCGCGCACAGCGGATCTCACCTCGGCGCTGCTGGATGCCGAAATCGACGGCGACACCATGACCGATGAGGAGATCATCGGCTTCATGTTCCTGATGGTGGTGGCCGGTAATGAGACCACCACGAAACTCCTCGGCAACGCGCTGTACTGGAGCGCGCGGCATCCGGGTGAATACGCCAAGGTCGTCGCGGAGCCCGAGCTGGTCACCGACTGGGTCGAGGAGACACTGCGCTACGACACGTCCAGCCAGCTCGTCGCGCGGTGCGCCGCGGTGGATATCGACCAGTACGGCCAGACCATTCCGACCGGCGCGAAGGTGCTCCTGCTGATCGGTTCGGCCAACCGGGATCCGGAGGTATTCGCCGACGGCGACAGCTACCGCATCGGACGCGCCGACAAGGGCGGACTGGCCAGTTTCGGTGCGGGCGTGCACTTCTGCCTCGGCGCGCATCTGGCCCGGCTGGAGGCCGGTGTCGCGCTGCACGAATTCGTCTCGCGGGTGCGGTCCTACGAGGTCGAGCATTCGGGCATCGTGCGGGTGCACTCGACCAATGTCCGCGGTTTCGCCAAGCTCCCCATCGTTGTGGAGGCCAGCTGAATGCCACGCTTCGAACCCAATCCCCCGCGCCGACCGGCGATCGTGGCCGGAGCCTCCTCCGGAATCGGCGCCGCCACGGCGGAAGCGCTCGCCGAACTCGGGCACCCGGTAGCACTGGGCGCGCGTCGGGTGGATCAGTGCGAGGCGCTGGCCGCCAAGATCCGCGCCAATGGCGGCGAAGCCTTCGCCCATCAGCTCGATGTCACCGACGCGGCATCCATCGACGCCTTCGTGGGCGCGGCCGAGGATGCTCTCGGCCCCACCGAGATCCTGGTCTCCGGCGCGGGCGATATCGAATTCGCACCGGTGCACGAGATGGAACCGGAGCGGTTCCTGCAGCAGGTGCAGGTGCATCTGGTGGGCGCGCAACGGCTGGTGCACCGCGTGCTGCCGGACATGATCCGCAGGCAGCGCGGCGATTTCGTGCTGATCAGCTCCGACTGCGCCGAGGAGCCGCGCCCGCGGACCGGTGCCTACAGTGCGGCCAAGGCCGGGCTGGAGGCCATGGTCCAGCAGATGCGAATGGAGCTGGAGGGCACCGGAGTTCGCGCCTCGCTGGTGCGGCCGGGTCCGACACTGACCGGTATGGGCATGAATTCCACCCCCGAGGTGGTCGGCCCGATGCTCGATGCCTGGAAGACCTGGGGGTTCGCCCGCCACCCGTACATGCTGCGCCCCACCGACCTGGCCGCCGCGGTAATCGCCGTCGTCTCGGCCCCGCGCGGTGCACATCTGGTGCTGATCGAGGTCCAGCCCGAGGCGCCGCTGCGGCCGCTACCGAATTCGAATGATCAGGACAGGAGCCGACAATGAGGATCGTCGTCGATCTGGATCTGTGCCAGGGCCACGCCGTCTGCCAGGACGAAGCGCCATCGGTCTTCACCGTGCCCAAGCGCGGCAAGGTCGAAATCCTGGACCCGACACCGGGTACCGACGCACGCGCGGATATCGAACGCGCCGTGCGTTACTGCCCCACCCAAGCGCTGTCGATCCGCGAGGACCCTGGGGGATGGCAGCCGACGGAGCCTGCGGAGTCGGCGGGGCGGGTAAACACAGCGGCGAAAGGAACACGGTAATGCCAGATTTCGACCGCGCCGAACTCGATGAGATGGTCCGGCGCTGGATCCTGGAGAACCAGCGCTGCGAGGAAAAGGGCGACTGGAAGCCGCTCGCCGAGATGTATGCCGAGGACGCCACCTACGGCTGGAATTACGGTCCCACGCAGGAATTCATGGCGGTCGGCCGGGCGGAGATCCGGGAACTCGCACTCGGTCAGGAGATGGAGGGGCTGGAGGGCTGGTCGTATCCGTATCAGCAGTTCGTCGTCGATGAGCGCAGCGGCGATGTCATCGGGTTCTGGAAACAGGTCAGCGATAACAAACGCCCAGACGGCCGCAACTACAGTCCCGAGGGCATCGGCGGCAGCTGGTTCCGCTATGGCGGAAACTACCAATGGTCCTGGCAGCGTGACTTTTTCGACTTCGGCAATGTCTCGCAGCTGTTCATGGAGATGATTCAGAACAACGCACTGACACCTGGAATGCACAAGCGCATCCAGCGTTCGGTCTCCGGAAAGCCGCTGGCGGGCTGGTATCGGATCGGCGAAGCACCGGTTCCACTGTGGTGATGTCGAGCTTCGAGCGACTGTCGCGGGCCCAGCTGGCGACGCTGGTGCCCGAACTGCTGCTGTGCGGACATCTGATCGACCGGTCCGGTATGGCGCACTCCATTGCGGCATTCGGCCGCGAGGGCATGACGGCGGTCGCCATCGAGGAGTGGCAGCTTGCCAGTCCGGTCTACACCCGCCGCATGCGCACCGCACTCGGTTTCGAGGGCGATGACGTACCGACGATCTTCAAGGGCCTACAGCTCGATATCGGCGCGCCGCCGCAGTTCATGGACTTCCGCTTCCGCGTCGACGATCGCGATCACGGCGAGTTCTGGCTCGATCACTGCGGCGCGCTCGCGGATGTGGAACCGCTCGGCGAGGACTTCGTGGTGTCGATGTGCCACGACATCGAGGATCCGACCTTCGACGCGACCGCCCTCGCCACCAATCCGCATGCCCAGGTCCGGCCGATCCACCGGCCGCCGCGCCACCCCGCCGACCGAAAACCGGTGTGCGCGTGGACGGTCATCATCGACCCGGCCCATATCCCGCCACCGACCCCACCCAATGCCGAGGTGGTAGCGAACTCCCGAGCCGCGCTGCTGGAGCTGTCCCCCATCGACAAGGACGATCCGGGCGCAAGCGATTACGCGGGTCCGCTGCTCAGCGACCTGCGTTTCGCCGACTTCGCCAAATCCGCGCTGATGCGGATGGCCGACGAGATCTGCCTCCAGCACCATCTGCTCACCATCGGATTCATGACCGCCGTGCGCGCCAGGGCCGCCGATACCGCTACGGATATCGGCCGAAAGCAATTCACCGGCATCGCCGGACTCACCTCCGAGCGGATTCGCACCGCACTCGGACTCGGTGCCGATCCGGCCGCACTCGCCGAGGTCCTGCGACTGCATCCGGCATGGAACCCCCTGTCCTACACCGGTATCGACGTATCGAGCACCAACGAGACCGTGCGACTGCGGGTACCGCGACACAGCGACGCCTGCACCGATCGCACCTGGCCATCGATGCTCGATCCCGATCACCTCGCCCCCCTGGAAGCCATGGCGCGCGGGGTGAACCCGCGCTTCCACGTGCGCTCCACCACCACCGACGAAGACCACTGGACCGCCGAAATAGCGCTCGCCGCAGCCCCGTTCAAGGAAGCGGCCGAGGTGGCCATCACCCGGATCAGCACCGGCGCCGCGTTCACCTTCACCGACCGCGGTATCCCGCTGCCGCTCACCGTCATTCGATGAGAGCGAATCGCCATGTCCAACAATTTCGCCGATCTCTTCGAGCATGCGGTCGACGCGATGCCGGAGCGCACCGCACTGATCGAGGGCGATCTCGCACTCACCTATGCCGAACTCGACGCCCGCGCGAATCGGCTGGCCGATCATCTCGGTTCGATCGGCGTCGGCCCCGGCACCCATGTGGGTTTCCAGATGCACAACGGCATCGAGACCATGACCACGCTCATCGCCTGTTTCAAGGCACAGGCCGTCCCGATCAATATCAACTACCGCTACCGCGTCGATGAGCTGCGCTATCTCTACGACAATGCCGATCTCGAGGTGCTGGTGTGCCATGAGACCTACGCCGACGCGGCGCTGGAGGCACTCACCGATGTGCCGTCCGCGATCCATGTCCTGATCGTCGACGACGAGCCACCCGCCCCCATCCGCACCGACACCACCACTGCGGTAGCGCTGCCCGCGTCCTATGCGCAGGCACTGCTCTCGGGCTCCCCCATCCGCCGCATCGTCGACCGCAGCCCGGACGACCTGTTCATGATGTACACCGGCGGCACCACCGGTCGCCCGAAGGGCGTCATGTGGCGGCAGGAGGATATGTGGCGCGTCCTCGGCGGCGGCATCGACTTCTTCACCGGCATTCCGGTTTCCGATGAATACCAGCAGTCCCGTGTCGGCGCACAGGGCGAACCCGGCACCTTGTTCATACTCCCGCCGCTCATCCACGCCGCCGCGATGATGCCGACGTTCACCGGCCTGTGGTCCGGCAATGCCGTGATCTTCGAGCCGAAATTCGATGCGCACCGGGTGTGGCAAGTGGTCGAACAACGCCGCCCGCAGATCATGGTGATCACCGGAGATGCCATGGCGCGCCCACTGATCGATGCCTACCGCGCCGCACCGGTGGACGCCAGCTCCCTGGTCGCCATCGCCTCCGGTGCCGCGCTGCTGTCACAGCCGGTGAAGAACACACTGCTGGAACTGTTTCCGTCGTCGGTGGTCTCCGATGCCATCGGCTCCTCCGAAACTGGTTTCGGCGGTATCGGTTTCGCGCAGAAGGATGACAATCCCGGACGCGGTCCCCGGGTGCGCAGCGGCCGGGGCGCGATCGTCGTCGATGACACCGGACATCCGGTCGCACCGGGTGCCGAAGGTTGGCTCGCCAAGACCGGTGCGGTGCCGATCGGCTACTACAAGGATCCGGACAAGACCGAGCGGCTGTTCAAAACGGTCGACGACGCCAGGATCGTGGTAACTGACGATCGCGCCAGGGTCGAGGCCGACGGCTCGGTGACCCTGATCGGCCGCGGCAATATGGTCGTCAATACCGGCGGCGAGAAGGTCTACGTCGAAGAGGTCGAGAGCGTGATGAAGGCGCACGACGCCATCTATGACGCGGTGGTGATCGGGGTACCGCACGAGCGCTGGGGTCAGCAGGTGGCGGCGGTCGTCTCGGTCGTGGGCTCGGAACCGGTGGATTTCGCCGCGCTGGAGCGCCATGTGCGCGTGCATCTCGCGGGCTACAAGGTGCCGAGGCAGATCTGGGTTGCGGAGGTGGTCGCGCGCGCCCCGAGCGGTAAGCCCGACTACCGCTGGGCCAAGGAGTTAGCGGCGGGCCGAACACCGGACCATCGAGCGGATTGAGCATGTTCCGGCGCGCATTTGTACAGGTCATACCGGCGAAGACCCTGGCAGCCGCAATGAGAACGTGTTCTAATTCGAGGGTATCCGTCATCGTCGCGAAGAAGGTCCAATGACCGAACGAAGTGAGCGAATCATGTGCCAGCGCGCCGTGCGCATGCCGGAGCCGAGTGTCAGCGAGGCGCAGGCATGAGCACAACAGAAGCCAAGAAGGATGCCGCACCGGCGCTGCCCGCCCGGATTACCGAGGAGCTGATCGGCAGGCTGACCGCGATGGTCGCGGCCTCCGGCACCGCCGACCCGTATTCGATGGTCGAGGTCTACACCGGTGCCGTGATCGGCGCACTACCGCAGTCGACACCCGAGGACGTTGCCGCCGCCTATGCGACCGCCCGCGCGGCGCAGCAGGAATGGGCCAGCTGGCCACTGCAGCGCCGCCTGCAGGTATTCGAGCGCGCGCACGAGCTGATCCTCGCCGAACACGAAACCATTGCCGACCTGATCCAGATCGGCTGCGGTAAGACCCGCCGAATGGCCTTCGAGGAGTCCTGTGACGTCCCGATGGTCATCAGCCACTACCTCAAGACCGCGCGCCGGGTGCTGAGGCCCAAGCGGCGCGGCGGTCCGGTGCCGCTGATCACCACCTCGACCGAGGAGCACCGTCCCAAGGGCGTCGTCGCAGTCATCGCGCCGTGGAATTTCCCGTTCGCCATCGCGCTGTCGGATTCGATGCCCGCGCTCATGGCGGGCAATGGCGTCGTGCTCAAGCCCGATAACAAGACCGCGCTCTGCGCGCTGTTCGGGGTGGAACTGCTGTATCGGGCGGGGCTGCCGAAGGGGCTTTTCCAGGTCGTCTGCGGAGAGGGCCCCGACGTGGGTCCGTCGTTGATCGATAATGCCGACTTCGTCATGTTCACCGGCTCGACCGCGACCGGGCGGGTCGTCGGCGAGGGCGCGGGCCGCAATCTGATCGGCTGCAGCCTCGAACTCGGCGGCAAGAACCCGATGATCGTCCTGGACGATGCGAATCTCGACGAGGTCATCCCCGGTGCAGCATTCGCGGTCTTCGCGAATTCCGGCCAGGCTTGCATGCACATCGAGCGGATCTACGTGCAGGACCGGCTCTATGACGAATTCGTGCGCCGATTGGTCACGGCGGCCGACGAATTGAACGCCAAGATCGGCGCGGCCTACGACTACACACCGGAATTCGGTTCGCTGGTATCGGTGCAGCATTTGGAGCGGGTCGCGGCACATGTCGAGGACGCGCGCGCCAAGGGCGCGAAGGTACTGACCGGCGGCAAGGCACGACCGGATATCGGCCCGGCGTTCTACGAGCCGACCGTGCTCACCGACGTCACCGCCGAGATGAAGCACGCGACCATGGAGACCTTCGGCCCGGTGGTGAGCGTCTATCGGTTCACCGACGAGCAGGAGGCCATCCGGCTCGCCAATGACACCGCCTACGGTTTGAATGCCAGCGTCTGGGGCCGGGACCTGGCCCGCGCCAACCGAATCGGCGCCCAGCTCGAGGCCGGGAATATCAATATCAATGACGGCTTCGTGACCACCTACGCCGCCAAATCCACACCGTCGGGCGGTGTGAAGCAGTCCGGCGTCGGCACCAGGCACGGCGATCAGGGCCTGCTCAAGTACACCGACACCGTGAATATCGGCGTGCAGAAGCGCCAGGTGATGGCGGCGCGTGCCGGACTTCCTTACGAAAAGCAGCTGAAGACAACGCTGACGACGCTACGACTGATGCGCCGACTCAGGTTGCGCTGAAACGATTTCCCCCAGGAGGTAGCCATGGCGGCGCCCGCTTTCCCGGCAGGCTTCGATTTCACCGATCCGGCGCTGTGGGAAAACCGCATGCCGGTCGAGGAATTCGCGACCCTGCGCCGCACCGCGCCGGTGTGGTGGTGCGCGCAGCCGGATGAAACCTCGGGCGGCTTCCGCGACGGCGGGTACTGGGTGGTCAGCAAGCACGAAGATGTGAAGGAGATTTCGCGCAGTCCGGAGCTCTACTCCTCCGCCCAGAAGGGCGCCATCATTCGCCTGCCCGACGATGTCACGCCGGAACAGATCGAACTCACCGGCGCCCTGCTGGTCAATATGGATGCGCCCAAACATGCCAAAATCCGCCGGATCGTCTCCAAGGGATTCACACCGCGTGCGGTGGAGGGCCTGCGGACGGCACTTACCGAACGCGCGGCGCGAATCGTGCACGAGGCCAAGCGAACCGGCGGCGGCGACTTCGTCGAGCAGGTGGCCTGCGAACTGCCGCTGCAGGCCATTGCGGAACTGCTCGGCGTGCCGAATGACGACCGACACAAGCTGTTCGCTTGGTCCAATCAGACGCTGAACTACGACGATCCGGAGTACGGCGACGCCAATACCGCCTTCGCCGAAATCCTCGGCTACGCCTGGAATATGGCCGAACAGCGCCGCGCCTGTCCGGTCGATGACATCGTCAGCCAGTTGGTGCATGCCGATGTCGACGGCGAGGCGCTCGGCTCGGACGAGTTCGGCTTCTTCGTGATCCTGCTGGCCATCGCGGGCAATGAGACCACCCGCAACGCCATCACCCACGGCATGAAGGCCTTCGTGGACCATCCGGAGCAGTGGGAGCTGTATCGGGAGCAGCGCCCGCGCACCGCACCCGATGAGATCGTCCGCTGGGCCACCCCGGTCAATGCCTTCCAGCGCACGGCGACCGAGGACACCGAACTCGGCGGGCAGCAGATCGAGCAGGGGCAGCGGCTGGGCATCTTCTACAGCTCGGCCAACTTCGATGAGGACGCCTTCGAAAATCCCTTCACCTTCGATGTGTTCCGCGACCCGAATCCGCATGTCGGATTCGGGGGCACCGGCGCGCATTACTGCGTCGGGGCGAATCTGGCGCGGCTGGAGATCGACCTGATGTTCAATGCCATTGCCGATGCGATGCCCAAGATCAGCCAGAGCGCCGATCCGGTACGGTTGCGATCGGGGTGGATCAACGGAATCAAGAACTGGCAGGTCCGATACGAATGAATATCCGCAACATTCCACTGCGCACCCTTTCCGGCGACCCGGCCACGCTGGGCGAACTGGTCGGCGACAAGGCCGTACTGCTGGTCAATGTGGCCTCCAAGTGTGGGCTGACGCCGCAGTACACCGGACTGGTCGAGCTGCACAAGACCTATGGCGAGCGCGGCTTCAGCGTGGTCGGGGTCCCGTGCAACCAGTTCATGGGTCAGGAGCCGGGTACCGCGGAGGAGATCGCGGAGTTCTGTTCGGCCACCTATGGCGTGGATTTTCCGCTGCTGGAAAAGACCGATGTCAATGGCGATGAGCGGCACCCGCTCTACGCCGCACTGGTGGAAACCGCGGATGCCGAGGGCACGGCCGGTGATATCCAGTGGAACTTCGAGAAGTTCCTGATCGATCGTGACGGTGCGGTGGTCGGCCGGTTCCGGCCGCGGACCACACCCGATGACGCGGCCATCGTGACCGCGGTCGAATCCGTTCTCTAGATCGAACTTCGGCAATAGCGGCCGGAGCTCGTCCGAGCTCCGGCCCGGGCTGCGTGCCTAGGACATCGCGAAGCGCAGCAGGGCCTGCTTATCGCCCTGCTTGATCTTGCCCTTGCGATTTAGCACCTCGAGCTGCCAGTTCGCACCGTTGCGGAATGCCCTGGCCACCGCATTGGCGTTATCCGTACCGAGCAGCGACGGCCAGATATCGGCCACCTGCTGGACGCTGCCGCCGGTCGCGTCGTAGATCTTGAACGAGATGTTGTTGGCCTTCTCGAATGAGGAGCCCTTTTTGAATGCGGCGGCCACGAAGATGATCGAGTCGATCGCATCGGGCACATTCGCGAAGGTGACGTGCACCGATTCGTCGTCGCCGGCGGCGGCGCCGGTCTGCTCGTCACCGGTGTGCTGAACCGAGCCATTGCCCAGCGGGTCGAGGGAATCGAGACCGGCGAAACGCACCGGCTCGGCGCCCTGCATGAGAATGGCGATCAGATCCAGATCCACACCGCGCTTGCGGCGCAATATGCCGATCGCACCGCCACTGGTGCCCGCCGACGGATCCCAACTCACCCCGACCGTCAGCTTGGTGATGCCGTTGAGATCCGCGGCGCCATCTTCCTTTTTGAGCGTGATCATGCCTTCACCCTACAAGTGCATCCGGAACACCAAGGGGCACAAATCCTTTCCCCTCACACACGCAACTAACCGCTCGCCACCCCTGTCCAGATAGCTTGGCCACTCCGACTGCCCGCCGAGCGTAGTCATCTGGCGGTCGAATACGCCTTGCGCGACCACCCTTCGGCTACGTTCGATAGACCTCGGCCTGTCTGGACGGGGAATTAGGGCTTTCGGCGCCTGCGGTAGCGGACCGCGCACGGCTGCTGCAGCTGCACCACCATCTTGCTGTGGTCGTTGCGGTAGCTGTCGGATGGTTGGGCCATCTCGAATTCCCAGTCTCGCAACAGTATCGAGAATATGGCCTTGAGCTGCATGAGCGCGAATGCCGCTCCGACACAGCGATGCCGGCCGGCGCCGAACGGAATCCAGGTCCAGCGGTTGACGATATCTTCCTGATTCGGATCGATATAGCGCCCGGGATCGAACCGGTCCGGATTCGGGAAGTCCTCCGGGATCCGGTTGGAGATGGCCGGTGTCGCCGCGACGAGATCACCCGGCTCGATGCGATGTCCGCACACCTCGAATTCGCCCTGGGCCACCCGCATCAGAATGATCAGCGGCGGATGCAGTCGCAGCGTCTCCTTGACCACCGCCTCCAGATTCGGAATCTGGCGCAGCGCACCGAAGCTGATATCGGAACCGTCGGCGTAGAGCTCATCGAGTTCATCGACGACGCGGCGCAAGTCCTCCGGATGCCTGAGCAATTCGATCACCGACCAGGCTGCGGTGCCGGAGGTGGTGTGATGGCCCGCGAACATCATCGAGATGAACATCCCGGTGATCTCACTGGCGCTGAAGCGCAGCTGCCCCTGCTCGTCCTTGATCGAGATCAGGATATCGAGCATGTCCCGATCTTCCTTGTGCACGAGCGGATTCGCGGCACGGCCGTCCATGATGCCCTGCACCAGTTCGACCAGTTCGCGGCGGGCCTCATCGCGGCGGCGGAAGCTTTCGATCGGCGCGTACGGGTCCACATAGGCCAGTGCGTCGGTGCCGCGCTCCAGATCGTGGTAGAGGTGCGCGAACCGGTCGTCGAGTTCATCGCGAAAACGCTTGCCGATCAAGCACGCCGAGGAGGTGTAGATGGTCAGCTCGGCGAAGAAGTCGAGCAGATCGATCTCGCCCTCGTCACCCCAACCCGCCAGCATCCGCTCGACCTCGCGCCCGATGGTGGCCGCATGTCCGCGCATCTGTTCGGCCCGCAGCGCCTGATTGTGCAGCATCTCCTTGCGCCGCTCCGGACTCGCGTCGAACACCACCCCCTCGCCGAAGATCGGCTTCATGAACGGGTAGGCCGCCGCCTGATCGAGATCCTCATCCCCGGACCGGAAGAAGAATTCATTGGCCTCCGCACCCGACAGCAGAATCACATGCTTCCCCGCCAGATCGAACGCCCCAACATCCCCGCATTCCGCCCGCACCCGCCGCATCAAAGCCAGCGGATCGACCCGAAATTCATCGAGATGCCCATGCTCGTGCTCGCCTCCGGACACCCGCACCGGCTTGACCAGGGTCATTGGAATCCTCCTGGGATAGCGGTCCACGCATGTGATGGACACGTGTCTGGACACTACTACGAGTAGGTGTGACCGGGCAAGGACGCGTTGTCCCTTCCTGCGACAGCAAAAGGCCCGGCACCGCTGACCTAGCAGTGCCGGGCTCTCGTTTTGTCGAAGCCTAAGGCCGTTCGAACTCGCCGTCGTTCATACCAGCGGTGAAGGCATCCCACTCACTCGGCGTGAAGATCAGAGCAGCACCGGCTGGGTTCTTCGAATCACGAACGCCGACTTGCCCTCCCGCGAGCCAGGCCACCTCGACGCAATCGGTTTGACCACCACTGTGACTGCTCTTAACCACTCCACCCCAGATAGGTCACTGTTCACGGCGCAAAACTCCTTGCTGCCCGCCTGAGCAGGTCTCGCGTTTGCATCTGGGCGGGCGGCGGGGCTGAAGGTGTGGATTCCTGCGATCATGATCAGGCAGATAGGCAGCTGACGGCGGACACCTACTAGCCGACACCTTGCCGTATGTCGTTTGCGACATATATCGTTGGTGTCGTGGGCGAACTGTTCACCATCGAAATCGAGCCCGAGGTGCGGGACTGGCTGGAAGCGCTGCCAGCCAAGCACTTCCTCAAGATCGACGAGTATGTCGGCCTGCTCGCTGAACAAGCAGAGTCGCTGAGCGAACCCTACGCCCGATACCTCGGTGACGGGGTCCGTGAACTACGCCCGACACTGGACGGTGCCGCTATCCGCATTACTTACTGGGTTGCGTCTGGCCGTCGAGTGATCCTGCTGACGGTGTTCCGCAAGACCCGCATGCGAGAAGACATCGAGGTCAAACGCGCGAAACTCGCCCAACAGACCTGCCAGGCCGAGCACGAACCCGCTCATCAAGAATTCATCCGCACAATCGAGAAGGGAGAACTGGACCGATGAGCCACGCGCGCTGGAAAGCCCTCCGGGAACGCAAACTCGCCGAGGACTACACCGAACCCGACGACGTCACCGAGGCCCGCCGAGAGATCCGGCTCTCCATGGCGCTGGCCAAGGCCGTCTACGACCGCCGAACCGAACTCGGACTCACCCAAGTCGACCTCGCCGAACGCGCCGGCCTGACCCAAGCCAAAATCTCGCGCATCGAGGGCTCCGACACCGTGCCAACTCTCCCCCTGCTCGCAAAGCTCGCCGACGCCCTCGACGCCACCCTCAATATCGCCCTCGACGCCGACGACACCCGAGTCAACTTCACCAGCCACCATACCGATGCTGCCTGAACGTGAGCACTCTTGAACCATCGCGCCTGGACGAGTCAACGCTCATGCTCAAACTCCCTGCAATCTCGAATCGCCGGACTTCCATGTCGAACCTAGGGGCGGTCGAACTCGCCGTCGTTCACCCCGGCTGTGAATGCATCCCACTCACTCGCCGTGAAGATCAGTGCCGGGCCGGTGGGGTTCTTGGAGTCACGCATACCGACCATGCCCCCATCAAGATGCGCAACCTCCACACAGTCTTTGCCGCCGGTTGTGCGGGCACTGGTGAACCAACGCGCCCCTGAGTTTGACGCAATCTCGTTGAGAAACCCAAGTTGGCCGGAGGGGCGGGGTCACCTGATGGTCTGCTAGCTCTGCGCCCGGCAGGGTGAACGGAACGAGAACCCCTCACGCAGTTCACTTCCGCCCCGGGGACGGTCAGGTGTCGTCGGTGCCGGGCGCACCGAATCACTCCGATGCGAGCAGGGGTCGGACCATGTAGCTTTCGGGGACACTCCACTGTCCCGCTGCCACTTCTATCGACGGGTGTGCGATCTGCCCGCGCATATCGATCCGCCGCACCTCGGTCGGATCATAATGAAAGCCGAACATGTGTGGGGCATCGTCATGCCAGCGCAACTCGGGCAGGCGGTCAAGGTGCGTATGCAACAGCAGGATTCGGATATCGGGCCGATCGTGTCACATCCGCGCTCGAACCGGTGGACCTATCTGATCCGGCCGGATCTGCCCGACGAGGTGCGTCTGTTCGCGGAGATGTTCCGCCTCGACGTTTCGGTGGTGCGCACCGGCGGCACCATCGCACTCCCCTCACCCACCGACCAGTGTGTCGAGTTCCGGCGCTGGGTGGAACCACCCCGCTGCACCTTCCGGCCATCCGGCCGCGTGGTGCTGGACGCCATCCGCGTCTGCGCCGGATTGCCACCGCACCACAGCTTTACCCGCAGCGAGCGACCATGAGCGCCAACACATCTCCACGTCCGTCCGAGCCCGATGTTCACCTGAGCGTCTTCCTGCACGGTGCCCGCTTCGACTACGTCGCCTGCCTCACCGCCGCCCTGCTCTTCGTCCAAGAACACCAAGCCCAGCACTACGCCGACGCCGTAACCGTCGACCTCGCCGACACCACCACCCTGCCGCGCCTACCCTGCGAGCGCCTCTACCTCGAGCCCTGAGCAACGTCCGACGGTGCCGTTCTGCCCATCACCCCGGGTCCATCGACCCTGCACTCATCCGGTGGCACCGGTCGACACTGAACTAAACGGCCATTCTGATCGAGAACACGACGGAGGCAATGCCATGAATGTCACGGACGTCCTCGCTACCGCGAAGGATTCGATGACGGCGAAGCGAGTATTCGCCGACCCTGTCGAACGCGACGGCACAACCGTGATCGCGGCAGCCGCGATCATCGGTGGCGGTGGCGGCGGAGTCGGTACCAAAGAAGGCCAGGAAGGATCCGGCGGCGGCTTCGGAATGGACAGCAAACCGGTCGGCGCCTACGTCATCAAAGACGGCAAGGTGCACTGGCAGCCCGCAGTCGATATCAACCGATTGATCACAGTGGTCGGCATCGTCGCAGTAACCGCCCTCCTCGTCGGCGCCCGCATCGCAAAACTCCAGGCACACTAAACCCGATCTCCGCCCTCCCCAACCCACCGCCGACGCCACGACCCGACCACGACGCCCCACCTGGGCCTCGGGTTCGGCTACCCGCTGCGCATCGCGGGCGGATGGGGACTCCGGCACCCGGACCGGGCCGTGACCTGGCTGAACTCCGCGATCGCGGGCGCCAAGGTGACGGACCTCGAATCCCGCTGGCAGACGGACGTTCTCGACGCGCGCCCCACCTCTGGGCACTCACCGCGGCCACCCACCCCCAGCCTGAGCAACCCCCGCAACGCACTCGGAGCCGAGCGGGTTGGGCTGCCACACACGCATTGATGACCTCGCAGGTGCGCGACGCCAGCGAGTGGGGCGCCGGGCGGTTACCCAGCGCCCCACTCTTGGGCTAGCCCACGGTCAGCACGGTGCCTGCGCCGACGGTCCGACCGCCCTCGCGGATGGCGAAGCCGAGGTCCGGCTCCAGCGGAACCGGACGGCCCAATTCGACCGTGAGGTCGATGGTTTCGCCGGGGCGGACGACCGCGATGCCGTCGGGCAGCGTGACGTTGCCGACGATGTCACCGGTGCGCACATAGAACTGCGGGCGGTAGCCGGTGCTGATCGGTGTGCGCCGACCACCCTCGGCGGTACCGAGCAGGTACACGCGCGCCGTGAACCGGCTGTGCACCGCGATACTGTTCGGCGCCGCCGCGACCTGGCCACGACGCACCTGACCGCGCTGCACACCGCGCAGCAGCAATGCGACATTGTCGCCCGCCTCCGCGGACTCCATTGTCCGGCCGAAGGTTTCGACCCCGGTGACCACGCAGGTCAGCTCCTCGCCGCCGAACAGCTGCACCCGGTCGCTGAGCCGGATCCGGCCGCGCTCCACCGCACCGGTGATGACGGTGCCCCGACCGGTAATGGTCAGGACGTTCTCCACCGGCAGCAGGAAGGGCGCGTCGGTGTACCGGACCGGTGTCGGCACGTGGGTGTCCACGGCGTCCAGCAGGTCGAGCAGCGCGGCGGTCCACCGCGAATCCCCCTCCAGCGCACGCAGACCCGAGACCCGCACGACCGGCAGCTCGTCCCCCGGATATCCCTGGGCGCTGAGCAGCTCACGCACCTCCAACTCGATCAGGTCGAGCAGTTCCGGATCACCCGCATCGGCCTTGTTCAGCGCCACCACGATGTGCTCCACCCCGACCTGACGGGCGAGCAGCACATGCTCGGCCGTCTGCGGCATTACGCCATCCTGCGCCGAGACCACCAGAATGGCCCCGTCGAGCTGGGAAGCGCCGGTGATCATATTCTTCACGAAATCGGCGTGCCCCGGCATATCGATATGCGCGTAATGCCTTGTGGCGGTTTCATATTCGACGTGCGCGATATTGATGGTGATCCCGCGCAGCGCCTCCTCCGGCGCCCGGTCGATCCGCTCGAACGGCACGAAACTGCCGCCGCCGCGCTCGGCGAGCACCTTGGTGATGGCGGCGGTCAATGTGGTCTTCCCGTGATCGACATGACCCATGGTGCCGATATTGAGATGCGGCTTGGTCCGCACGTAGGTCTTCTTGGACATGACTTTCCCTGACTGGCAATGTTTTCCGGCAATACACCGGGGGACCTCTCTGTGACGGGCCACCTTCCCCGTCAGAGGTCCCGGGACATCCCGGGGAAGGTCAGCTTCGGGCGCCGTCGAAGTGCGCCGCAGCCACTGCTGCGGACGCTGCCAGGGCAGCCGCCATCGCGCCCGCGACCGCGGACTCCAGAGCGATGGTGTGGCCGAACATGTAGTGCACTGTACGGGCCGAACGGAACCGGGCGCGAGCGATTTTCGCTCGCGCCCGGTGCGGCGGTGTCAGTGCGGCGGTATCAGTTCAGCGGAGCCGAACGCCACCAGCGCAGGACGTTGTCCTGTGCGCCCGCCAAACCGTCTGCGTACATCAGGAATTGGGCGCGCTTGCTGTCGCCGGTGAAGGCGGTGACGATCTTCGGGCCGTCATTGACGAATTTGTAGTTGGTGTAGGACTTTCCGCCATTGGCATCGGTCGACTTGGTGGCGTCCGAGGGCAGGTTGCTCAGCACCTTCTGCACATCGGAGGCGTTCTTGTAGACGTAGATGGTGTAGAACGGATCGTCGTTATCGGCGCCGCCGTAGCAATCCCACTGCGCGGCCCAGGCCCCGAAGTCCGGACTGCCGGGGGTGGGCAGGGTCAGATCGCCGGTCTTGTGGGCATTGCATTTAGCGCCGTTGTAGCCGACCGAATCCGATTCGCTGGCGGGCACCATGCGCGGGAACTCTTTGCTGATCGATGCCGCGGTGGCATCGATCGAGCCGCCGCCGGTCGGCGAGGAAGACGAGGTCGTGCTGCCGCCGCCGCTGGTCGTCGACGAACCATCTTTGGACACCACGCCGATGATCGCGAGCACGATCACCAACAGCACGACCAGACCGATGCACAGCGCGACGATGAGCCCGACATTCGACTTACGCGGCGGCGGGACCGGGCGCGCTCCGCCCATCGGCGGCCGGGGCGCACCGGGCGGCGTCGCGAAACCGAGCGGCTGTTGGTTGTGCGGCTGTTGGTTGTGCGGCTGCTGGTTGTGCGGCTGCTGGTTGTGCGGCTGCTGGTTGTGCGGCTGCTGGTTGTAGGGATGCGACTGCTGCTGCGTCGGCGCGGGCTGCACCGGCTGCGGGTGCTGGGTGCCCTGCGCGGGATTGACGGTCGTCTGCGCCAGCTGCTGTGGCTGCATGGTGTGCGGTCCGCTGGTCTGCGGGTACGGGCCGCTGGTCTGCGGGTAGGCCCCGGCGGTCTGCGGGTACGGGCCGTTCGTCACCGGCGGGATACCGGTCATGGGCATCGGCTGCCCCGTGACCGGCCGTGGCGCACCCGTCACCGGAATCGCCGGTCCGGTACCCGGACGCGGGCCGCCGACCACCGGCATCGCCGGTGCGCTCGGATTGGTGAATGCCTGCTTGGCCGCCAGCGCGAACTCCGAGCAGGAGGCGAAGCGGTCATCGGGTCGCTTGGCCATGGCCTTGGCCAGGACGGCGTCCAACTGGTACGGCAGGCCGGGACGGACGCTGCTCAATGCCGGGGGCGTGCCCTGCAGATGTCCCTGGATCACCGCCGCCGGATTGGTCGCCGCGAATGGACCGGACCCGGTGAACAGCCAGAACAGCGAGCACGCCAGCGAGTACTGGTCCGAGCGGTGATCAAGCGATGCGCCGGTCAGCTGTTCGGGCGAGGCATAGGCGAGGGTGGCGGTGAAGGTGCCGGTCTGGGTGAGATGTCCGGTGTCGTCGCGCAGGCGCGCGATGCCGAAGTCGGTGAGATAGACCCGCTCACCGCGTCCACCGCCCGAGCGGGCCAGCAGGATATTCGCGGGCTTCACATCGCGGTGCAGCACGCCCATGCCGTGCGCGTAATCGAGCGCGTCCGCGGTCTCCTTGATGATCTGCACCGCGCGCTCCGGCGGCAGCGACTTCGGCTCGACCGACGCGGCATCGATGCCATCGATGTACTGCATCGAGATCCACAGCTGCTCGTCCTCGAGGCCGCGGTCGTAGACGGTGACGATATTCGGGTGATCGAGCTGCGCGACCAGATCCGCCTCCCGCTCGAACCGCGCGCGCACCTCCTTATCGAAGAACATCTCCCGATTCAGCAGCTTCAGCGCCGTCATCCGCGGCAGTCGCGGATGCTTCGCCAGGTACACCGAACCCATGCCACCGCGGCCCAATTGCCGATCGATGACATAACCGGCGAACACCTCACCGCTGGCCAGCATGTCTGCTCCACTTCCCGCCGCGCACCGGGACCCACCGGTGCACAGGCGTACAGCATAAGAACGCGCGATCAGGACCACCTGACCACGGAAAACATCGAAACCTTAGCAGGATTCGCTTAAGCCCTGGTTATCGTCGACTTATAGGTATCGCATGCGACGCCGATAGCGCACCGCTATGGCGGAGGCCGTGGTGTGGGGCCCGGCGGGGTCCGCCCGGGGCGACGCGGGATGTCGGGCAGAGCAATGGTGTTCGGCCGCACCGACCGTCGCGGCGGCAGTGGCAGACGCGGCTGTGATGATCTCGGCGGCTCGGACGCGCCGCGGTTGGTCGGCTCCGCCGGTCGGGCGGTTCGGCTGCTCCCGACTCGCTCGGAAGTGTTGGGGGGCAACGGGTTTTCGGATGGCGCCGAGTTTCCGGACGGCGCTGCGTTTCCGGGCGGCGTCGCGCTTCCGGACGGCGCTGCTCTTCCAGACGGCGCCGGACTTCCGGACGGCGCTGCACTTCCAGACGGCACTGCACTTCCAGACGGCACTGCACTTCCAGACGGCACTGCACTTCCAGACGGCACTGCACTTCCAGACGGCACTGCACTTCCAGACGGCACTGCACTTCCAGACGGCGTCGCGCTTCCGGACGGCGCTGCACTTCCAGACGGCGCCGGACTTCCAGACGGCGCTGCACTTCCAGACGGCGCCGCACTTCCAGACGGCGCCGCACTTCCAGACGGCGCCGCACTTCCAGACTGCACCGGGTTACGCGGCGGACCGAGGTGCGGCGATTCGATGCTGGTACGCGAATCATGGCCCGACGGAGGACGATACGCACCGTGCTGCCCGTTCCCGTGCTGCTGGTGCGGGTGCGGGTGCGGGTGCGGCCAGGACGACACCAGCGCCCGCCGAGCCGCTACGGCGAATTCGGTACAGCTGCCGAACCGGTCCGCTGGCTGTTTGGCCATGGCCCGCATCAGCACCGCGTCCAACCCGAGCGGCACATCGGGGCGATATCGGCGCAGCGACGGTATCGCCCCGTGCAGATGTCCGTTGATGACGGCCATGGGATTCGCCCCATGGAACGGCCCGACCCCGGTCAGCATCCAGAACAGCGAACAGGCCAGTGAGTACTGATCGGCCAGATAGTCCGGCTTCCCGGTCAGCTGCTCCGGCGCCGCATAGGCCAGGGTGGCGGTGATGGTGCCCGGTGAACTCAGCGTGGACTCGGTGCCGCGCATGCCTGCAATGCCGAAATCGGTGAGCAGCACCCGTTCCGGCTGCCCGATCGGCGCCTTGGCCAGCAAGATATTGGCCGGTTTCACATCGCGGTGCAGCACCCCATTGGCGTGTGCGAAATCCAGGGCGGCCGCGGTATCGGCGATGATCTGCACCGCGCGACCCGGCGCGAGCACATTGACATCCGCGCAGGAGGCATCCGCGCCGGGCACGAATTGCATCGAGATCCAGAGCTGTTGATCCTCGGCGCCGCGGTCGTAGACGGTGACGATATTCGGATGGTCGAGCGTGGCGACCAGATCGGCCTCGCGCTCGAAACGATGCCGGATCTCGGCATCGGTATACAGTTCGCGCTTCAACAGTTTCAACGCGGTCAGACGCGGTAGACGTGGATGCTGGGCCAGGTATACGGTGCCCATACCGCCCTGGCCGAGCACACGTTTAATGGTGTAGCCAGCGAAAACGTCGCCAGTTCGCAGCACAGTGGATTCACCCCCCATATTCGGGTCGAGCACCTGGATCCTACCGATGTATCTGTTGGCGTGGCCCCGGCGCAACATGTTCGTTGCCGTCCGCTGCGGCCTTTCGGCGGCCCGTTGACCGCCGTGTCGGAGACGTTGTCGGTGGCAGTCGATAGGCTCGGCCCCATGCGCATTGGAGCACACGTCCGGCTCGACAGCGATCCGATCGGCTTCGGTGAAAAACTCGGCGCCGAGGTCATCCAGTTGTTCGTCGTCGACCCGCAGAGCTGGGACAAGCCGACCCCGCACCCGCGGACCGAGGAGATCCTCGCCAGTCCGATCGATGTGGTGGTGCACTCGTCCTATCAGATCAATGTGGCCAGCCTGAACAACCGCCTGCGCATGCCGTCGCGCAATGCGGTCGCGCAGCAGGCCGCGGCCGCCGCCGATCTCGGCGCGTTCGGCCTGGTCGTGCACGGCGGACATGTCCGCTCCGACAGCGAGCTGGACACCGGAATCGACAACTGGCGCAAGCTGTTCGAACGTCAACAGGACAAGGGCGGCTTCGCGGTGCCGATCCTGATCGAGAACACCGCGGGCGGCAATCACGCCATGGCCCGGCATTTCGATTCGATCGCCCGGCTCTGGGACGCGGTCGGCGATTTCGGCGCCGGCTTCTGCCTCGACACCTGCCACGCCTGGGCGGGCGGTGAGGATCTGGTCGGCGTCGTCGAGCGGATCAAGGCCATCACCGGCCGCATCGACCTGGTGCACCTGAATTCCTCACGCGACGAATTCAATTCCGGCGCGGACCGGCACGCCAACTTCGCCGACGGCACGATCGATCCGCAACTGCTCGCGGAGGTATGCCGCACCGCGAACGCCCCGGTCATCCTGGAGACTCCCGCCGAGGGTGTCGCCGATGACCTGGCCTATCTGCGGGAACACCTCGGCTGATTCCGTCGTCGGCCCGGCCGGGCAGTCCGATGGGCAGAACAGACCGGCGGGTAGTCGGGCAGAGCAGGTAGATCGGCACAAGCAGCCCGGACCGCGGCCCGCTACGAACAGTCCGAACCGCACGTGGCGCCGTGGGACAGCCGAAGGCGTTATCCGGCAGGTGGTCGCGGTGGCGAGTTCGCTGGTGAGCCAGACCAACTCGTCGTCGGTGACATGCGTGCCGTTGCCACCCGCACGTCGCGCGCCGCATGCCGGGCCCCGTCTCAACCCGGACAAATCGGCAACGAGCAACCCGAATCGCAAGGACTCAATCGGCAACGGGACACCCCGACCGCGGCGTGCGCCGGGCGGCGGCGAAATCGGCGCGGACCGGACAGCGACCAAGCCGGCACAGACCGGACAACGACCAAACCCACGCAAGCCGGACAGCGACCCAAATCCGCGCGGACCGGACAGCCACCAAGCCGGCACAGACCGGACAACGACCAACCCACGCAAGCCGGACGACGGGAACGACAGCCCAGAAACGTCGTTGCGATGGCGCACTGAGCCGGGGCGTGGGGCAAGCGCCGTTGGGATCACGACGACGAAAACCCTGGTTGTAGTGCCTATTTCGGTGGTGTGCTCATGGCGCATCAACCGATTTCAATCAGCGAAGGTGATCCCTATGACGGTCGACTACGCCCAATCCACCGCCACCGTGACCAAGCTCGGTGCCCGCATCGGCGCCCAGGTCGACAATGTCCGGCTCGGCGGCGATCTGGACGCGGGCACCGTCGAGGTGATCCGGCGCGCCCTTGTCGAGCACAAGGTCATCTTCTTCCGCGGTCAGGACCATCTGACCGAGGACGGGCAGTACGAGTTCGCGCAACTGCTCGGCACCCCGACCACTCCCCACCCGACGGTCACCTCGCACGGCGTCAAGAGCCTGGCCATCGACTCCGAATACGGCCGGGCCAATAGCTGGCACACCGATGTCACCTTCGTCGATCGGATCCCGAAGGCCTCGATCCTGCGCGCGGTCACCCTGCCGTCCTACGGCGGATCGACCACCTGGGCATCCACCGTCGCCGCCTACGAGTCGCTGCCCGAACCGCTCAGGCGCCTGGCCGAGAACCTGCGGGCCGTGCACACCAATATCTACGACTACGCCGCCACCAACGTCGACCGCAGCACCCCGAACACCGCGGCCTACCGCGCCGAGTTCCAATCCGACTTCTACGAGACCGAACATCCGGTGGTGCGGGTACACCCGGAAACCGGCGAGCGTGCCCTGCTGGTCGGGCACTTCGTCAAGCATTTCGTCGGCGTCTCCACCAGCGAGTCCCAGGCCCTGTTCCGGCTGTTCCAGGACCGGGTGACCCGGCTGGAGAACACCACCCGCTGGAACTGGCAGCCCGGTGACGTCGCCGTCTGGGACAACCGCGCCACCCAGCACTACGCCATCGACGACTACGACGACCAGCCCCGCAAGCTGACCCGGATCACCCTCGCTGGCGATATTCCGGTCGGTGTCGACGGCGTCAAGAGCACGGTGCACCACGGCAATGCCGAGCACTACTCGATCATCGAGGAAGTCTCCCCGCTCGCATCGTGACGGCGATCGCACGGCTGCCGCAGTACCTCCCGATTGTGCTGCGGCAGTTGAGGGGCCGTGCGGTCCACCTACCGGGCCGTAGCCGAGCACGAGGTCGGGCCGCTGCCGGGCGGCGCGATAGTACACACTGAACCCCATGAGTATCAGCCCGCTGGACGGGGTTCGCGTCCTGGAACTCGGCAATTACATCGCCGCGCCGACCGCTGGTCGCATCCTCGGCGACTTCGGTGCCGAGGTGATCAAAGTGGAGCGGCCGAAGGCCGGAGATGAGCTGCGCAATTGGCGGCTCTACGGCGGCGATACCTCGATGCTGTACCGCACCATCAACCGGAACAAGAAGTCGATCACGCTGGATCTGCGCACCGAAGCGGGCCGTGGCATCGTGCTCGACCTGCTGCGGCACTGCGACGTGCTGCTGGAGAACTTCCGTCCGGGCATGCTCGAGAAGTGGGGTCTCGGCCCGGAGGTGCTCAACGAGGTGAATCCGGATCTGGTGATCACCCGGATCTCCGCCTACGGGCAGACCGGCCCGTTGGCCGCACGGCCCGGTTTCGCCGCGGTCGCCGAGGCCGTGGGCGGTCTGCGTGAACTCGTCGGCGATCCGGATCGGCCGCCGGTGCGGGTCGGCGTGTCCATCGGCGATTCGATCGCGGGCATCTATGCGGCTTTCGGGACGGTGATGGCACTGTTCCAGCGCGAACGCACGACCGGATCGATTCCGCTCGGTGAACGCGTTATCGACGTGGCTTTGAACGAGGCGATTCTGTCGGTGATGGAATCGCTGGTCCCCGACTATCTCGCGTACGGCATCAACCGCGAGCGCGTCGGCGGCCGGATGGAGGGCATCGCACCGAGCAATGCCTATCCGACCAGTGACGACGCGAGCATCATCATCGGCGGCAACGGTGATGCCATCTTCCAGCGCTATATGGAGGTGATCGGCCGCCCGGACCTGGCCGCCGATCCGGAGCTGCAGGACAATGCCGGACGCTGGCGCAACCGCGAACGACTCGACGCGTGCATTGCCGAATGGACCGTGCGGCACACTCGCGACGAGGCACTGAAACTCCTGGAGGCGGCCGCCATCCCCTGCGGCCCCATCTACACCGCCGCCGATATCGTCGCCGACGAGCAGTACCAGGCGCGCAATATGATTCAGCCGTTCCCGGTCGATGTCGGTGCGCCGCAGCCGAAGACGGTCGGCTTCCCCGGCATCGTGCCGGTGATCGGCGAAAAGTCGCTGCCCATTCGCAATGTCGGCCCGGATCTGGGTGCGCACACGCGCGAGGTGCTTTCGGAACTGCTCGGCATGAGCGCGGCCGATATCGACGGGCTGGAGGCGTGATGCGCGCCGGTATCGACGCGGTGGTGGCGGCATGACGCGACGGGTTTATGGCAGGCGTCGGCCGCCGGGGCGCAACCTGCGCGAATTGCGCGCGCCCGGCCACGCCCGCCCCACGATCCACCCCACCCCGGCGAGCAACGAAAAGCCGTGTGGTGGTGTGATGTGCGTCCCGCCGCACGTGCGTCAGGCACCACCGGTTCGGGATGCACTGGAGGAAGAAGGATGAGCGCCGCAGCGCATAGCGAGTCGACGAGGGGCGATGGTCGCGCGACGAGCGGGCCCGACGCCATCCTGCGCGATGTGACGCTGCGCGACGGATTGCAGCTGACCGGAAAGGTGCTGCCGGTCGAGCGCAAGGTGGAGATCGTGCGCCGCCTGCTCGCGCTCGGCGTGCCCGCGTTGGAGATCGGCTCGATGGCCCGCGCCGATCTGGTGCCGCCGATGGCCAACACCATGGAGCTCATTGCCGCACTGACTCCGCAAGAGCTGCAACGCTGTTGGGTCTGGGTGGCGACACCGCGCCATATCGAGAAGGCCGCCGCCGCGGGCGTGCGCAACTTCCAATATTGCTTCTCCGCCTCGGATGCGCACAATAAGGCCAATATCGGCCGCAGCACCGAGGACAGCGTCGCCGCCATGCCGGACGCGGTCCGCTTGGCCGAGGAGGCGGGCGGCGAAATCCAACTCTGCCTCGCCACCAGCTTCACTTGCCCCTTCGACGGCCCCGTCGACCCGGAGCGAGTCCTGGCCATCGCCAACGACCCGCGCACCGAGGGCGCCGCCGATATCGTCATCGCCGACACCCTCGGCCAGGCCCACCCGACCCAGGTGTCCGCACTGATCTCGGCCGTACGCGACCGAACCCCGCACCGCCGCATCGTCTTCCACGGCCACGACACCTGGGGCATGGGCGTCGCGAACACCCTCGCCGCGCTGCAAGCCGGTGCCACCATGGTCGACGGCTCCCTCGGCGGCCTCGGCGGCTGCCCCTTCGCCCCCGGTGCGAGCGGCAACACCTCCACCGAGGACATCCTCTTCGCCGCCCGCCCCACCTGGTTCACCCCACCCGTCCTGGCCGACCTGGTCACCCTCACCGAAGCCCTCCTAACCGAACTCGCCGAACCCAACCGCTCCCGGACCGCCGAAGGCGCTCGCTCCAAAGCCCCCGCCTTCGAATGGGTCATCACCCGGTAACGGAGCCGCCGCACATGCAGTGTGAATGTCGCACAAGCCATAGGCCCGCGAGGTCCCCAATGCTTGTGCGGCACCCGGTGGCGATCAGTCCTGGCAAAGGGAGTTCAGGATCTGGGAGCGGTGGCCGGTGCCCTTCCGGATAGCGTTGCAGTCGGCTTCCTCGCGAGTAGCGAAAATCGTCATGGCCACAGCCGGCAGCGTTGATCTTGTCGAAAGCTGAAGAAGTGCAAGGGGTTGGCCAGAGCCGATGGCGCGTACCGATTTACCGCTCGGTGCGGGCCGGGGTGAACTGGTAGTGCCGGAAATCGCGGACGGGCTCGAAACCGATGGCGCGGTAGATCTTGTTCGAGGTGGGGTTGGCGATATCGGCGAACAGGCAGACGTTCAGGCCCTGCCAGCGCAGGGTGCGGGCCACATGGGCGGTGAGGATGCTGGCGTAGCCGTGGCCGCGTTCCTCGGGCGGGGTGTAGACCGGGCCGATCCGGGACCAGCCGAACACCGGAATCTGGTGCGCGGCAAGGCAGACGGGACGGCCGTCGCGTTCCCACAGCCACCAGCGTCCGGTCGCGATCCGGTTCCGGATGGCGATGGCATTCAGGCTCGGCGGTGGCAGACCGGATTCCACGCGCATGTTCTCGGTCCAGCCGACACACAGCGCCACATCGGATTCGGTTGCGCGCCGCGGTGATCCGGCGGTCTCGGGAACGCTCAGTTCCGCGAGCCGGTAGAGGCGGGTGGAATACGCCTCCATGAAGTCCACGCCGTGGCGCCGCCCCCAGCGCTCGGCGAATTCGGTGGCGTCGTCGATCGCACCCTCGACCCCGCTCACATCCCGGGCAACCTCGGCCATCGCATCGGCAACGGCCGCAACACTTCCCGCGGGCAGCTCACCGAGGTACACCCCACGTCCGGCCGCGCGCATGGCGACGCCGATAACCGTCGCGTCGTCATCGTGCACGGACAGGAATCGTGACAGTTCGGCATCGGCCTGCATGCCGGTGAGGTGATTGGCGATGCCCGTGGTGATCACCGTGTGCCGCAGCGGATCACGCAGCAGGAAGGCCTCGGTGACCGCCCGGTACCGCGCGGCGTCGGCGGTGATCTCGATCCTCATACCGAATCACGCTAGAGCCCGAAAGCCCTGCGCGCTCGTAATTTCCCACGCCGCCGTGCCGCGGCAACGCCCACTTCAGCCGGTTCGCCCCGCTCCATCGGCGCGCATCTTGAGCAGGACCAATCCGGCGGTGCACGCGAGAATCAGTCCGGCGACGGTGATTTCGACATGCAGTCCAGCAATGCCGAGTACTGCTCCAACGATGCCGCCGACAAAAATCAGCCAGGCCGCTATCCGCAACAGGAGCGCGGACAACGTACGTTCTGGCGGGTTCGACACGACTTGCTGCGAGTTTTCCGTGGCCGCCGAATCGTCGGCCGCGCCGGAGTCTCGCAACGGAGTTGTCGAGTAAGCTCCCATCATCAACTCCTTGATGACGCCGATCAGAGTATTGCCCTCGCGCAGATTGCACCGCGCGTCTCTCATCTAGGTACTGGCGTCTCACGCGTAACTTTGATCACACACGCTACGGCCACGGGACGCGGTTCGACTACGACACGTGCCCGCGACACGCCGAAGAGACCAATTCGATATCTGAATTAACAATGTTTAATATGCGCTGGCGCCGCAAGTGCCCAGCGTCTTCTCATCTGGCCGGGGCGACCGGCCTCGATTATTGTTGAGCCCCACTCGAACTACGAGGAGTGTCACCGATGGAGCGCAGCAGGGCCAAGATCGCGGGTCCGGCGATCGCCGTGGGCGCGGTCTCGCTCGGGCTCGTACTTATCGGAGCCTGCGGGCTCGGTAAGCACGACACCTACGTCGCACCCCCACCGATCAGATCCGCGAACGACGCCGCCCCGGTCGTCCGCGCGGGTACCACCTCGGCGGTGCCGAAGGTGCACATCCCACCGTCGCCGAGCTGGCAGGTCGCACCGCCCGGACCGCCGCGCAAGCCGGCCGGATTCACCGATCCCTCGACCTCGCCCGAATTGACGCCTCGGTCGTCGACGCCCTTCACCGTGCCCGGGTCGCCGCCGATCGCCACGACCGAGTTCGACTCGACGCCGGGCGCCACCCAACGTCCGGCCGTCGTCGAGCCGACCGAAGAGCCGTCGACCACGACGCGCCGCCCGGCGACCGCCCCGGGTTTGTACGGCGACTCCGACGGATAAGCGAAACGGCGGCGCATGCAACCACATACGCCGCCGTTCGGAGTTACCGCGCTCTACAGCTCCGGCAGGTCGTAGTCACCGACCCTGGCGCTGAGCACGCGCAGATGATCGAGCCCACCGCCGAGCGTGCGCTCGATCGCGGTGAGCCGGGCAACGTAGTGGCTCACCGGATACTCCGCGGTGACACCGATACCGCCGTGCATCTGGATCGCCTCCTGGCCGATGTGCCGAGCCGAGCGACCCACCTGCAGCCGCGCCCGCGACTCGACAACCGGATCATTGGCGCCGTCGGCGAGTGCGGCATTGGCGTAGAGGCTCATGCTGCGCGCCAGTTCCAGTGAGACGTACATATTCGCCGCCCGCTGGGTCAGCGTCTGGAACTTCGACAGCGTGACGCCGAACTGCTTGCGCGTCTTCAGATAATCCGTCGTCAGCCGCAGGGCCTCCGCCATCGCACCGATGGACTCCGCACAGAGCGCGGCCTGCGCATGGCCGATGGTCACCTGCACCGCCTCGGCGGCGTCGATATTGTCACCGAGCAATTCGCCTGGAGCCTTGTCGAATTCGATCTGCGCACCGCGCTGACCGTCGACCGTCCGATACGACGTTCGCTGCACCCCGGCGGCATCCGGACCGACCAGGAACAGCCCGGTGCCACCGCTCGGCAGCACCGCGCTGACCACCAGTTCATCGGCACTGTCACCGTGCGGAACCGGATTCTTCAGCCCCGTCAGCACCCACGAATCCCCCTGCTGTACAGCGGTGGTCGCGAGTTCGGTGGACGGCCAGCGGATACCGGGTTCGGCATGGGCGAATGCCAGCAGCTTGGTGCCGCCGGCGACCTCGGGCAGAATCCGCTGCCGCTGTTCGGCAGTGCCGACCCGCGCGACCAGACCACCCGGCACCAGCACCGCGTCCACCAGCGGCTCCGGTGCGAGGCGACGCCCGATCTCCTCGAGTACGACCATCGTCTCCACCGGACCGGCGCCGACGCCGCCGTCCTCCTCGGTGAAGCTCAGGCCGAGCACGCCGAGTTCGGCCAGCTGGTTCCAGACATCGCGGCTCCAGCCGAGTTCGGTATCGGTGACCTTCAGGCGGGTCTCGGGATCGTAGTTGCGGGCCAGCAGGTCGCGAACCGTGTCGCGCAGCATGACCTGTTCATCGGTGAGTTCGAAATCCATGGCGGTGCCTCACAATCCGAGGATCGTGGAGGCGATGATGGTGCGCTGCACCTCGCTGGAGCCTCCGTAGATGGTGGTCTTGCGGTAGTTCAGGTAGCTGGGGCCGCTGCGCTGCGCCCAACCGGGCGAGGCGATGTCATCGGCACCGACCGGCAGCGCGTCCTGGCCCGCGATATCGAGCAGCAGCTCGGTCGCGGCCTGCTGCAGTTCGGAACCGCGCAGCTTGAGCACCGACGAGGCCGGATTCGGCTTACCGTCCGAGGAATTCGAGACCACGCGCAGCTGGGTGAGTTCCAGCGCGAGCAGTTCGTTCTCCAACTCCGCGAACCGGGCGGCGAACAACGGATCCTCGAGCAGCGTGCCAGCACCCGACTTGGTCTGGCGCGCGTATTCCTTGGCGACGCCGAGCTTGACCTTGGTGCGGCCGACACCGGTAATGCCGGTGCGCTCGTTGCCGAGCAGGAACTTGGCGTAGCTCCAGCCCTCGTTCTCCGCACCGACCAGCTGATCGGCGGGCACCCGCACATTCTCGAAGAAGACCTCGTTGACCTCGTAACCGCCGTCGATGAGCTTGATCGGGCGGATCGTGACACCGGGAGACTTCACGTCGAACAGTAGGAAGGAGATGCCCGCCTGCTTCTTCGGCGCGTTCGGATCGGTACGGACCAGGCAGAAGATCCAGTCCGCGTACTGGCCGAGCGTGGTCCAGATCTTCTGGCCGTTGACGATGTAGGAGTCACCGTCGCGCACCGCGGTGGTGCGCAGCGAGGCCAGATCGGATCCGGCATCGGGTTCGGAGAAGCCCTGACACCACCAGATATCCAGGGCGGCGGTCGGCGGCAGGAACCGTTCCTTGATCTCCTGCGAGCCGAACTGCGCGATCACCGGGCCGACCATCTGGGCATTGAATGTCAGCGGCTCGGGCACCGAGGCCAGCTGCATCTCGTCCTGCCAGATGTGGCGCTGAATCGGGGTCCAGTCCTTGCCGCCCCACTCGACCGGCCAGTTCGGCACGGCCAGACCGTGGTCGTTGAGGATTTTGTGTGCGGTGACGATGTCCTCGCGAGACAGCTCGTGGCCGTATTTGACGCGGTCACGGATGTCGGCGGGAATCTCGGTCCGGTAGAAGTTCCGCAGTTCGTCGCGGAAGCTCACCTCGTCGGGCGTCAGACTTAGTTTCATACACATCTCCCGGTGTGTCTCGTACGTCCGAGTCAAACCTACCCCTCGGTAATCTCTCACTGTCGAGTGGGTCACAGAGGCAGGCTGCGCAGGTCCTGCCACCGTGTCGCGTTTCGGCCAGCGGCCGGCGGCCAGCCGCGGGGATGGCGACTCCCTGGGCACCGATAGCGGCGAACTGGTACGTTGCTGCACGTGGGTCGGGGCTATCCCCGTGGTCGGTATCGAGGAGAACGAGTGAACGGCAGATCCATCGCACGTGCCGCCGCGGCAGTGACATCTCTCGGCGTTGGTGCGGTTGTGGCCCTCACCGGCACAGCGGTCGCCGAGCCCTCTGCCATCGACACCGGACTCGAACAGCTCACCACCGCCGCCGGACCAGATCCGGCCGCGCAGGCAGGTGTCGGCGCACTCAACCAGTTCACCAAGCTGGTGGATATCGCCGAATTGCGCAATGTCTCGGCCGCTTTCACCCCGTTCGCCTATGCCGCGCCGACCTTCGGCTGCGGCAGCAACGGCCCCATCACCACGATCATCGCGGCCGCCTCCACCGACGGCGCCACCCCCAACGGCGCGGTCGACCCGCTGCCGGGCACCCTGCGTTTCAGTGCCACACCCGCGCACCCGGGCTCACCGCTGGCTTCCGGCCTCGTCGTGGCCTGGCTGAACGTCAATACCGGCGCGAGCGGTCTCAACACACTCGACGACCGGACCGAATACGGCCCAACGCTGTCCAAGACCGTGGCCAGCGGCCCCGGCACAGTCATCGCCTCGATGTGGGGCATCATCGACTACCCGTTCGCACACTGCGTAATGACCCCGACCGTCGGAATGTTCTACGTACCGGACCGTCCAGTGGTAGCGCCGCCGCCCCCAGCACCCGATGCCGCAACACCGCCCCCCGCCCCGGCCGCAGCGGACACCCCGCAGACGCTCCCCGCCCCCGCCGCCCCGAACCAGGCCGGGCCGGTGGCGCGCAGCGAGATCGCACACCAAAACAACTAACCACCCCGCCCAACCCCAAACACTCAGCCCACCACAGCTAAGCAATCCCCCAACCACCTGATCAGTCGAGAATGCGCTGGTGCAGGGAGTTCTCGGCGTTTGCCTGCATGAGCGCATGGTGATCGTTTGTCCAGGGCCCGGCCCGACTGAACATCCAGCCCGACTGGACGCTCAGCGTGACTGGGCGCCCAGCTGAGCCGACCTCTCAGCGAATCTTGCCGAAGAACGCGCGAATATCGGCTACGTGCATGTTCGGCAGTTCCATTGGTATGAAGTGGTTTCCGGTGTTGCCCTCGGGCCAGTGGGCGATGATGTTGTCGCGCTCGGCGAGTCGCCGCATTAGTGCCGAACCACCCGCGTAGACGCCGGTCGGCACTGCCTTTTGGCCGGTGGGCCAGACGAATCCGCCGTCGCCGAGTCCGTTGTACATCGGCCAGGACGAGGTGCCCGCCGTATTGGTGAACCAGTACAGGCTGATATTGGTCAGCAGGTGGTCGCGGTCCATGACATCCTCGGCCAGTTCGGCCAGCGGGGTGAATTCGTGGAACTTCTGCATCAGCCAGGCGAGCAGGCCGACTGGGGAGTCGGTCCAGGCGTGCGCGAAAGTCTGAGGTGCGGCGCGCAATAGCACGTGGTGGTTCACGCCGCCGCTCATCCAGCCCTGCATCTGATCCCATTCGGCGCGTTCGTCCGGTGTCATGGTCGGCACATCGGCCTCGGTCGGCATGCCGATGCCGCCGTCGATATGCACACCGACCACGCGTTCCGGTGCGACGAGGGCCATTTCGGGTGCGATATAGGCCCCGAGGTCACCGCCTTGGACGCCATAGCTGGTGTAGCCGAGCCGGTCCATCAGCTCGACCCACATCTCGGCCACCCGGCGTACGGTCATCCCGGTATCGCGCGGCCCTTCGGAAAAGGCGAAACCGGGAACCGACGGGACGACGACATGGAATGCCTGCGCCGGATCCAGCCCGTATGCGCGCGGATCCGTCAGCGGGCCAATGGTTTTGGTGAATTCGACAAACGAGTTGGGCCAGCCGTGGGTCAGGATCAGCGGCAGCGCATCCGGCTCGGGCGAACGCACCTGCAGGAAATGCACATCCAGACCGTCGATTTCGGTGATGAACTGCGGGAACTCGTTCAACGCCGCCTCCTGTGCGCGCCAGTCGTACCCGGTGCGCCAGTACTCGGCCAGTTCCTTCAGGTACGCAACGGGAACACCGCGCTCCCAGCCCTGTCCCGGCAGCTGTGCCGACCAGCGGGTGCGCGCCAGCCGATCGATCAGATCGTCGATATCGGCCTGCGGAATGTCGATGCGGAAGGGGCGAATGGCATGCCCGCCCGTCGCCTGAGCGCCACCGCGGATCGAATCGCTACGCACTGCTGCATCCATCTGTATCTCCTTAGCTGATCTCGGTACAACAAGGACGCTACGAGGCATATAGGACCATCTATGTCCTAGTTCTCTAGAATCCTGAAAATCATGAACGACACTCCCGCCCGCCTGCTGCGTCTGCTGTCACTGCTGCAGACACCACGCGAATGGCCGGGCAGCGAACTCGCCGACCGCCTCGGCGTCACCGACCGCACCGTGCGCCGCGATATCGACCGCCTGCGTGAACTCGGCTATCCGGTCGAGGCGAGCATGGGCGCGACCGGCGGCTATCGACTGGTGGCTGGCGCCGCGATGCCACCGCTGCTGGTGGACGATGAGGAGGCGGTCGCCATCGCGGTGGGATTGCGCGCCGCCGCCGGATCGGCCATTGCCGGTATCGAGGAGTCCTCGGTCCGTGCGCTCGCCAAGCTGGAACAGGTGCTGCCCGCCAAATTGCGCCGCCGGGTTCGGGTGCTCGACACCGCACTCGTGCCGCCTACCGACGATGGCCCCGCCGTCGATCCGGAGATACTGACGGCGCTGGCCGCGGCCGTAACCAATAGGGAGCGTGTACGTTTCGGGTATCGGGGCGAATCCGGCGCGCAAACCCGCCGTCACATCGAACCACTCGGCCTCGTCCCATCCCGGCGCCGCTGGTATCTCGTCGGCCACGATGTGGACCGCGACGACTGGCGCATCTTCCGGGTCGACCGTATCGAACAGCCCCAGCCCACCGGCGCCCGCTGCACCCCGCGACCGCTGCCCGCCGCGGATGCGGCGGCCTACGTCGCTGGCCGCCGAACCAATTGGGGCACACCGTCGTTCCGCGTCCGGGTCACCATCCAGGCTCCGGTAAGTCGGGTCGCTGGCCGGCTCGGCGATTCGCCCGGCGATATCGCGGCGATCGACGACGGCTCCTGCCTGCTGGACGTCACTCGCGACGACGATCCGACCTGGCTGGCTTACCGGCTCATCGACCTCGGCGCGGATTTCCAGGTGCACGAACCGCCCGTGCTGGTGGACCGGCTGCGCGCGATTGCGACCCGCATCACCAACGCCATCACCTAGCCCGATCACCCACCGTGGCGGTGTTGCACGATAGAGGTCCGATTTCCGAACCGGAGGCCCGAACCGTGCTCGACGCTGACGACGTGCGCCGCATCGCGTTGTCCTTTCCCAAGACCGTGGAGAAGGAACGCTGGCATCATCCGACCTTCGATGTGGCAGGCAAGATGTTCGTCACCCTCCCCGACGATCAGACCTCGTTCGCGGTCCGCTGCCCCAAACACGACCGCGCGGAACTCATCGCCGCCGAACCGCACAAATTCTGGGTCCCGCCGCACGAGGCCTCGTCCTCCTGGGTCCGGGCCCGGCTGTCCGCACTCGAAGACAACAACGAATTGCGCGATATCCTGCTGGACTCGTGGCGGCAGGCCGCGCCCGCCGACCTCATCGAGGAGTGATCACACCCAGGGGTCGGCTGGGACGGAATGCCAGATTTCCCAAGGGATTTCCGGTGTACGGGCGGGCAAGTCGTCCAGGGTGTGCAGAGCCGGATCAGATAGCGCGCGGTTGACCGCCACTTGCAGTTCCAGGATGAGTCGGCGGTGGCCGGAGGGTGCCAGCGCTTGCAGTGCCAGAACCGTTGCGCGGACGGCGGACATTATGGATTCAGTTGCGGTGGTGAGTATTTCGTTGCGCTTGCTCATGGTTTCACCGGTTCGATTGCGGCGGTTGGGTTGACGGCGGTGACCGGAAGATCGACGGTCGCGCGGACCGGGCGTAGCGCCAGCGCCACCAGACCCGCGGCGAGTGCGGCGGTGATACCAAGGAAGAAGGCCCGGTCGGAGGCGTCCAGGGCGGCGCTCAACGTGGTCGGGGTGCCGATAATGGCGATCAGCAGCGCGGTGCCCAATACCGCACCGAACTGACGGAAGGCGGCCCCGACGGCACTGGCCGAGCCGTAGCGATCCGCGGGGACATCCGCGACCGAGGCCGCGCCGAGTGCCGGGAAGGCCAGTCCGATACCTATGCCGACCAGGGATTGACCGGGGAGCCAGGTGGTGAGGAAGTCCGGTTCGGCCCCACTGGCGCGCAGCACGAGCAGACCGATGGCATAGACGATGGTGCCGGGCACGATCACCGTGCGATGACCGAAGCGGTCGGCAATGCGGCCAGCGGGAATGGCGACGACGGTCGTCAGCAGCGGTCCGGGCAGCACGGCCAGACCTGCCTTCAGGATGCTGTATTGCCATACGCCCGTGAGGAAAAGGACGTTGCCGAGGATCATCGAGAAGAAGGCGAGGGCGAACAGCAGGGTGCCCAGATTGCCGATGGCGAAGCTCGGAATGCGCATCAGGGCTGGCTCGACCACCGGCTGCGGATGCACCAGGCAGCGGCGCACCAGCCAGGCGATCAGTACGGCGGCCGCGACGAAGCAGGCGATGGTGTCGAGACTGCGCCAGCCCCAACTGCCGCCTTGAATGATCGCCAGCGCGAGGAGTCCGAGTCCGGCCGCGGACAGTGCCGCGCCGAGCAGGTCGGGCAGTCCCGTCGCATCCTCCTCCCTGGCTTCGCGGAGTCCGGCCCGGCCCGCCGCGATGATCAGCAGCCCGACCGGAATATTGATCAGGAAGATCCACCGCCAGTCCGCGATTTCGATGAGGAATCCGCCGAGCGGCGGGCCGGTCCCAGCCGCCAGCGCCGCCGCGGCGCCCCAGATGCCGACCGCCGCAGCGCGCCGCTCATTCGGGAATTCGGGCAGCAGCAGGGCGAGCGAGACCGGCGCGATAATGGCCGCGGCCACCCCTTGCAACGAACGTGCGCCGACGAGCAGCTGCCAGTTCGGCGCTGCCGCGCAGGCGATCGAGGTGAGCACGAAAAGGCCGGTGCCCCACAGCAGCAGACGCTTGTGACCGAGCCGGTCGGCGAGTCCACCGGCCGGGACCAGCAGTGCGGCCATGGCGATGAAGTACGCGTCGAGTACCCAGCTCAGCTGTGCGCGGGAGGCCTGTGGAAAGGACGCCGCGATATCCGGAAAGCTCACATTGACGATCGAGGTGTCCAGGAAGGCGAGGAACGCGCTCCCGCAGATGGCCAGCATCGCCAATGTGCGTCGTTGCAACATGCAACTAGAACCTAGGCGACGTAGTTGCGAATTGCAACGGCTATCGTGGAATCGATGAAACACGACGATCTGCTGGCGAGCAACTGCGCAATCGAGCGCTCCGGCGCCGTACTCGGCGAGCGCTGGGTGATCGCGATCCTGCGTGCCGCCTACTTCCGCGCCCGCACGTTCGAGGACTATCAGCGCAAGACCGGTATCGCGCGCAATATCCTCACCGAGCGACTCAACCGACTAGTCGACTACGGCATTCTGGAGCGCCGCGAATATGCCTCCGGGCCGTCGCGCACGCTGCACGAATACCGCCTGACGGCGGCCGGTATCGACCTGTATCCGGTGATCGCGGCGATCCTCGCGTGGGGCGAGAAGCACACCGGCCTGATCAATGGCGCGCCCACCGAATTGGTACATCAGACCTGCGGCAAGGTCACACACGCCAAGGTGGTGTGCGAATGCTGCGGCGAGGAGTTGCGCCCGCATGACGTCGAGGTACGGCCGGGGCCGGGCGCGGAGCATCCCGCACCGCCATGGACACCGGTCGGGTGAACCGTTCGGTCAGTGCGAGAGCCGAATCCGAAGGATCGCGCCGCCCTCGGTACCGGCGAGGAGTTCGTCGGGCCGGCCCGGCACCGCGACCACCGATGTCAGCGGCTGACCGGTCAGCACCGCGCATGCGGTATTCGTGCCCGGATCGATTCGAACCAGCTGACCGGTCAATGTGGTCACATAGAGCACGCCCGCATCGTCGATGAGCAGATCGTCGGCGAAGTCCGGGATCCCGGGCGATACGGTCAAATCGGCGAGCACTGTCACGGCGCCCGGATCATCGACCGGGAAGCGCACGATGCGGCCGAGCGGATTGCCGTTCATGCTGAGATAGATCGAATCATCCCGCACCACAATGCCATTGGCGCCGGTGAACTTCGCCCGCGCCGTCCAGTCCGCATCGACGACGCCATCGGGACCGATCCGGATCACACCGACACTGGAGGCGACGTACAGATTGCCCTTCGCATCGAAGGCGGCACCGTTGGGCATGGTGAACCCGGAGGCGAATACCGCGGGCCGGGGATCATGGGGATCGAAACGCACCACACCACCGGGACGCAGCACGCTCGTCGGCGAGTCGCCGTAGACGACATAGAGCAGTCCGTCCGGCCCGAGCCGGACCGCACCGGGAAATTCGACCGGCACCGTCGCGGTCAACCGTCCCGCACTGTCGTAGCGCTGCACCTCATTGCGATACAGCCGCGACACCCACAGATTGCCCTGCGCGTCGTACCCCACGTTCTCCGACCAGTCAAGTATCGGCAGACCGGCGGGCACCGCGGTGGCCGCCTGGGCGGGTGCGCACGCGGCAACGGCCACCGGCTCTGCCACCGCACTGGGCACACGGAAACCGGGCACACCCGCGCAGCCCAAGGCGAGCACGGCGGCAACCGGCCATACCCGAACACCTGCACCACGGAGTTTTTTCAACGCGAACCTCGACTCTGCTGCCCGACCCGTTGACTTGCCCGGCAGTCTAGTCACCTTTGCCACCTATGCCGTGCATGCGAGTTATGTCGTGAACTCGACTGGATCGCAGAAGGTTTGGCAGTATCCACAGATGCCCTTCTTCGACGGCGCGCGCGGCCGAATGCACTATCGGCGATGGCCGGTCGAGAACAGGACCGCGGTGGTGGTGCTATTGCCCGGAATGGGGCAGCACAGCGGCCACTACCACCGCTTCGCCCGGACACCGACGTCGGTCGGCATCGAAGTGTGGGCGCTGGACACCTCGGGACACGGATTGAGCGAGGGCGATCCGGACAATCCCGGCACGCTGGTGGAATTGGTGGCCGACGCGCTGCGGCTGATCGAGCTGGTCCGCGCCGAACTGCCGGACACTCCGCTGATCCTGATGGGCCACTCACTCGGCGCGGTCACCACCCTCGGCATCATCGGCGCGGCGGTGCCGAATCGCGCCGGTGCGGCCGATGATCTGAGCGGGCTCGAGGCGGAGTATCCGCTCCGGCCGAGCCTGCCGCCGAGCAAGCTGGCCGGGCTGGTCTTGTCCGGCGTGCCCAAGCGCGCACTCGGCGGCGGCGCGCCCGGCGCACCCGGCACACCGTTACCGACCACCCTGCCGATTCTCGCCGTGCACGGCATCGAGGACCGGCGGGCGCCGATCGATGCGATGAGGGTCTGGACTCGACGCCACGATTGGGTAAGTTTGCGGGAGTACGCCGACGCCGGGCACGACCTGTTGCACGAGCCGGTGCACGCGCGGGTCGCTGCCGACATCGCGGACTGGATGCAGGGTGTCGTCGTGGGGTTGGCACGACACCGGTGAGTTGATCACGGCTGCGCGGGCAGCACGACGAGGAAGGGGGCGGCGAAATGTCGGATGTGACTGCGCTGAATCAAGCGATCGACGATGGCCAGCTCTGGATCGATGGCGTACTGGTCGCCGAAGGCGCGCACGAACAGTGCGCCGAGCGCTACGAACAACTCGCCGATGAAGTCGAGGCTCAGATCGCCGTATTGAGCGGGGCCGCTTCACTACCCGGCTTCGGCGGATTCGATTCGGCTGCGGCATTGCGCAGCGGCTTCGAGAACAAGACCGAGGGCGCGATGACCCGGTTGCGCGAATATGCCGACGCCGCAAGAGCACTCGCACAGACCTTCCGCGCGGCCGGGGCGGCCTACACCAGGGCCGATGAGGATCTCGCAGCGGCGGTCGGTCGGGTCGAGGTGGCGGGAGCCGCGCATGCGTAAGATGCCGCACACCGGTGAGAAGACCCCCATCAAATACGTCGACCCCGACTACACCAGGACCGTCGAGATCTTCGACAATCTGTCCCATCAGCAGATCCACGACGGCGTGCAACTGATGAATCCGGTCGTGCTCGCGGGCGGGCAGCAGGCGTGGCAGGGCAGTTCGACCGGCCTCGCCACCGCGGTCGAACAGGCGCATACCGAAATTCGGGCCGCGATCGCCGACGGCTGGCGCGGTGCCGCGGCACAGTCGGCCGCCGACGCGGTGCGCGAATTCGAAAGGCAGGGACAGCAACTCGCGGATGTGATGGCCGCTGTCGGTCAGCGGCTCGGCCGAGCCGGCGATGCCGCCGAGGCATTGCGCGGTGCCGTCGTCGCGCCGTCCGATGCCACACCGGATCTCGGTGGCGCACTGCTGGATCCGACACTGGCCACCGACAACACCGCCATCCAGAAGTCCGCCGATGGCACCCGCCAGGACGTGGTGCAGGCGATGGACACCATCTACACGAAGGTCTTCATCCCGACGGGATCCGGCATCCCCGCCTTCCCCGATACGGTCACCGGCGATACGGCGCCGACCCCCGACAGCACACCCGCCGCGCAGCTTCCTACGACGACCGGCCCGGACACCGGAACGCAAAACTCCACTACCCCAGCGGTTTCGGCGAGCGCACCGGTGACGATCACACCGCACACCACCGTCGAGCCCACCGCGGCGACGACCCAACCCGCAACGACACCGACCACCATCACCCCGGCGGCTACCGCCGACACCGCCGCCGCGGCCAAACCCGTTGTGTCGATGGCGGATTCCCCAGCCGCGACCACCACCACGGCCACCACGCCGACGGCCGCACCCGATCGAAGCGTTCGCCCCGGCACCAGCGCATCTGTGGTCGCCGCCGCGGCCGCACCGGTGATCGCCCCGACGGTCCCCGGCGCGGGCAACGCCAGCTCGGACGATGAGCGCAAACGCGATGAGCGCAAACGCGATGCCAGTGGCGACGCGATCAATGGCGTCGGCGCGGGCGCGGTCGGCGGACTCATGGGCGGTGCCATGGTCGCGGGCGAGACCCCGCGCTCGGGCCTGAGCACCGGCGCGGCCGCCGCACGGGCGGCACAGGCCCGCGACGAGGACAACTACGACGACGATTACCACTTCTTCGACGACGATCTGACCTTCCTGGAACCGGCCGACGACGGCGGTGAGCTGATCGGCGATATGGATCCGACGACACCACCGGTCGTCGGCGAATGGACCGAACTGGAGTGAACTGGACGCTGACCCCGGACCAGTTCGCCATGGCCTGGGCCCGCACCGACGGCGACCGCATCCCCTATCCCCTCGCCGTGCGCCTCTCGGCTCGCGATACCGCCGAACGCGCCGCCCAGCTGCCCGCCCTGAACCATTGGTGCGAGCAAACTCTCGACGCGGATCTGGAGGGCGCGCTGCGCGTGCTGGCCCGCCCTGCCGTGCGCATCGAGGTCTTCGGGCAGCGTGATGCCGCCCAGGAGCCGGGAACAACTGGTGACAGATCGGGCTCCGGGTACGGCGAGGCGATCGAACAGACCGGTCTGCTCGGCCAGAGCGACCCGGTCACCGCCGCACCGGATATCGCCGCCGAGACGCGCCCGGTGCGCGTACTCGGCGCGATCGCCGGGGATATCGCGGTGGTCGCGGCGCAGCGCCCGGGTGCGAACGCAGACCGGGGCGGCGATATCCGGCTGTTCGTCGATCGGGTGAAAAACCTTTCCGCACGGGTGATTTCGGTGCTGCCGGAGAATACGCCCGGCACGATGGCACAGCTGACCGCACCGCTGGCCCGGGTCAGTGAGGACAGCCGGGATCTGGTGACCGTGCCGGTGGCCGGACCCGCGACGCCCACCCGAATTCGCAAGCTACTGCGGCAATCTCGTGACGGTATCGGCCAGATCGTGGTGTCGGTGCGACGGCCCGACGGCGATCTGCGTCCGTTCGGGGTGCTGTGCTGGATCGACGTGATCGGCGACGGCAGGTATACGGTGCGCACCGGGGTCGACGTCGACATCATGCCGGTCACCGCACAACGGTTCACCACGGTGCTGCGCCCCATGGTCACCGCCGCCGAACGCACCCTGGCCTTTGCGGACCGGTGGTGAAGACCTCAGCCGTACAAGCACGGATCACCCCGCACGGAGCGAGTCCTACCAGCGACGTTCGTGCCGGAGGCGCGGCATCTACACTGCCATGTGCCACTTTACGAATTCGAAGGCAAACGGCCCCAGGTCGATCCGACGGCGTTCATCGCACCCACCGCGACCCTGATCGGTGACGTGCGCGTCGAGGCAGGCGCCTCCATCTGGTACGGCGCGGTGCTGCGCGCGGACCTGGCGCCGATCACCATCCGGGAACGCGCCAATATCCAGGACAATGCGGTCCTGCACGTGCCGCCGGATGTGCCGATGGAAATCGGTCCCGGCGCAACCATCGCACACAGCGTCGTCTTCCACGGCGCATCGGTCGGCGCGGAGGCCATCGTCGGCAATGGCACCACCGTCCTGGACCTGGCCGAAATCGGCACGGGCACAATGATTGCCGCACATTCGCTGGTTCCGCCGCATGCCAAGATCCCGGCGGGTGTGCTCGCCGCGGGCGCCCCGGCCGAGGTCAAGAAGTCCATCGAAGGCACTCAGGCCGAAGGCTGGGTCAAACTCAACCCCGGCTTCTATGCCGAACTGGCCCAACGCCACCGCACGGGCATCACCGAAGTCCAGCCCTGACCTCGGGCACCACACCGGGCGCAGCTCACACCAGTAGCTCGGTGACTTCGTCATCGTCCAACTGATGGAAGTCGCGATAGGCCATCCCGACACCGCCGAGCGAATGCGGAACCCACGGGCAGACCACCTCATCCGCCTCGGCGGCGGCCCGGTGCAATGCCTCCGCCGAGGACACCGGCACCGCGACCACGATGCGCAACGGCTGGTGCAGCTGAGCGACCCGGCAGGCGGCGACCACCGTCGCCCCGGTCGCCATGCCGTCGTCCACGATCACCGTGGTGCGGCCCCCGATCGGGATCGGCTTGGCGTCACCGCGCCACATCTCCCGGCGGCGCTCCAGTTCGACGCGTTCCACATCCTCGATCTCGGCGACCTGCTCCGGCGTTATCCCGGTGTGCGCCAACACATCCTGATTGAGCACCCGGATACCTTCCTCACCGATGGCGCCCATCGCCAGCTCCGGCTGCCATGGCACACCGAGCTTGCGGACCAACATGATGTCGAGATCACCACCGATGACCTCACGCACCGCGGCCGCCACCGGAACCCCACCGCGGGGCAGTCCGAGCACCAGCGGTTGCGCCGCGTGCAGGTGGCCGAGTTCCAAACCCAGCGCGCGACCGGCAGCTGCCCGATCGGTGTAGATCATCCCGAAATCAACGCTACTCCGGTGCGTGCTCGGCGATCGCGAATCGACGCAATGCCAGGCTGGGGTTGGTGCGGCGGACCGCGGCGAGCTGATCGAGATCGATGCCCGCGGTGAGCACGCCGGGTTCGTCACCGAGTTCGGTGAGCACCACGCCGGTGGGATCGATGATCATCGAGGCGCCCGCGCCGCGCGGCGCGCATTGATCGGCGGCGGCCACGTACACGGTGTTCTCGATGGCGCGGGCGCGCAGCAGCGTCGTCCACTGATCCACCTTCGCCGGACCGGGAATCCACTGGGCGGGCAGCACCAGCACCTGTGCCCCCGCCGCCGCGACGCGACGGCAGCCTTCCGGAAAGCGAAGATCGAAACAGGTCTGCATGCCGAATGTCACACCATCGACGGTGAAGGTGGCCGGAGTCTCGATCGCCCCCGCCTCGACCACATCGGATTCGAGATATCCGAACGCGTCGTACAGATGCACCTTCCGGTACTTCGCCACCAGGTTCGCATCGGGTCCGAGGGCGACAAGGGTATTGCGTATCTGCTTCGCCCCCGGCGCCACCTGCTCGACGATTCCGGCGACCAGATGCACCCCGAATTCGCGCGCGATTTCGCCGAGGCCGGTGACGAACGGCCCGGTCAGCGGTTCGGCAATGGCCACGACCCGCTCGTCCAGCCGGGCGACGGCAAACATCGAGTATTCCGGTGCGACGATTACCCGCGCACCGCGTTCGGCGGCGGTGCGGACGTGCTCGCGCAGGGCCGCGAGATTGGCGGACGGATCGGTTCCCGCGGCGAATTGGACCACCGCCACAACCACCGGTGATCCGGCGGTAGCGGCGGGCCCGGCGGAGGTAGCTCGGGTAACCACGGAAGGCCCCGCGGACGCCGCTGTTGACACAGTCGGGCCGTGATGTGTGGGCACGGTTTCGGGTTGCATATGTCTCACCGTATTGGCCCGGTGGCCGGGACGACCACCACCAGGCAGTAAACTCCTGGTCAATGAGTACCAATCAGGTCGACAGCGTTCCTGGCGACAACGACAGGGACGATGACGGCCCGACCTTCGCCGATCTCGGCATCGATGAGCGCGTCCTGGCGGCCATCGCCGATGTGGGCTACGAATCGCCCTCGCCCATCCAGGCGGCGACGATTCCACCACTGCTCGACGGCGCCGATGTGGTCGGGCTGGCCCAGACCGGCACCGGCAAAACCGCGGCATTCGCCATCCCGATCCTGATGGGCATCGAGGCGACCGGCAAACTTCCGCGTGCCCTCGTACTGGCCCCGACGCGCGAACTCGCGATCCAGGTCGCCGAGGCATTCGGCCGCTATGCCACCCACATTCCCGGACTGCATGTGCTGCCGATCTACGGCGGCCAGGCCTACGGCGTCCAGCTCTCCGGTCTGCGCCGCGGCGCACATGTCGTGGTCGGCACGCCGGGCCGGGTGATCGATCACCTGGAGAAGGGCACGCTCGACCTGTCGCAGCTGCAGTATCTGGTGCTCGACGAGGCCGACGAGATGCTGAAGATGGGGTTCCAGGAGGATGTCGAGCGCATTCTCGCCGACACCCCGCGCGAGAAGCAGGTCGCGCTGTTCTCCGCGACCATGCCCTCGGCGATCCGCAGCATCTCCAAGAAGTACCTGCGCGAGCCGGTCGAGATCACGGTCAAGTCGAAGACCTCGACCAACACCAACATCACCCAGCGCTGGGTGCAGGTCTCGCATCAGCGCAAACTCGACGCCCTGACCCGGATCCTCGAGGTCGAGTCGTTCGAGGCGATGATCATCTTCGTGCGCACCAAGCAGGCCACCGAGGAGCTGGCCGAAAAGCTGCGCTCGCGCGGCTTCTCCGCGGCGGCGATCAACGGTGATATCGCGCAGAACCAGCGTGAGCGCACCATCGGCCAGCTGAAGTCCGGTGCGCTGGACATTCTGGTCGCCACCGATGTCGCGGCGCGCGGTCTCGATGTGGATCGCATCTCCCATGTCGTCAACTTCGACATCCCGCACGACACCGAGTCCTATGTGCACCGCATCGGCCGCACCGGCCGGGCCGGGCGCAGCGGTCAGGCGCTGCTATTCGTCGCACCGCGCGAGCGGCACCTGCTCAAGTCGATCGAGCGTGCCACCCGACATCCGCTGACCGAAATGCAGCTGCCGAGCGTCGATGATGTGAACACCCAGCGCGTGGCCAAGTTCGGCGATTCCATTACCGAGAACCTCAGTTCCTCGAATCTGGCGCTGTTCCGCAAGCTCATCGAGGATTACGAGCGCGAGCACAACATTCCGCTCGTCGATATCGCGGCGGCGCTCGCGGTCAGCGGCTACGACGGTGACAACTTCTTCATGGAGCCCGAGCCGGAGCCGATCGAACGCCCGCAGCGCGAACGCATGCCGCGCACCGATCGGCCCGCCCGCCGCTTCGAGGGCGAGGATCGTGGTCCCTCGCATCACCGCGGCACCGGAGCCGAATTGGCGACCTACCGGATCAGCGTCGGCAAGCGGCACCGCGTCGTGCCCGGCGCGATCGTCGGGGCGATCGCCAATGAGGGCGGACTGCGCCGCAGCGACTTCGGCCATATCAGCATCCGCCCGGACCACAGTCTCGTCGAGCTCCCGGCGGACCTGTCCTCGGAGACCCTGGAAGCATTGCGGCGCACCAGGATCAGCGGCCAGCTGATCCAGCTGCAGCTCGATCAGGGCCCGCCCGGCGGGCGTGCGTTCCGCGCCGGACCGCGTCGCGATCGCGACGGGGGCAAGCGACCGGAACGGCGTAAGCCGCGCTCCTGAACCGGACCGGCCGCACCGCTGCTGCGAGCGACGGGTCGGACGCCAGCCGTAGCTACTCGAAACGACCAGCCGTAGCGACCCGCCGACACCGAGTTCCACGCGATGGTAGCGGCTAGCTACAGTGTTGCCGTCCGTGTCCGGCGAAGACACAGGAGGGCCGCGTTTGATCGTGTTCGGTGATCGTGTCGTCTGCTCCGCCGTCGACCTCGTGCGCGCGGCGCAGTGTGAATTCGCTTTGCTGCGTGCCCTCGATACCGAACAGGGCATCATCGCGGGCCCGGTGGATGCGGTGCCCGATCCGGTGCCGCGCACCGGATTCGACGATTCGCGCGAACGCAGACTCGCGGACTTCCGCGACCGGTTCGGCGGTCAGCTGGTCGAGATCCGAAGCGAGGCGGCCGAGTACGATCCGGTGACCGATCCCGGGGCCCATATCGCCGCACTGCGGGCCGCCAATGCCGAGACCATCGCCGCACTGCGCGCCGGGGCGCGCGTGATCCACGGTGCCACCTTCTTCGACGGTAAATTCGTCTGCGCCAGCGATTTTCTGGTGCGGGCCGGCCATCGGGTCCGCTACACCGTGCACGGCACCGCGGCGGACCCACCGGATCGCATCGGGGCGGCACTCGAACTCGCCGCGTGTGCCGACGCCTTGGACAGTAGCGGCGCGCTGACCGCACCCCTGGTTCGATTGCACCTACGCGAGGACAGCCGGAGCTACCCGCTCATCGATCTGGTGCCGGTGTATCTCGCCCGGCGCGGGCGAGTCGAGCGAATCCTGGAAGACAAACTGAGCGAACTGCTCCCGGTGCAGTGGGGCGATCCGCGCTATCTCGCCTGCGGCCACTGCCCGACCTGCACCGCGGCGCTGTCGGCGGCACGCGATCTGCTATTGGTCGCCGGGATGCCGCGCACCGCACGAGCCAGACTGCGCGAAGCGGGCGTGAGCACCATCGACCGATTGGCGAATACCGCCGCCACCGTACCCGGCATGCCACCGCGCACCTTCGGCGCACTGCGCCGCCAGGCCGAAATCCAGCTGCACCGAGAGGATTCCGGACAGCCGACGCACACCCTGGTCGACGCGATCGCGCTGGGTGCCCTGCCGCCGCCGTCGCCGGGCGATCTCTCACTCACCATCGAGGAGGGACCATCGGGTCAGCTGGTCGGTATCGAGGTGGGCGGTCCGGCCACAGTCCATCTGGCCTTCCGCGCCCCGTTCGGCACGGCGACCGCACCGTCTCCGGCGATGACCGATGAGCAGGCCGGGCGGCGACGCGCGCTGGGCGAGGTGCTCGACTATGTCGCCCAACGGCTGCGGATGTATCCGGATATGCGCGTGTACCACTACACCTCCGAAGTGCGTTCGGCGCTGCTGCGGTGGACCGGCCGCTACGGGATCGGCGAGGAGATCGTGGAGGATCTGCTGCAGGCGGGTGTGCTGGTCGACCTATATCCGATTGTGCGCAATGCCCTGCTGATCGGGGAGCGCTCCTATCGCCTGAGCCGACTGCGGCGGCTGCTGCCCGGCGCGGCGCATTCCGGTGCTGCGGAACGCGATTGCGTCACCGTATTGCGGCTGCGCGACTGGCTGCAGGATCGAGCGGCCGAACAGCGCGTCGATCCGGATGCGGCACTGCTGGACCAGGCGAGTTCGTGGTGCCTGGTGCCGAGTCCGGACGAGCCGGATCCGGTGCCGCCGGCACGGCCCTCCTCGATCGAGGCTGCACTCGCGGAATTCGCGGCGGCACAGGGCGAACCGCGCCATCCCGCCGCGCTGATGGCCGCGGCCCTCGGCTATCACCGGCGCGAGCGCCAGCCGCTGTGGTTGGCACATGCCGACCGGCTCAGTCATCCGGTAGACGAATGGTCCGACGCGCCAGGAGTACTCGTGGCCGACTGGGGCACGGTGGACACCAAATGGCATCGCGGCCCGCATCAGCCGACGATGCGCAGATATCTCACACTGACCGGACGAATCGGCATCGGCTGGGGCGGCGCCGATACCGCGGGCGGCGCCGCGACCGGCACGGTGCTGACACCGGGCACCACGGTGTACACCTTCTACGATCAGCCGGTCGCCGCCGGAATGATCACCGCCGTGGGTCGGCGCGCGACCGCCTCCGCGACCGTGCTCGGCTGTTCGGTGGACGCCAACTTCGACGACACCGTCCGGCTGGAGGAACTGCTACCCGACGGCTGCGAACCCTATGACGAGCTGCCGACCGCGATCGCACCGGGACTGCCCGCCTGGGACGAGAATATCGAGACCGCCGTCGAATTCGCGGCCCAGCAGTTGCTGATGGCGCTGCCCGAGGTTCCCGCGAGCGCGGTCTTCGACATCCTGGCGCGCCGACCGCCGCGGCTGCGCCGAGCCGACCGGCTACCGGATGTGCACGGTGACCACGCCGCGGCCATCACCGCCGCGCTGCGCGATCTCGATGGCTCCTACCTCGCGGTGCAGGGGCCGTCCGGCACCGGCAAGACCTCCACCGTCGCCAGGTCGATCGAACGTCTGGTCACCCGGCACAAGTGGCGCGTCGGCGTTGTCGCGCCATCGCATTCAACGGTGGAGAGCCTGCTCGACATGATCGTCGCCATGGGCGTGCTGCCCGAACTGGTGGCCAAGAAGGACGTCGAGGCGCTGGCGCCGGAGTGGTCGGTGATCGATGGTGCCCGCTATCCGCGGTTCCTGGACAATGCGGTCAATGGCTGCGTCATCGGTGGCGCCCCGGCCGATTTCGCCGACGATGAGGTGGTGCCCGGCGATGGTCTCGATCTGCTGGTGATCGCCGACGCTGGCAGCTTCCCGCTCGCCGATACCATCGCGGTCGCGGTGAGTGCGCGCAATCTGCTGCTACTCGGCGATCCCGCGCCCGCCGTGGCGCGTGGCACACATCCGGAGCCGGTCGACGAATCGGTGCTCGGCTGGCTCACCGAGGGCCGCAATACCCTGCCCGCCGATCGCGGCTACTTCCTCGATCGCACCTGGCGGATGCACCCGCGCGTCTGCGACCCGATCTCCCGGCTGTACTACGACAACCGCCTGCGCTCCAATGAGACCGTCACGCTCGCACGGCAATTGGAGGGTGTCGAGCCCGGCGTGGAGACGGTGCTGGTCGAGCACACCGGTGCTGCGACCGAATCGGTGGCCGAGGCCCGCGAGGTGGTCCGCCGGGTGCGCGCCCTGCTCGGGGTCTCGTGGACGACCGGCGCCATGACGCGGCGGCTGCATCCACACGACATACTCGTGGTCGCGCCTTACAGTGCCCAGGTCGGACTGATCCGAACGCTGCTGGCGCGGGCCAAGATCGAGGATGTGCTGGTCGGCACTCCCGAACGCTTCCGCGGCCGGGAGGCCGCGGTGGTCCTGCTGTCGATGACCACATCCAGCCCCGATGATGCCCCCTACGGCATGCGGTTCCTGTTGTCGCGCAGCATGGTTCAAGCCACACTGTGCCGAGCCATGTGGAAGGCCGTCATTATCCGGTCACCCCTGCTCACCGAATATCTGCCGAATACCCCCGACGATCTCGCGGATCTGGCGACATTCCTGCGACTCAGCTGAGCCAGATGTGCTGAATATTTCTTTCAGAGGTCGGTCGGCACATGATCGAAATATTCATGCGGACCGGTTGGTTCTTTATTTGAATATGCACTGCCGCGGTATCCGCATACGATCTTGAAATTCACCCTCGCAACCACGGCGAATTCACAATTGCCGCCGGCTCAGCCGAAGCAGTTGCCCTCACCGCGGTAGGTGGGCACCGTCGTGCGCGTGCCGTCGCCGTCGACGAGATGCACCTCGTTGAACCGCTCGCACAGCTCACCGGCCTTGGCATGCCGGAACCACACCCGATCACCGATCCGCAGTTCGGCCGCCCCGGACAGCGGGGTCTGCACCTCGCCCGCACCCTCGGTGCCGAGCAGCTTCAAACCAGCGGGCCACGCCGGCTTCGGCACCCGGGACGGCCCGGTCGGACCGGAGGCGATGTAACCGCCCGCGAAAACCGTTGCGATGGACGGGGTCGGCTTGCGCAGCACCGATGTCGCGAAGAACAGCGCGGGGCGCGGGGTGAAGGAGCGATAGTGATCGAACAGGGTCGGCACATAAAGCCCGGAGCCCGCGGTCACCTCGGTCACATCCGAATCGGCAGTGCTGACCTCGATGGATCCGGAGCCGCCGCTATTGACGATCGCCAGCTTGCCGACCACCGAGCGCACCGCATCGAGAACCTGCCCGCGGCGCTTCGCGATTTCGGCCGCCGAGGCCCGCTTCACCAGGCGCACAGCGATATTGGAGTCGGGCAGTCCGGCGATCTGCGCCTCATAGGTCATCACGCCGACCACATCGAAACCGCGACTCAGCGCGGCACGCGCGAGCGCGGCGGCCTGTTCGGCTGTGCGGATCGGCGAGCGCCGAACGCCAAGGTGCAGCGGTCCGATGCGCAGCGAGGCGTCCACATCGAGGCAGATTCGCGGCCGCACCAGATCGGTGCCGACCGCGGCGCGGATCAGTTCCAGCTGCGCGACATCGTCGACCATCAAGGTGATGGATTCGCGCAGGGTGTCATCGGCGGCGAGTTCGGCCAGCGCCGCACGGTCGACGGTCGGATAGCCCAGCAGCACATCGCGGGCGCCGAGCCGGACCAGCCAGATGGCCTCGGCCAGGGAATACGACATGATGCCCGCGAAGCCGCCGGCCGCGGTGAGTCCGGTGCCGAGCACCTGCTCGAGTACCGCCCGGCAGCGCACCGATTTACTCGCCACCCGGATGGGCACCCCACCCGCGCGACGGACCAGGTCAGCGGCATTGGCACGCAGTGCGGTCAGGTCGAGGGCGGCCAGCGGCGGGTCCAGCTCGGCCGTGGCCGCATGCAGTCCAGCAATCGGCGACGTTTCGGTCACGCCCGCGGCCTCGCTGACGCTCGGCTCCGCCGTGCCCGAAGGTGCTGTGTTGACGGTTCGCTCGCTGCGCTCGCTCACGGAACAACTCAACCATTTAACTGGTCAAACGTCCAGTACCGCGCAGGGTCAGACTTCGACCGCCCTGGTGGCCAAGCTGCTGACCAGGTCGTCGAGCACCACGAGGGTCGTCTCGTCATTGCAATCGGCGAGCCAGCGCAGCACCGTGCCCTGCAGTACCGAGACCGCATAGGTCGCGATGGCATCCACCGGCTCCAACCACTGCGTGCCCGACCGGTCGGCACAGAGCGCCAGGAAGCTCGCCGCCTCGGAATCCATCTCCCGGAACAGGGCCGAGGCCTTCGGATCGGCGACACATTCGGTCTGCCCGTCCCAGCGCTCGACCAACTGATGTGCTGTCGCCTCGTACGCCCGCGCCTGTTTGGCCGGTTCAGCCTTGACCAGGGGCCAGTAAGCGCTGGCACCGGCATGCAGTAACACCCGAAGTGCTCGCACTCCGGTGAAATCGAGTGAGGCAGCCGCCTTCTCGACGGCCTCGCAGATGGTCGGCCGCAACCGAACCGCTGCCATTTCTCCACGTACGCTCAACGCCGACTCCCTCGGGGAAAGAACTCACGCGCCCTGATCGGCACGGCTCGCTGAACATGGCGAACCGCGATCATGAATCTTCCGATCGGGATTTCCCTGGATGCCCAGTCCAACATTCATCAATGGTAGAGGGTTTCCGGGGTTTAAGAACGGGTTCGTTGGGTATTTCCAGACTGGAAGAATGTTTTGTTACCCAAACGGAATGCCGCTGCGATCGATCGGTATCCGCCGGAATCGCTTCCAGGGGCGTCACTCTCGCACTGCCCGCCCGAACAACACCATTGACCAGACTACGGGCCGACTTGTTCCCCTTCCGGCAAGATGTGTCGGATCACACATCAGAAGCCTCGCAAACTGGACAGCCAGCGGTTCTGTATTGGCCTCTCGATCGACACCTCGGTGACCCCGTCGTCTGGTTAGCCTTGATCGGTGACTCTCTCGCCCTCGGCCGACCAGTTCTACCTGACCGGCACCTTCAACTTCCGCGATCTCGGCGGTCTGCGCACCATCGACGGCGCGCGGATCCGCCCCGGCGTGCTGTTGCGCTCGGCTCAGCTGAGCGGCCTGGATCTGCCCGGGCACGCCATCCTGCGCGAACTCGGCGTCACCGACGTCTACGACCTGCGCGGGCCCCGCGAGATCGACCACATCGGCCACGACAACCTGCCCGACGGCGTGCGACTGAACCTCACTCCGTTCGACTCCCGGATGGCTGAGGCGCCGCCGCACGATGCACAGACCAACTCCGCATTCGCGCACATGCTCGAGGTCTACCGGTACTTCCCGACCCTGCCCGAGGCGAATACCGCGATTATCGCCATCGCCGAGACGATCGCCAGCGGCGACGGTGCCGTGCTCGTGCACTGCGCGGCCGGTAAGGACCGCACCGGCTGGGCCATCGCCACCCTGCTGCGCGCGGTCGCGGTCAGCGAGGCCGATCTGCTCGCCGACTTCCTGGCCAGCAATGACGCCGTCCCCGCCCTACGCGCCATGATGGCACCGAAACTCACTGCGGGAGTTGAACTCTCCATCGATATCCTGGGCGTCCGCGAGGACTACCTGCAGGTCGCGACGGATGCGGTGCGCGAACAGCACGGCGATGTCGAGTCCTATCTGACCGCCATCGGATTCACCGCACAGCTGCGCGAACGGCTGCGCGATCGGCTGCTCGAGTGAGCTACCCGGCCTGCGCCCGTTCGCGCCGGACCAGACCGTCGGCATCGATGCTGACCTGATCGCCGGTGTGGAACCAACTTCCGGTGAAGCGGTCCGCGGTGGTCTCCGGATCGTTCCAGTAGCGGCGGGTGACATTGGGCCCGCGACATAGTAATTCGCCGTGTCCGGCCTGCGCCTGCGGCCCCCACAGCGCCAATTCCGTACCGCCGAAGGCGAAGCCGAGTATCGGATCGGCACCGGGTGCGGTGTCGGTTTCACCGTCGACGACCAGGCCGATGCCGCTGGTTTCGGTCGCGCCCCAGACCGACCACCGCCGGGCGGCGGGGAATATATCCCGCAGTGTGGCGGCCAGATCCGCGGGATCGGTGGCATCGGCGACGCGTTCGCCGCGATGGCCCGCATTGCTGACCCGGACGATGCCCTCGGTGCACAGCCCCTCGGTGCGCAGCGCCGCGAGCTCGGGCAGCAGCCGGGCGAAGATGCGTGGTGTCGCGGAAACCATATCGATCCGTTCGGAGACAATGGTTTCGGCGAGTCTTCGGCGCCCCGGCGCGAGGACGACAGTGCCGCCGACCGCGAAGGTCGGCAGCATCTGGTCCACACAGCCGCTCGCATGCGCCAGCGGCAGCAGCAGCAGATTGCGCAGGCCGTCGGTCGGCAGGTCCAGCGCCGCGACAACGGAACGAATTGCCGAGAGCAGGTTTTCGTTGGTCAGCTCGACACCCTTGGGCGCGACGGTGGTGTTGATCGGACACACCCCGGTGCCGCTGGTGTAGCAGAGCAGCGCCAGATCACTCAGTGCCGCACCGTCATCGATGTAGGCGGCGCCGTCGGGCAGGGCCTCGCTATCGCCACCGAGTACGAAATCGGTACTGCTGTCCGCGATCACCCGCTCGGCCACCGCATCGGGCAGTCCGTCGTGCACCAACACCGGGACCGCGCCGCTCAGCAGCGCGCCGAGGAACGCCTGCACCCAGCGCGCACCCGCTGGCATGTGGATGGCGACCCGGTCGCCGAAGCCGATGCCGTGTTCCTGCAGGCCGCCCGCGATGCGGGAGGCGGAGTGCCACAGCTCCCGATAGGTCAGCCGGGGGCCGCCGATCTCCACCACCGCCTCCCTGGTCGAGAAGGCGTGCACCTGCAGATCCAATAGTTCGGTCAGCGCGGGGGTGAGATTGCCGTAGCGCAGCACCCCGTCGGCGCCACGAGCCAGCGGAGCATCGCGGGCATGCGGATGATTCGGTGGGTACTCGACCAAGAACTGCGACATGGGTCCTCCGCACACGCCTCGAGCTTGCAGGCTCTTGCGACTATATGACGCGAGTCACAATTTCGTGGGCATAGGGGAGGAACGTGTCCTGGCCGTCACCGACCGGTATAAGTGGCCTTCCCGGGTCCGACCTCCAGGAAGCTGCGCACCGCGCCGCGCAGATCCGCAGTGTCGAACAGCGCGCCCGACACCTGCGGGGTCACCGAATCCGCATGTGCCACACCACCGGAGCGCCACGCCTCGATGATCTGCTTGGTCGCGGCATGCGCCCTGGTCGGCCCCTGGGCCAGCCGATTCGTCAAATCCCGTGCGGCGGTGTCGACGTCGTCGTGGATGGCGTTCACCACGCCCCATTCGGCCATGGTCGCGGCGTCGTAGAGGTCGCCGGTCATCACGAATTCGCGGGCCCGGCCCGATCCGGCACGCTCGGCCAGCCGCTGCGGGCCGCCCATCGACGGGGTCAGGCCGACGACCGTCTCCACCAGACCGAATTTCGCCTTCGGCGCGGCCAAGATGATGTCGCAGGCCAGCGCCATTTCGAAGGCGGCGGTCAGGGTCAGGCCGTGCGCGGCGAAGACCACCGGACACGGCAGCGCCTCCAGCGGATGGATGATCTGCGCGAACAGGGTGCGCCACAGCTCGGCGCCCTGCTCGATCGTCAGACCGTCGAAGACGTGCACGTCGACACCGCCGGAGACCAGCTTGCCCTCGGCCCGCAGCAGCACCGCGCGCGGCGGATTCGCCGACAGATCGGCAAGATCGTCGATGAGCGCGTCGAGCATCGACTGGTCGAAGAGATTCAGCGGCGGATTGGCCAGGGTGAGGGTCGCGACCTCGGCGCCGCCATCGGTGGATTCCCGGGTCAGTCGGGTGGCCTTCGTATCACTCATTGGGCAAGACTAGGCTCACCCGCTCCGGCGACGGCCATACCCTGAAATCTCGATCTGCCAGACTATTCGAGTGACCAAGTCGGTATCGGAAACTGCCTCTTACGTCGAGTCTGGCGAGTTCAAGCGAGATACGAATTACATCACCACCCGCATCACCGCCGACGGACGCGACGGATACCCGGTCGAGGCCGACCGCTATCGCCTGATCGCCGCGCGAGCCTGCCCCTGGGCCAACCGCACGCTGATCGTGCGCAGGCTGCTCGGACTGGAGGACGCGATCTCACTGGGGCTGTGCGGTCCGACCCACGACAGGCTCAGCTGGACCTTCGATCTGGATCCCGGCGGTGTGGATCCGGTGCTCAACATTCCCCGGCTGCGCGACGCCTACCTGGCGCGATTCCCGGACTACCCGCGCGGCATCACGGTTCCGGCGATGGTCGAGGTCGCCACCGGGCAGGTGGTGACCAATGACTACCCGCAGATCACGCTCGACTTCGCCACCGAGTGGACCGAATTCCATCGACCGGGTGCGCCGCAGCTGTATCCGGCGGAGCTGCGGGCCGAGATCGACGAGGTGAACCTGGCCGTTTTCCACGATGTCAACAACGGCGTCTACCGGTGTGGATTCGCGGGGACACAGGAAGCCTATGAGACAGCCTACGACCGGCTGTTCGCCCGATTGGACTGGCTGTCCGAACGTCTGACCACCCAGCGATACCTGGTGGGCGACACCATTACCGAGGCCGACGTGCGGCTGTTCACCACACTGGTCCGATTCGATCCGGTCTATCACGGCCACTTCAAGACCAATCGCAGCAAGCTGACCGAAATGCCGGTGCTGTGGGCCTATGCGCGCGACCTCTATCAGACGCCGGGGTTCGGCGACACCGTCGATTTCGAGCAGATCAAGGTGCACTACTACGTCGTGCATACCGATATCAACCCGACGCGGATCGTGCCCAAGGGCCCGGAGCTGACCGACTGGCTGACCCCGCACGGCCGAGAAGCGCTGGGCGGCAGACCATTCGGCGACGGCACCCCGCCGCCACCGCCACCGCTCGCGGAAAGGGTCGCTGCCCTGCGCGAACCGGCGTGATGGAACCGACATGCGGGGAACCAGGTCGACCGGGTACATCGTTGTCATGACGAGTTGATGGCGGTCGGTGCCATAAGGTTCATCCCGTACAGGCGGAAGAGGAGGATATCGCCGTGTTCAAAGGCACGTTCGAGAAGACGGTGGTCCAGCTACTCGATACCGGGTCACGCCTGCAGGCGCCCGCCGTCGCCAGGTACGTGGACCGGCTGCGGCGTTCGCATCCGTCGGAGAGTCCCGCGCAGATCATCCAGCGGCTGGAGAACCAGTATCTGCTCGCGGTGACCGGCAGCGGCGGTGCGGTCGGCGCGACCGCCGCGGTGCCCGGGGTCGGCACCGTCGCGGCGATCGCGGCGGTGAGTGCCGAGACCACCTTCTTCATGGAGGCGTCCGCGGTGTTCACGCTGGCCGTCGCGGCCGTGCACGGCATCTCCCCCGAGGACAAGGAGACGCGGCGGGCACTCGTGCTCGCCGTCGTACTCGGCGAGAGCGGGATGGAGATCGTCGAGAAGACCGTGGGTCATTCGGCGAAGAACTGGGGCACGCTGTTCGCCAATAAGATTCCCGGCCTGTCGAGCATGAACGATTCGCTGCTCAAGCGATTCATCATCCGGTTCATCACCAAACGGGCCGCCCTGATGGCGGGCAAGGTGGTGCCCGCTGGCATCGGCGCGGTGATCGGCAGTGTCGGCAACCGGACGCTGGGCAAGACCACGATCGGCAACGCGCGCAAGGCATTCGGGCCCGCGCCGGTGACCTGGCCCGCCGATCGCCAGCTGATCATCGATGCCGATCCGCTGCCTGCACTGGATCCGGTCAAGCCGCAACCCCCGACCACGCCACGATGAGCGCGGGCCGACCGCTCGCGTTCTCCGTCCGCGGCCTGAGCAAGCGCTACGACCTGGTCACCGGGATCGAGAACGTCAGCTTCACCGTCCCATCCGGGACGGTCGCGGCCCTGGTCGGGCCGGCGGGCGCGGGTAAGTCGACGATTCTGCACATCCTGCTCGGCCTGCTCGAACCGACCACGGGTACCGCGGCGGTCGGCGGGCCGGGCTCGCGACGGCCCGGCGAGCCGCAGCGCCGTCCCGCGGCCGTCGTCGGCGGCATGCTGATGCCGCGCGGTCTGCATCCGGCGCGCTCGGCACGCGATCACCTGCTGGTGTACGCGGCGGCCGCGGGTATCGAGGACGCGCGCGTCGACGAGGTGATCCAGGCGGTCGGCCTCGGTGCCTGGGCGCGGACGCGGGCGGGTGCGCTACCGGCCGGATCACAGACCCGACTGGCACTGGCGACCGCACTACTCGGCGATCCACAACTATTGATCCTCGACGAACCGATGGCCGATCTCGACGCCGCCGAACGCGGGTGGCTACAGGACTTCCTGCGGCGCCATACCCGCCGCGGCGGCACCGTCCTGCTGTCGAGCGAAAGCCTGGCGACCGTGATTCCGATCGCCGACAACATCATTGTGCTGAGCGAGGGTTCGGTGGTCTACCAGGGCACCCCCGCCCGGCTGCGGCGCGGCCACCCCGATCGCCTGGTCGTCGCCGCGTCCCCGCCGATCGCACTGGCCACCATGCTGGCCGCACAGGGATTTACCGACGCGGTGATCCGGCCGGACGGACGGCTCGCGGTGGCCGAGGCGACCGAAGCGCAGATCCGCGCGGCGGCGACAGCGGTCGGTGTGCGCGTGGACAGCATCATCGCCGACCAGATCCATCCCGATCGAGTGCTCGCAGCATTGGTCAAACCGGCCCGCCCAGCACCGCCCGCCCCCTACGCCGGGATCGCACCGCCCCAACCGACGCCCCAGGGGATTCCACGATGATCGCCGTTCTGCCCCCGGACCTCGTTCCGGCCGTCAATTCCGAGGTCCGCAAGGTCACCACACTGCGCGCCAGCCGGATCCTGGCCGCGCTGATTCCCGCGATCGCCCTCGTCGCGAGCACGGTCACTGCGGTGGCCGCCGGACCGGCCAACCCCAAATCCGATCCGGCGACCGGTGCCGCGACCATCGGGCTCTACATCGGCCTTGCCATCGCAATCGTGCTCGCGGGGGCCTTCGGCGCCGCCGGGGCGGGCGCCGAATACCGTTACGCGACAATGCCGTCCACGGCACTGTTCACCTCGGACCGCGACCGGCTCGCCGCCGCGAAACTCCTGGTCACCGCCGGATTCGCAGTGGCGATGACATTCGTGGTCGAGTTGCTGGCGTTCGCCTGTCTGCTCGCCTTCGGCCGCGGCAAATTCGACTTCGGCCTGCGCCTGCTCGCGGTCTTCGGCGGCGGCCTGCTCGCGGCGGTCTGCTGGTCGGTGATCGGCGCGGGTCTCGGCCTGCTACTGCGCACCTCCACCGGTGCGATCGTCACGATGCTCGGCTGGCTGCTGATCATCGAGCCATTGCTCTGGATCGTCGCCAAGGCCATCGGCTTCGCCGGAATGGTCACCATGCTCCCCGGCGCAGCCACCATCAGTACGGTCGCGGTCGACTCCTTCACCGACAGCGACTTCCTGGCCCCGACTCCCGCCGCGCTGGTGGTCCTGCTGCTGTGGACCCTCGGCATCGGCGGCGGCGCCTGGTGGTTGCTCCGCAAACGCGATATCTGACCCCGTAACCGGTCGCCATCGGACCAGCGCCCCCGAAATTGTCCGTACCGCGGGGAACAAATCCGATGGCGATCCGCGTCGTTACCGTCGGTATGAGCCGACAAAGACGGGTGAGCAGCGCAATTGAATGAATCGGGCTGGATGCGCAGACTGTGGACCGCGTGCTGGTCACACCGGGGAACGGTGGCGGGCATCGCGGTCGCATTGATCGCCGGAGCACTGGTCGAAATCTCCGCACCACTGCTGACGAAACGCGCCGTGGACGCGGCGGGACACGGCGATACCGCCGTCATCGGCACCGTCGCCGGACTACTCGCCCTCGTCGCGGTCGGCCGCTTCTCGGCCGCCTTCGGACGACGCATGCTGGCCGGACGGCTCTCACTCGACGTCCAGCACGCACTGCGGATCGACCTGCTCGGCTCACTGCAACGCCTCGACGGAGTCGGCCAGGACGCACTGCGCACCGGCCAAGTGGTATCCCGCTCGATCACCGACCTCCAACTGGTGCAGGGCCTGCTGGCGATGGTCCCGCTGTCCGGTTTGGCGCTGCTGGAATTCCTGCTCGCCGCCGTCGTCATGGTGTGGCTGTCGCCGCCGCTCGCCGCTGTCGCGCTGTTGGTCGTCCCGGCGATCGCGCTGCTGGTCTACCGAATGCGGCCGCGGCTCTACGCCGCGACTTGGTCGGCACAGCAGCGAGCCGCCGAGGTCGCGCAGCATGTCGAAGAGACGGTCACCGGCGTCCGCGTGGTGAAGGGCTTCGGCCAGGAGGCCCGGATGGTGCGGGTACTGGAACAGCACGGACGCACGCTCTACGCCGAACGCATGCGGGCCGCCGCGATCAACGCGCGGTTCGCGCCCGCGGTCACCACCATTCCGCAAGCCGGGCTGGTCGCGGTCATCGTCGTCGGCGGCCTGCTCGCACTGCACGGGTCCATCGGAATCGGCACCTTCCTCGCCTTCTCCGCCTATGTCACCACCATGACGGTCACCACCCGCACCATGTCCTCGGTGGTCATCATGGCGCAGCTGACCCGAGCCGCGGCCGAACGCGTCTACCAGGTCATCGATGCCGCCCCCGAAATCGCCGACCCACCCGTCCCTGCCGACCTGCCCGACGGACCCCTCGGCATCGACATCGACGCCCTCACTTTCGGATTCGATCCCGCCCAGCCGATCCTGCGCGACCTCGACCTCACCGTGCACCCCGGCGAAACCGTGGCCATCATCGGTCCCGCGGGCTCCGGAAAGTCGACGCTGTCGTTGCTGCTCCCCCGCTTCTACGCCCCCGATTCCGGCACCATTCGGCTTTTCGGAACCGAATCCAGCACCGCTGCGGACGAATTCGCCAGTTCGAGAGCGGGGGCCACCCGCTCGAAAACCGACAATCCAACGGCCGATCCGCGAGACGCCAAGGGCGTGGATATCGCCGACCTGCGCGCGGTCGATCTGCGCGCGGCGATCGGCGTGGTCTTCGACGACCCGTTCCTGTTCAGCGACACCATCGCCGCCAATATCGCCCTCGGCCGTCCCGCGGCCACCGACGCCGAAATCCGGCATGCCGCAAAGCTCGCCGCGGCCGACGAGTTCATCACCGAACTGCCGGATGGCTATGACACCGTGGTCGGCGAGCGCGGGTTGACCCTGTCCGGCGGGCAGCGGCAGCGGATCGCGCTGGCCCGAACGCTATTGGCGCGGCCACGAATTCTGGTGCTCGATGACGCAACCTCCGCGGTCGACGCGGTCACCGAGGCGGCCATCTTCGACAAGCTGCCCGATGCGGGCAGCCGCACGACGCTGATCCTGGCACATCGGGAGTCCACACTCGCCCATGCGGATCGGGTGATCAGGCTCCCCGGCCCGGCCACATACGCAACCGACGCAACTGCCCCGGTCGTGCCGGCCGGTCTCGGCCGCGCCACGACGGCCACCGGCGGACCGGGCGGATTCTCGGGCGCGGCAGCCGATCTCAGCGAAACTCCCGAATTGCGCCGCACCATCGAGCGTCTACCACCCGCCACCGAACAACCCGGGCTCGACGATGAGCAACTGCGCCGACCCGATCCCGAGTTCCGGCTCGCTCGGCTGCTGCGGCCGGTGCGCTGGCTGGTGCTGAGCGTCATCACCCTGCTCGCACTCGACACACTGATCGGCGTCGCCTTCCCGCCGATCGTGCGCTACGCCATCGATACCGGTGTGAGCGGGCATGATTCGGTCGCCCTCGCCCGCGCCGGAACGCTCGGGGCGGTACTGGTGGTCCTCGGCCTCGCGGTCGGCGCGGCGACCACCGTACTCACCGCGCGCACCGGCGAACGCGTGCTCTACGGCCTGCGTGTGCGCAGCTACGCACACCTGCAGCGGCTGGGTCTGGACTACTACGAACGCGAGCTGTCCGGCCGCATCATGACCCGGATGACCACCGATGTGGACGCGCTGTCGACCTTCCTGCAGACCGGCGTGGCGACCACGCTGATCGGCCTGCTCACCCTGGTCGGGATCGCGGTGGCACTGCTGGTCATCGATGCCTCGCTGGCCACGGTGGTGCTGATCGCGCTGCCGCCGCTGCTGGTGGCGACGGTGCTCTTCCGCCGGGTCTCCACTACCGCATACACCGTCTCGCGCGAACACGTCTCGACCGTCAACGCCGACTTCCAGGAGAACGTCTCCGGCCTGCGCGCCGTCCAGGCCAACCGGCACGAGCCGGTCGCCGCCCGCCGCTTCGCCGAATACTCCGATCGCTACCGCGCCAGCCGGATGCGCGCCCAGCGGGCCATCGCGATGTACTTCGCCTTCGTCATCGCCTGGGCCGATCTGGCGTTGGCCGCGGTCGTGTATTTCGGTGCCCGCGAGGTTGCCGAGGACGCGACCACCGCGGGCACCCTCATCGCCTTCGTGCTGTATCTGCAGTTGCTCTTCGGCCCGATCCTGCAGTTGTCCCAGGTATTCGACGGCTATCAGCAGGCGCGCGTCGGCCTGCGCCGCATCGGCGATCTGCTGCGCACCCCGTCCTCGATCGCCGCCGATCCACCGGACGCGGTCGCGATCGACCACGGCCTGCGCGGCGAGGTCGTCCTCGACGACATCCACTTCCACTACCCGGGCACCGAAAGACCCGCACTCGACGGGGTATCCCTGCGCATCCCGCCGGGTTCGACGCTGGCGCTGGTCGGCCCGACCGGTGCGGGCAAGTCGACCATCGTCAAACTGCTGGCCCGGCTCTACGACCTACCCGACGACGCCGAGCCAACCGGCACCATCCATGTCGACGGCATCGATATCCGGCACTACCGCCTGGCCGACTACCGCTCCCGGCTCGGCATAGTCCCTCAGGAAGCGCACCTGTTCACCGGCGACGTCGCCAGCAACATTGCCTTCGGGAAACCATCCGCGACCGAAGCGGAGATCGTGGCCGCCGCCACCGCGGTCGGTGCGGCCGACATGATCGCCGCACTGCCGCAGGGCATGCGCCACCCGGTCGGCGAGCGCGGCCGCGGCCTCTCGGCGGGCCAGCGCCAACTGATCGCACTGGCCCGTGCCGAACTCGTGCGCCCTGATCTGCTGCTGCTCGATGAGGCCACCGCGACCCTCGACCCGGAGACCGAGGCATCGGTCCTGGTAGCGAGCCGATCGCTGGCCCGGGACCGCACCACCGTCGTCGTCGCGCACCGGCTCGGTACCGCCGCGCGCGCCGATCGGATCGCCGTGGTCGAACACGGACGAATCGCCGAGATCGGACCGCACGAGGTGCTGCTGGTGGCCGATGGGCCCTATGCCCAGCTCTGGGCGGCGGCCAGCGAAGCGGGGGGAATATTCTCGAGCGAGGACGGGTCGTCATCTTTGGGAGCGGGTTTGTCCGGTGGTCAGTCGGTCCGCTGATTTGCTGCTGGGCCTATCCTCAGAGAGGGCGCATCGGCGCGCATCCGCTGATCCCCGTGCCGGGCACGTCACAAACGTCGCAGCGCGAAGAACGAAATGAGGCGAACACCTGCTGTGAGCAGCTCAACTTCCCAGTTCGGACAGAACCAGTGGCTAGTCGATGAGATGTATCAAAAGTACAAACAGGATCCATCTTCAGTAGACGCGAGTTGGCACGAGTTCCTCGCCGATTACACGCCCGAAGTCGCGGGTGATTCTGGTAACAGTCAGGCCGCCGCGCCGACGGCCGCGCCCGCGCAGGTGGCCACCCCGGCCCCGGCCCCCGCGCCGGTGAACGCGGCCCCAGCGGCCCCCGCCCCGGCGGCACCTGCCCCGGCGGCCCCCAAGCCTCCCGCACCCGCGCCGGTCACCACCCGCGCGCGGCAGACGACTCCCGCGCCGACCTCGAATGCCGCGCCCACGTCCGGCGCGCCGAAGCCCGCCGACACCGCGACCGACGAGGCGAAGATCCTGCGCGGCCCGGCCGCCGCCGTGGTGAAGAACATGTCCGCGTCGCTGGCCGTTCCGACCGCGACCAGCGTGCGCGCCATTCCGGCGAAGCTGATGATCGACAACCGCCTGGTCATCAACAACCATCTCGCCCGCACCCGCGGCGGCAAGATCTCCTTCACCCACCTGCTCGGCTACGCGATCGTGCAGGCGGTCAAGGCGTTCCCGAATCTGAACCGGCACTTCGCCGAGATCGACGGCAAGCCCAACGCGATCACCCCCGCGCACACCAACCTCGGTCTGGCCATCGACCTGCAGGGTAAGGACGGCAACCGCTCGCTGGCCGTCGCGGCCATCAAGGGCTGCGAGACCATGACCTTCGGGCAGTTCCACACCGCCTACGAGGACGTCGTGCGCCGCGCCCGCGACGGCAAGCTCGGCATCGACGACTTCACCGGCGTCACCATCTCGCTGACCAACCCGGGCACCATCGGCACCGTGCACTCGGTGCCGCGGCTGATGCCGGGCCAGGGCGCGATCATCGGCGCCGGCGCGATGGAGTACCCCGCCGAATTCCAGGGTATGAGCGACGAGCGCATCAACGAGCTCGGCATCGGCAAGCTGATGACCCTGACCTCGACCTACGACCACCGCATCATCCAGGGCGCGGAATCCGGCGACTTCCTGCGGACCATCCACAACCTGCTGATCAGCGACGAGTTCTACGACGAGATCTTCCACGGCCTTGGCGTGCCCTACGAGCCGGTGCGCTGGCGCAAGGACGTCAAGGAACGCGGCGTCGACAAGAGCACCCGCGTGCTCGAGATGATCGCGGCCTACCGCAACCGCGGCCACCTGATGGCCGACACCGATCCGCTGCGGCTGGTCAAGGACAAGTTCCGCAGCCATCCGGACCTCGATGTCACCCAGCATGGCCTCACCCTCTGGGACCTGGACCGCACCTTCGATGTCGCGGGCTTCCACGGCCAGGAGCGGATGAAGCTGCGCGATGTGCTCTCGGTGCTGCGCGATGCCTACTGCCGCCACGTCGGTGTGGAGTACACCCATATCCTGGAAACCGAGCAGCTGCAGTGGATTCAGGAGCGGGTCGAGCAGAAGCACGTCAAGCCGACTGTCGCACAGCAGAAGTACATCCTGAACCGGTTGAATGCGGCGGAGGCCTTCGAAACCTTCCTGCAGACCAAGTACGTCGGGCAGAAGCGCTTCTCGCTCGAGGGCGCCGAGGCCGTCATCCCGATGATGGATGCCACCATCGACCAGTGCGCCGAGCATTCGCTCGACGAGGTCGTCATCGGTATGCCGCACCGCGGTCGCCTCAATGTGCTCGCCAATATCGTCGGCAAGCCGTACTCGAAGATCTTCACCGAGTTCGAGGGCAATATGAACCCGGCTGCCACCCACGGCTCCGGCGACGTGAAGTACCACCTCGGCGCGCGCGGCACCTACCTGCAGATGTTCGGCGACAACGAGATCGAGGTCTCGCTCACCGCCAACCCCTCGCACCTGGAGGCGGTCGACCCGGTGCTCGAGGGTCTGGTGCGCGCCAAGCAGGACCTGCTGGACAAGGGCGACGGGCCGGAGGGTTTCTCCGTCATGCCGCTGATGCTGCACGGTGACGCCGCGTTCGCGGGTCAGGGTGTGGTCGCGGAGACGCTGAACCTGTCGGGGCTGCGTGGTTACCGGGTCGGCGGCACCATCCACATCGTGGTGAACAACCAGATCGGCTTCACCACCGCACCGGAGAACAGCCGCTCCACCGAATACTCCACCGATATCGCGAAGTTCATCGGCGCGCCGATCTTCCACGTGAACGGTGACGATCCGGAGGCCTGCGACTGGGTGGCGCGTCTCGCGGTGGACTTCCGCCAGAAGTTCCGCAAGGACGTCGTGATCGACATGGTCTGCTACCGGCGTCGCGGCCACAACGAGGGCGACGACCCGTCGATGACCCAGCCGGAAATGTACGACGTCATCGATACCAAGCGCTCGGTGCGCAAGGCCTACACCGAGAGCCTGATCGGCCGTGGCGATATCTCGCTCAAAGAGGCCGAGGACGCGCTGCGTGACTACCAGGGTCAGCTGGAGCGGGTCTTCAACGAGGTGCGCGAGCTGGAGAAGTACGTCCCGGAGCCGAGCGAATCGGTCGAGGACGACCAGCAGGTGCCGACCACCATCCTGACCGCCGTCGACAAGACGGTGCTGCAGCGCATCGGCGACGCATTCCTCAATGTGCCGGACGGCTTCAACGTGCACCCGCGCGTCAAGCCGGTACTGGAGAAGCGCCGCGAGATGGCCTACGAGGGCAAGGTCGACTGGGCCTTCGCCGAACTGCTCGCCTTCGGCACGCTGATAGACGAGGGTCGTGCGGTGCGCCTGACGGGCCAGGACTCGCGTCGCGGCACGTTCACCCAGCGGCATTCGGTGATCATCGACCGCAAGACGGCCGAGGAGTACACCCCGCTGCACAACATCGGCAGCACCACTCCGGGTTGGTTCGCGGTGCACGACTCGGCGCTGAGCGAATATGCCGCCGTCGGCTTCGAATACGGCTACTCGCTGGGCAACCCGGACGCACTGGTGTTGTGGGAGGCGCAGTTCGGTGACTTCGTCAACGGTGCGCAGTCCATCATCGACGAGTTCATCTCCTCCGGTGAGGCCAAGTGGGGTCAGCTCTCGGAGGTCGTGCTGCTGCTGCCGCACGGCCACGAGGGACAGGGCCCGGACCACACCTCCGGTCGCATCGAGCGCTTCCTGCAGCTGTGTGCCGAGGGCTCGATGACGGTCGCCGTGCCGTCCACCCCGGCGAACTACTTCCACCTGCTGCGCCGCCACGCGCTCGACGGCATCCGCCGTCCGCTGATCGTCTTCACCCCGAAGTCGATGCTGCGCAATAAGGCCGTGGTCTCGGACCTGAAGGACTTCACCGAATCGAAGTTCCGCTCGGTCTTCGACGAGCCCACCTACGAACAGGGCATCGGCGACCGCAATAAGGTCAAGCGCGTCCTGCTCACCAGCGGCAAGCTCTACTACGAGCTGGTTGCCGAAAAGGCCAAGCAGAAGCGCGAAGACGTCGCTATCGTCCGCATCGAGCAGCTCTACCCGCTGCCCAAGTTCCGCCTCAACGAGGCACTTGCGGGCTACCCCAATGCGACCGATATCGCCTGGGTCCAAGAGGAACCGGCCAACCAGGGCGCCTGGCCCTTCTTCGGCCTGAACCTCCCCGAGCTGCTCCCGGAGCGCTTCACCAAGCTCCGCCGCATCTCCCGCCGCGCCATGTCGGCCCCCTCTTCGGGCTCCTCCAAGGTCCACGCCGTGGAGCAGGCCGAAATCGTCGCCGAGGCCTTCGAGCCGACCGCGTAGTCGCCGCACCCCAACGCCGGGCCGAATCCGCTCTCCCGCAGAGCGATTCGGCCCGGCGTTCTTTGTATCCGGGGTAGCCGCGCCCCCGATCGCAATACGACTCCGCTGACCGCTGGGTGTGGTTAGTGGCTGGGTTCTGGGGGGTCGTGGGCGATGGCGTGGATGGCGCGGCGGAGGAGGGCGGTTACGCGGTCCGGTGGGGCGTCGTGCAGGGCGTCGAGTTGGAGTAGGTGTCGGCCGATGACGGTGCCGATGGTGAGGGCTCCGATGAGGCCGGCGCGGAGGGTTGCGTCGTCGGGAGCCAGGTGTTGGGCGGCCTGTTGTTGGCGGGCGACCATGGCGGATCGGACCTCGGTGGCGGCGTCGGGGTGGGTGAGCATGGAGCGGATCGCGGTCAGTGCGTCGGTGGGCTGCTCGGCAAGTTTCTGTTCGAGTGCGGCAAGTAGTTGTTCGGCCGCCTCCGGCGGCGTCCCGGTGATCAGCTCGTCCGGTTCGAATTGTGCGACCTGGGCGAACAAGTTGTCCTTGGATCCGAAGTAGCGCATCACCAGGCCCGGATCGGTGTCGGCTGCCGCCGCGATCGCGCGGATGGTGGCCCGGTCATAGCCGACCTCCGCGAATAGCTGCCGCGCCGCGTCCAGGATCCGGGCTTGGGTGCGGTCGCGTTGTTCGGCGCGGCGGGTGGGATGGGAACTCATGCTTTCAGTCTACGATCGTTGACCGAACGCGATCGAGTCGCTAGTATTCGGTCAACGACCGTAGACTGAAAATAGGTGGCTGATATGTGGCATACGATCCTGCTGTCCGTGCTCGCCGGCGTGCTGGGCGCCAATGCCGTCCCGCATTTCATCAAAGGCATGGTCGGCGAACAGTTTCCGAATGTGTGGGGCAACGATTCGCTGCGCAATGCCGTGGCCGGCACCTTGGGGCTCGCCCTCGCGGCGCTGATCGGCTACTGGGCCGATCTGCCCGCCCATGCCCTTGCGGGTATCGGCGGCGCCGTCGCCGGGGCGCTGCTCATGGCCGTGTTCCACGGGCTCGGCGGCGCGTATCGCCTCAACTCCGCCCTGGGTTTGGCCAATCCGCCACGCGCCGCCGCCACGCGTTGATCTACCTCGTGGTCATCAGCGTCAGCGCGGCGGCGAGCCCACGGTTCCAGCTCCGGAATGTTGCCCGGTCCGGCTGTCAGAGCCCGACACCTCGGTGACGCCGGGAACCCGATTCTCCACGACAAAAGCGGCGCGAGTGTGGATGGGTGCGCCGGGGCGGTTGACGTAAGGGACTACTCGGAAGTCGTTGCGCCACAATCCGTGGTCCAGTGAGACCCGGGAGTAGCCGCGTTGGGAGTTGAAGAACTTCAGGTCGGGGTTGGCGGCCAGGAGAGTGCGGCCGGTCGGGGTCATATCCTTTCCGTTGCCATTGGTGGTGATGGAGGTGCCGATGAATTCGGAGGCCACGACCGGGGATTCGGGGTTCGAGTAGTCCGCGCGGAGGTTGGCGGCGTGGTTCTGGTGGCGGTCGCCGGTGATGACCACCAGATTGTGGACGCCACGGTCGGCGGCGGCGCCGAGGATGGTGTTGCGGTCGGATACGTAGCCGTCCCACGAGTCGGTGCCGGTCGCGACGCCGGGGCCGAGGTCATAGTCGGATTGGCCCATGGAGACCTGGTTGCCGAGGATCTGCCAGCGGGTGGTGGACTTGCTGAAACCATCGATCAGCCAATCCCGTTGCTGCGCACCGAGAATCGTGCGGTCCGAGACGAAGCGGTCGGGGCAGTCCGCGACCAGACCGCCGTCGCCACAAGCCTGCGCCGAGCGGTACTGGCGGGTGTCCAGCATGGTGATTTCGGCGAGGTCGCCGAAGCTGTAGCGGCGGTGGATGTGCATGGTCGAGCCGGCGGGCAGGGCCGCGATGCGCAAGGGCTGATGTTCGTACATTGCCTGGAAGGCAGCGGCACGGCGGCCGCGAAAGAGCTTGGGAATGCGGTAGATATCGAATCCGATACCGGGTGAGTCTCCCGCCCAGTTGTTGTCGACCTCGTGATCGTCGAAGGTGACGAGCCAGGGGAAGGCGGCATGGGCGGCGCGCAACGGGCGCTCGGCCTTGGCCTGGGCATAGCGCAGTCGGTAGCCGGGCAGATCGACGGCTTCGGCTTGGAATTGCGGCTCCACCGACATGCCGACGCGACCGCGCGTCCAGCCTCGTTCGTAGATGTAATCACCAAGGTGCACAACCAGATCGAGATCTTCGGCACTCATATGCTGATACGCGGTGTAGTAGCCGGAACTCCACGATTGACAGGAGGCGAAGGCGAAACGCATGCGCGCCGTGGGCTGCCCCAGCGCGGGGGCGGTGCGGGTACGGCCGATCGGTGAGATCGCCGAGCCCGCGCGAAATCGGTAGAAGTACCAGCGATTCGGCTCCAACCCGCCAACTTCGGGGTGCACGGAATGCGCGAGTTCACGGGTCGCGACGGCCGTCCCCCGCGCCACCACCTGCCGAAACTGCTCATCGTGCGCGACTTCCCAGTCCACGCTCACCGGACGCTGCGCCATCCCGCCGAGCCCATCCGGTGCGAACGGATCCGGCGCCAGCCGCGTCCACAACACCACCCCATCCGGCACCGGATCCCCCGAAGCCACCCCCAACGTAAACGGATCCCCCAACCACCGCGGCGCCCGAAACCGCGCACTACTCGCCGCAGACGCCCCCACCAACACCGCAACCGACCCAGCGGCACCGAACCGCAACAACTTCCGCCGCGCCAGACCCATACGTCAGGGTATCCCCATCAACGCCGCCGCCCGCCTGCGAGTTCACTGTGACGATGCACGGTCACGTCGGGTACACCGATTTGCGAGTATGACAATTAAGTTATACTCGTGTCGGTGAGCTGGGAGATCAGTCTTCATCCGGAGGTGGAATCGTGGTACTTGGCGATCTGCGTGAGTGATCCCGAAACAGGCGATCTGATCGAGGATGCACTCGATCAACTTGCCGAAGAAGGCCCCTGCGCTGGGCGGCCGTTGGTCGACCGGATCAAGGGCAGCAGCTATCACAACATGAAAGAGTTGAGACCTCCCTCGACTGGGACTACCGAGATCCGAATGCTCTTCGCATTCGACCCAGCCAGAGAGGCAATCGTCCTCGTCGCGGGAGACAAGTCGGGTAACTGGCAGAAGTGGTATCGCGATGCGATCCCATTGGCCGACAGGCGTTTCATGGAGCACCTCGAAGCGCTAGAGGAGCAACAACGATGAGTACCGAATATGTGAAGTGGAAAGACGTCAGGGCGAAGGCGAGGGCAGTCGACCCACGCCCCGATGCCGAGCGGAAAGCGGGCGCGGCTGCGGCACGCGAGCGACGCGAGGCGTATGTGCGGGGGCATCAGCTGGCCGAGATGCGTAAGGCGGCGGGTCTCACACAAGTAAATCTGGCCGAAGCACTCGGCGTATCGCAGGCCAGGATCTCGAAGATCGAACGCGGCGAGATCGCCGGAATCGACACCGTCAAGGCCTATGTCACAGCACTCGGCGGGACAATCGAAGTCGTTGTCACTCTCGGGGACCGAACCTGGAAAGTCGCCTGACCTCGAACTAGCCCTAGCCCCGCCGCATCGACATCAGCGTTTCGACCGCCGCCAATTGCGATCGCGCTTCGTCGGTTGCTTGCCGCCGGCGACGGCCTTGCGAAGGCTCGCCATCCCGCATCGACGTGCTCGATCTTCGCTGACGCAACGGACCCGCTGCACAGGAGGAAATGTTTACGCGATCTTCCAGAAGTACTCGAAACCGCAGATCACCCACGCAGCGCGGCAGCCAGTGCGGGATTGAGCGAAAGTGCCAGTGCGAGTAGGGATTCAACCAGCAGGTCGACCAACTGTTCGCGGGTGATCATTTCGTGGCGGAGCCAGGTGAGAGTGGTCTCCTCGACGAAGGCGATCCAGCCGCGCATGGCGAGGATGAGGCGGGGGCGGTCGGTGTCCGGAATATCGACGGGCACTTCGGTCAGGATGATGTCGATGATGACATTGCGAGTCTGGTCGACGAGCGGGAGCACCTCGGCGCTCACACTGGTCGGGCCGCGCAGTAGCGATACATACGAATTGCGGTTCTCGCCGACGTATTCGATGTAGCGCTCGATCGAATCGCGCAGCATCTCGAACACCCCGAGGGTGCGGTCGGGTGCGATGCGCTCCAGTAGCTCGGCATTGGCGTGGCGGACGATTGCCAGCTGGAAGTCCTGTTTGGTCGGGAAGTAGTGGAAGAGCAGGCCGCGGGAGATCCCGGCCGCTTCGGCGATTTCGGTGATCGAGATGTCCTCGATGGCGCGGTCACCAAGCATCTCGGCGCCCAAGGTGATCAGCTGCGTGCGACGTTCTTCCGGGCTCAGGCGGGTTCGCTTCACCACTTCACCGGCACCTTTGCGACTCACACGGACATCTTACTGAACGATGGTCAATACTGTTGACTCGTGCTCAATAAGACCGTACGCTGCCTTATATGAGTCGCAAGGTTACAGACAAAGCTGTCGATGACCGGCCAGCCCGCCACGTCAAGACCATCATCATCGGCAGCGGTTTCGCCGGTCTGGGCCTGGCGATCCGGCTGAGCCAGCAGGGCCGCAACGACTATCTCGTGCTGGAACGCGGCAGCGATGTCGGCGGCACCTGGCGCGACAACACCTATCCCGGCGCCGCCTGCGATGTGCCTTCGCATCTGTACTCGTACTCATTCGCACTGAATCCGAACTGGTCGCGCTCGTTCTCCAAGCAGGGCGAGATCCAGCGGTACATCCAGGGCGTCGCGCGCGAGTACAACGTCCTCGACAAGCACCTGTTCAACTGCGACGTCACCGGCGCGCGCTGGAACAATGCCACCGACCTGTGGCATATCGAATCCACTCAGGGCAGCTTCACCGCGAATACCGTGGTCTCCGCGGTCGGCGCGCTCTGCGAACCGGCACTGCCGGATATCAAGGGCATCAACGGTTTCGAGGGCGAGATCTTCCACTCGGCCCGCTGGAACCACGCCGCCGACCTGAAGGGCAAGCGCGTCGCCATCATCGGCACCGGCGCCTCCGCCATCCAGATCGTGCCGTCCATCGCGCCGGATGTCACCCACCTGGACGTCTACCAGCGCACCGCCCCCTGGCTGCTCCCCCGTTTCGACCGCCCCTACACGCTGCCCGAGCGGCTCGCATTCCGGCACATTCCCGGCTTCCAGCGCCTATCCCGCGCCGCCATCTACGCGGCGCGCGAGACCCAGGTCGTCGGCCTCGCCAAGGTCCCCGCGCTGATGCAGGCCTTCGAGCTGCTCGCCAAGGCCAAGCTCCAGCTGGAGATCCGCGATCCGCGGCTGCGCGAGAAGGTCACTCCGAGCTTCCGCATCGGCTGCAAGCGCATGCTGATCTCCAACGACTACTACCCGGCGCTGAGCCGCCCGAATGTGGACGTGATCACCGACGGCATCGCCGAGGTGCGCGCGAACTCCATCGTCACCAAGGACGGCACCGAGCGCGAGATCGACGCCCTGATCGTGGCGACCGGCTTCCACGTCACCGATTCACCGACCTACAACACCATTTCGGGCAAGGACGGCCGCACCCTGGCCGAGGTGTTCGACGAGATCGGCCAGCAGGGCTACAAGGGCTCGACGGTCGCCAACTTCCCGAATATGTTCTTCCTGCTCGGCCCGAATGTCGGCCTCGGCCACACCTCGATGGTGTACATGATCGAATCACAGATCAACTACATCGCCGACGCATTGTCCACCTTTGATCGCCTCGGCCTGCGTACTGTCGAGGTGAAGCGCGAGGTGCAGGACTCCTATAACAAGGAGTTACAGCGCAAACTGGTGAAGGGCGTATGGAGCACCGGCGGCTGCGCCAGCTGGTACCTGGACAAGCACGGCAACAACACCACGCTGTGGCCGGACTTCACCTTTGAATTCCGTAGGCTCACAAAGAGTTTCGATGTCTCCGCCTACGAGACCGCGACCGTCGAAACATCCAGCAACGACCTCGAGGTGGTGGCAGCACAGTGAATGCAGCATCGCGAAGCGATTCCATGGGGGGCGGCGGTCGGGCCACGGGCGGGCGCAATGATGCTTACTTCAAGGGCAAGGTCTGTGTGATCACGGGAGCGGGCTCCGGCATCGGCCGCGCCCTCGCCGAGAACCTGGCCAGGCGCGGCGCGAAACTCGCGCTCTCCGATATCGACACCGACGGCCTGGCCGAGACCGTGCGCCGCTGCGAGGTATACGGGGCCGAGATCAAGTCCGATCGGCTGAATGTGGTCGAGCGCGAAGCGGTGCTGCGCTACGCCGACGCCGTCAAGGCGCACTTCGGCACGGTGCACCAGATCTACAACAATGCGGGCATCGCCTACCACGGCGAGGTCATCCGCTCGGAGTTCAAGGACATCGAGCGCATCATGGACGTCGACTTCTGGGGCGTCGTCAATGGCACCAAGGCGTTCCTGCCGCTGCTGATCGAATCCGGCGATGGCCACGTCGTCAATGTCTCCAGCCTCTTCGGCCTCATCGCCGTGCCGGGCCAGAGTGCCTACAACGCAGCCAAGTTCGCGGTGCGCGGCTTCACCGAATCGCTGCGCCAGGAGATGCTGGTCGGCAAGCATCCGGTCAAGGTGACCTGTGTGCATCCCGGCGGTATCAAGACCGCCGTTGCCCGCAATGCCACCTACGCCGATGGCGTCGACGGTGCCAGCGCGGCATCGATGTTCGACAAGAAGCTGGCCATTCACACGCCGGAGATGGCCGCCCAGACCATCACCGAGGGCGTCGGCAAGGGTCACGGCCGAGTGCTGATCGGCTGGGAGGCCAAGGTGCTGGACCTGTTCGTCCGGGTCACCGCCTCCGGCTATCAGCGCATCGCCGCCGTCGTGAACCGTCGCATCCTGCCCTGAGCTCTGCTGCCCCGGCGTCCGGACGCGGACGCCGGGAATCGAGGAAAACCCATGCGTGACATCAATATTCCGCTGCCCATCGCGCGGACGCTGCTGAGCCCGATCTTCCGTATCACGCTGAACGCGCGGCTGCCCTGGCAGCTGCAGCGCCTGCTGCTCGATATCGGTTCGCACGCGCAGTTCCTGCCCTCCAATACGACCGTGCACCGGCTCCGGCTCGGCGGCAGGCCCGCGGAACGGATCACCGCGGGTTCGCAGCTGCCGAGCCGCACCAGGGGTGCCGTGCTCTACCTGCACGGTGGCGGCTACGCGATCGGATCGCTTGCGACGCACCGCTCGCTTGCCGCCCGGCTGGCTCACGAAACCGGTTGCGCCGTCTATGTTCTCGACTATCGACTGGCACCGGAGCACCCGTTCCCGGCCGGACTCGACGACGCCGAAGCGGCCTTCCTGGAGCTGGTCGGCAATATCGGCTACCGACCCGAACAGATCGCGCTATCGGGGGATTCGGCGGGCGGCGGACTATCGCTGGCCACCGCACAGCGGCTGATCGCCGGGCACGGGTACACCCCGGCCGCGCTCGGCCTGATCGCGCCGTGGGTCGACCCGAATCAGGTCCCCGAGCAGTCCCGCGATCTGGTCATCAACCGGCCGTGGTCGCGCGCCTGTGCCGCCGCCTATCTCGGCGACGGCGATGGCAAGGACACCGGCTACGCGCCGCTGCACGGTGTGCTGGCCGGATTGCCGCCGACGTACGTGCAGGTCGATATCAGCGAAATGCTGCATGCCCAATGTGTCGAATTCGTTGCGGCGCTGCGGGTGGCGGGCGTGCCCACCCGGTTCACCGAGAGCAAGGGGCTATGGCACGTCGCGCAGCTGCAGGCCGCGCTCGTTGGACCGGCCGCGGCGGCACTGACCGAATTGGCCGACTTCCTGCGGGAAGCCATCCAGCCGGTTGCCCTGCGCGACCTAGGATAGACAGTGTCTCACCTGCGCTCGTTCAAACGTACGACACGCAAGACCGACTCCGTCCCACCGGGTCCGACCGGACCTCGACCGGCCCGCCGATGCCGAACCGGACCGGTGTTTCGGTGGCCGGAGTGACGTCCCGGTCACAGGTGTCGTAAATTACTGACGAGTAAACCCACGTGGAAGGGCACTGATGCGAGAGTTCGAAGTCCCGGCTTCCTACACCATCCCGGAAGACGCGAATAATTCCGATAACGTCTTCCGGCACGCCGAGCAGTCGCCCGGCGCGGTGCTGTTCAACGTCACCGGCGATGGCGGTTGGCGGGATATCAAGGCAGCGGAATTCGCGAAGGCGGTCACCGGGGTAGCCAAGGGCCTCATCGCCTCGGGTCTCGAACTCGGCGACCGCGTCGCCATCATGGCCCCGACCCGCTACGAATGGGTGCTGCTCGACTTCGCCGTGTGGGCCGCCGGTGGCTGCACCGTCGCGATCTACGACAGCTCGGCCGCCGAACAGGCCAAGTGGATCCTGCAGGACTCCGCCACCAAACTGCTGGTGGTCGACAGCGATAAGCACCGCAGGGTCATCGACGAGATCGAGGCGGGCGCGCTGCCGGATCTGAAGGAGACACTGCAGATCGATAAGGGCGCGGTCGATGAGCTGATCGCGCGCGGCGCGGACCTCGACGACGCGGTCGTGCACGCGCGCCGGGCCGAGGTCAATGCCAAATCCCCGGCCACCTTGATCTACACCTCGGGTACCACCGGCCGCCCCAAGGGCGTCATGCTCTCGCACTCGAACCTCTACGCGGAGTCGAAGTCCGACCGGCTCGCCCTGAGCAAGTACGTCGCCGAGGGCAAGAAGACGCTGATGTTCCTGCCGCTGGCGCACGTCTTCGCGCGTGCTGTCACGCTGGCCGCGTTCGACGCCAAGGTGATCGTCGCATTCAGCTCCGACTGGTCCACTCTGGTCGAACAGTTCGGCAGCTACCGCCCGCACTTCATCCTCGCGGTGCCACGCGTATTCGAGAAGGTCTTCAACGGCGCCAAGCAGAAGGCGCATGACGGCGGCAAGGGCAAGATCTTCGACGCGGCCGCCGAGACCGCCATCGCTTACAGCGAGGCACTCGACAATGGCGGGCCGGGGCTGGTGCTCAAGGCCAAGCACACCCTGTTCGACAAGCTCGTCTACGGCAAGCTGCGCATCGCGCTCGGCGGCCAGTGCGAGGCCGCGGTCTCCGGCGGCGGACCGCTCGGCGCGCGCCTCGGCCACTTCTTCCGCGGCGTCGGCGTCACCATCTACGAGGGCTACGGCCTCACCGAGACCACCGCGGCCGTCACCGTCAACACCCCCGAGAACATTCGCGTTGGCTCCGTCGGCAAGCCCATCGAGGGCCACGCGGTCAAGATCGCCGAGGACGGCGAACTGCTGCTGCGCGGATCGGTCGTCTTCAACGGCTACTGGGGCAATGCCGAGGCCACCGAGGAGGCCTTCACCGACGGCTGGTTCAAGACCGGTGACCTGGGCGCCATCGATGGCGACGGATACGTGACCATCACCGGCCGCAAGAAGGAAATCATCGTCACCGCGGGCGGCAAGAACGTCTCCCCCGCGCTGATGGAGGATTCGCTGCGCGCGCACCCGCTGATCAGCCAGGTCATGGTGGTCGGCGACGGACAGCCGTTCGTCGGCGCGCTGATCACCCTCGACCCGGAGGCGCTGCCCGGCTGGAAGGAACGCAACGGCCTGACCGCCGAGACCCCGATCGAGCAGGTGATCGAGAACCCCGCGCTGGTCGCGGAGGTCAATGCCGCGGTCGCCGAGACCAATAAGAAGGTCTCCCATGCCGAGGCGATCAAGAAGATCCGCATCCTGCCCGTCGACTGGACGCAGGAGACCGGCGAGCTGACGCCGAAGATGTCGCTGAAGCGGGCCGTGGTGATGAAGCAGTACGCGTCCGAAGTGGAGAAGATCTACGGCTGACGCCGAGTTTCGAAGGCGCCGTCCGCGAATTGCGGGCGGCGCCTTCGCATTTGTTACCGCGGCACACTGAACTGTGGCCCCGAGCGCTCATTCCCCGGCTGATGCGAGTCCGGAACCGGCGCTGCGGCCGATGCCCGAGACATAGTGGCGGACAACGGGATCGGCGAACGCGCTCAGCGCTCCCGCGTCGGGAGCCGGTCCAGAAAATCGGCGATCAGCGATGCGATTTCGGGCAGGTGCGTCTCCAGGGCGAAGTGACCGGTATCGAAGACGTGCAGTTCGGCGTCGGAGAGATCCGCGCGGTACGCGTGGGCGCCGGGTTCGGGGAAGAAGGGGTCGTTCGAGCCCCAGACGATCAGGGCGGGTGGGGTGTGCTTGCGCAGCCACAGCTGCCACTGCGGGTAGGCGGCGACATTCGACTTGTAGTCGAAGGCCAGGGCTACCTGGGCCTCTTTACGGCCGGGGAGGTCGAGGAAGTACTGGTCGAGGATCCATGATTCCGGGGTGAGCCCGGTCGGATCGGGGACGCCCTGCTCGTACTGACCGCGGGTGCCTTCCAGTGTGAGCAGTCCGCGGATGGTGTCCTCGGCTCCTTCCTGTTCGGGACGCAGTGCGGTGAAGTCGCGGGCGAGGTCCGAGAGTCCCGCTTCGTAGGCGTTGCCGTTCTGGACGATGAGCCCGTTGATCCATTCGGGGTGGCGCAGCGCGATGCGCAGGCCGATCGGAGCGCCGAAATCGAAGATGTACATGGCGAACTCGCGCAGTTCGAGCCGCTCTACGAAACCTTCGACCACATCGGCCAGTCGGTCGAAGGAGTACTCGAAATCGGCTGGTGCGGTGGTATTTCCGAAGCCCGGGTAGTCCGGGGCGATCAGCCGGTACTGCGCGCCGAGCACATCGAACAACCTGCGGAACTGGTGCGAGGCCGACGGGAAACCGTGCAGCAGCAATAGCACCGGAGCGTCGGCGCGGGGCGGGACCGATTCGCGGTAGAAGACCTCGACACCGTCGACATCGATGCGGCGGTGCTGGACGGCTGGCAGCTCGATCATGGCTTCACATGCTTTCTCTCCGTGATGATGCATTAGTTCTAGCCGATCCCTCACTAATGTGTCAATCGGAAGATGTACCATTAGTCATATGAACGAAGCCCCGCTGATCGGCGAGCCGCTGGCACTGGACCTGGTCAACACCCGGCCGACCGGCACCGATCTGCTGGATACCCCGGAGCACCTCGCGAATTGGCTTGCACTGCAAGCCGCACGGCTTCCGGAGCTGGCCGTAGCGCATCCGACCGCCGCCGACCTCGCCGCGGTGCATGCGGTGCGCGACCATACCGGTTCCGTGCTCGACGCACTCCTGCACGATCGCCGCCCGCCCGCCGACACACTGCGCGCACTCAATACCGCCCAGGCTGCCGCGCCCGCCATCCGGCAGCTGGCTTGGGACGGCAATGCGGTCACCGCAACCACGCGCCGCAATGGCACGTCAGCCGAAAAACTGGCCGCCGTGCTGGCCGAGGCCGCCATCGACCTGTTCACCGACCCATCGATCGGCAAGCTGAGGCGCTGCGCGGCCGAGGATTGCGTCCTGCTGTTCCTGCCCGCCCACCCGCGGCGGCGCTGGTGTTCACCCGACCGCTGCGGCAATCGGGTCCGCGTTGCCCGCTACTACCAGCGGCATAAGGCCGATTGATATTCACGTCACCGAATGGTCACACTCCCCGACCGCGCCCGGCAGTACGCTCGGACCATGGCTGAACTGCGCTTTCGGGTGACGGCGGGCATCGTCGCCGCCGGTCTGGCACTCGGCGTCGCCGAACTCGTCGCCGCCTTCGCCGGCCCCGACAGCACACCCGCCAACGCTCTGGGCTCGACCGTCATCGACCACACCCCCGACGGCCTGCGCGAATGGGTTATCCAGACCTTCGGCACCAACGACAAGACCCTGCTCTTCGCCTGTATGGCGCTCGTGGCCGTACTCGTGGCCGGATTCATCGGCGCCATCGAGCGCACAGCGCACCCCCGCGGAACCTGGCTGCTGGCGGCCCTCGGCCTGCTCACCGCCACCATCGCCATCGGCCGCAACGGTTTCTCCTCCGCCTGGCCCACCGTAATCGGCGTCGCCGCAGGCATTTACGCCCTCCGGGTCCTGACCGCCTACATCGACGACGCGGCAGCCGCAAAGGAAGCCGTACGACCGCCTACCCCGACATCAGTCGTCGCATCCCGCGATGACGCGGTGCGCCGCGATGCGGCCGAACCGCTGGCCTCCGGAGCCGGCGATCAGGCAGCCGATGATGCCTCGACCCAGCACGCGGCAAGCGGCATTGCCGCGTCCGGTACTGCGGCACCTGCTGCATCGGCGGAGCCGAGAATCGGTGCGGATCAAGATGATTCCTCCGATGCGAGTGCGCCGGAAGCCCCTCCGGCCAGTGCTGGCGCCGCAGCGGCCGAGCCGAAACCCGCCGGGGCAGAGAGTTCGACGACCGGAACCGCGGCCATGCCGCAGCGGCGACAAATATTGCAGGGCATTGCCATTGCGGGTGGGTTGGCGTTGCTCAGCGGGGTGGGTGGACGGCTGATCGGGGTGCGGCGGCGGGATGTGTCCGGTGAGCGGGCGGCGATCCAGCTGCCGGAGCCGAGTGGGCCCACGGTATCGCTCGCACCCGACGCGGATCTGAAGCTGCCGGGACTGACGCCGTATCTGACGTCCAATAGCGACTTCTACCGCATCGATACCGCGCTCATCGTGCCGCAGGTCTCCATCGACGATTGGTCATTGCGGATTCACGGAATGGTGGATCGCGAAATCCAGCTCAGCTGGGCCGATCTCGCCAAGCGCACACCGGTCGAGACGTTGGTGACGCTGGCATGTGTATCGAATCCGGTCGGCGGCGATCTGATCGGCAACGCGCGCTGGCGCGGCTACCGCCTGGACGAACTGCTCGCCGAGGCGGGGCCGCACCCGGACGCCGATATGGTGCTGTCGCACAGCATCGACGGCTTCACCGCGGGCAGCCCACTGGCCGTCCTCACCGACGGCCGCGACGCATTGCTGGCCGTCGGCATGAACGGCGAACCCCTCCCGGTCGCGCACGGCTACCCGGCCCGCCTGGTCGTGCCCGGTCTCTACGGATATGTCTCCGCCACCAAATGGGTCACCGAACTGGAGATCACCCGCTTCGACCGCGCGACCGCCTACTGGACCCGCCGCGGCTGGTCCGCCCTCGGCCCCATCAAAACCGGCACCCGCATCGACACTCCCCGCGCCCGCACCAAGCTGCAACCGGGCAGCACCGCGATCGCCGGCGTCGCCTGGGCCCAGCACCGCGGCATCCGGGCCGTCGAAGTCCAAATTGATAGCGGCCCATGGCAACCCGCCCGCCTGTCCGCCGAACAATCCATCGACACCTGGCGCCAATGGGTCTACGACTGGAACGCCACCGCCGGCACCCACACCATCCGCGCCCGCGCCACCGACGGCACCGGCGAAACCCAAACCGAAGAACGCCGCGCCGTAGTCCCCGACGGCGCCACCGGATACCCCACCACCACGGTCACCGTCGGCTGATCCGAAGTCAGCCGCCCGCCAACGATTCCGCTCGAGAATCGCGTGCGCCCCGCGGACCGATCGGCCAGCGGGGCGCAGCACCGACAACTCAGGCGGCGACCGAGTCGGACTTGGCCAGGTCGGTCTTCGGGCCGGGTGCGGCGGACTGACCGTGGCGCACGAACAGGGCCGAGGCGATGACGCCGATCAAGAGGATGCCCGCGGGGAGCAGGACGGATTGGCTGAGGGCGGTGCTGAAGGCGTCCTTGACGAATTCCGGGATCGGACCCTGTCCCGCACCGCCTTCGGAGATCTTGCCGCCGCCGAGACCGTTGGCGGTCATGCGGGCCGCAACCAGGGCGCTGATCGCGGCGCTGCCGAGTACCGAACCCACCTGGCGGGTGGTGTTGTAGATACCCGCACCCGCACCGGCCAGGTGGATCGGCAGGTTGTGGGTGGCAGTGGAAGCCAGCGGCGCCCAGATGCAGGCGTTGGCGACACCCGCCAGCGCGGCCCCGAGCAGTAACCACACGATCGACGAATGCGGCGACATCACGGCCGCGAACCAGAAGACCGAGGCCGAGAACCCGATGAATCCGATGGTCGGCACGATGCGCGGGTGGAACCGATCGGAGATCTTGCCGATGATCGGCGCGCTGATGCCGGTGAGGATCGCCATCGGCGCGAATACCAGGGCCGACCTAGTGGGCGACATCTCCCGCACAGCCTGCAGGTAGAAGTACAAGGGCACCATCATCGAGGTGACCGCCGCGCCCATCGCCGCGATGCCCACATTGGATAGCGCGAAGTTGCGGTCGCGGAACAGCCCCAATGGCAGCAGCGGCTCGCCGGTATTGCGCGACTGGTTCACCAGGAACACCGCGAGCACAACCAGGCCAGCGCCGATCATCAACCAGATGCGCAACGACCAGTCGTAGGTATTGCCCTCCTGGATACCGAATACCAGCAGGAACAGACCGATACCGCTGAGCACGACACCCGGGACGTCGAACTTGTGCTCATTGGTGGGCAGCGAGGGCACCAGCCATACCGCCAGCGCGAAGGCGACGATGCCGACCGGAACATTGACGATGAAGATCCACTCCCAGCCGAGCCCGTCGACCAGCACACCGCCGAGGATCGGACCGACCAGCGTCGCGAGACCGGCGACGCCACCCCACAGACCCATGGCCGCACCGCGCTTATCCGGCGGGAAGGTCCTGGTGATGACCGCCATGGTCTGCGGCGTCATCATCGCGGCGCCGAGTCCCTGCACGGCCCGCGCGGCGATCAGCATGCTGACCGATCCGGAAAGACCACACCACAGCGAGGCTGCGGTGAAGACGGCCAGGCCGACCAGGTACAGGTTCTTGGGCCCGTAACGGTCGCCGAGCCTGCCGGTCACCAGCAGCGGTACCGCGTAGGTCAGCAGGTAGGCACTGGTCACCCAGATCACCTGGGAGATGTCGGCCTGCAGATCCTTCATGATCGCCGGATTGGCAACCGCGACGATGGTCATATCCAGCAGGATCATGAAGAAGCCGACAACCAGCGCTGACAGCGCTAGCCACGGATTGCGTTGGGTGGTCATGAATTCGGTTCCAATCTCGGATGTCTGTTCGCGATGACGCAGGACAGGTCGGGTCGGCCGGGTGCGCGGCCATTGGCCTCGCGCACACCGATGCGCATCAGGGCGGTGACGCGCTGGTCTCGGACCAGTCGCGCGGCACCGGGGGCGGTTCGGGATTTGCGGCAGCGGACCAGGGGTGCTCGTGCTCGGCGATCCGAACGCCGGTGTCGGGATCGAATTCCTCCCACTCCATCTCGCCGCTGTCCAGTTCGGAGATCAGGTTGTTGACCCAGGCGATCTCGGCCGTGATGGTGGCGTGTAGATACGGGAGCACGATCCAGTAGCGACGCGGCACGGCATGCACACCCGCCCACTGACTCATCATCTCCACGTCCGTGAGGTCATGCGCCAACCTCTCCACACGCTCGCGCAATAACGCGAGCACCTCCTGCGCGGGGAGGTTGTGTGCCTCCTGGAGCGCGACCGGGAACACCGGATACTCCCGCGCGGGATTGCGCAGGATTTCGGCAATCCTGGAACGCAATGTCTCCCGGCCGCTTTCGGTGATCCGGTAGATGGTGCGTTCCGGCCGGTTCCCGTCCCGGTCGACGCCCTCGGCGCATACCAATCCTTGATCGGCCAACCGCGCCACCGTGTGATAGAGCGAGCCCGGCCGCACCTTCACCAACATGTCCTCACGACGGGCGATCAAGAGCTGAAACGCCTCGTAGGGATGCATGGGCCGCTCGTCGAGCAGCGCGAGCACGGCGATCGCCAATGGCGTCACCGTAGGGCGCGCGTGCTGCCCCATTTCGGTCACCTCCCACATATCGAGTCCGAGAGCACGCACGCTAGCCGCAGCCGCCGACATACTCCACATCAAATACTCCACGTGGAATATACGGCGCGGATCAGTCTCGCCACAAGAGGGCGCTATCTGACGGAAATGTGATGGGCGACATAACAAACGACCCGAGCGTGAACCGCTCGGGTCGTCGTGACCGGGGATTACCGATGAAACGCGGCTAGAGCGCGTGCGTGTCCAACCAGGCTCGGGCCACCTCGGCGGCATTCGCGCCATCGCGCACCTTGCGGATCATCTGCGCCAACTCATCGGTCGTCAGCTCACCCGCGACGTAGTTCAGCTTCTTGATCTGCCGATCGTCGAGCAGACCCGTGCGGTAGACCGCCAGCACATTCTCGGCACGCACCGCGTAGTCGGCGTCGGTGAGAATCGTCAGCCCGTCGGTCGCACCGGGGACCAAAGCGGATGGCCCGGTCAGGATTCCGGCCTGGATCTCGCCGTCCAACAACGCTTTTCGCAGCGCAGCCGCATCCGGATAGGGCCTGGTCCCGGCGAAATCGCAACCGGCGATCCGCACCGGGCCCGGCGCTGACAGCACATCCGGCACCGGTGCCACCCCGGCTTCGATCGCATCGCACCGCGGCGCGAGCGCGCCGACCGATCGCACGTTATCGCGGATCGCCGCGGCCTCGGTCAGCAGCACCCGGGATCGCATATCGGTACCGTCGGCCGGATCGGATACCGCGAGCCCCTGCGGCAGCGACCGGTTCAACTCCTCGGTCACCGACAGCCGCGCCGCCGTCGACGTGTCCGCCACATCGGTGGTGACCTCCGGCTTGCGGGCCTGTGCCCCGGCGTTGAGAAAGGTGAGTAGTTCGCCACTGTGTTCACCGACCACCGTCACAGTGCCCGCGTCCAATGCGGCCAGATAGTCCTCCCGGCGACCGAGATCTGCGGCCACCGAGGTGCGCGCACCGGTCCGCGCGAGCGCCCCCGCATAAATTTGCGCAAGCAGATTTGATTCCATCGAATCGCCCGCGCCGACCGCTATCGTCGGTCCCGGATCGTCGTTTCCGCAGGAAACGGCCAGCGTGACGGCCGTCACGACCATCAGTCGTGCCAGCATCCGCCTCGACGCGGCCAATACCATCCGGGGACACCAACTCTCCGTAGCGAACAGGAACACCATGCAACGGGCAGTATGAACTACCAGAATGTACCGGGTGGCCGTGCGTACACGGCTCCTTGCACCGCCCGTCCATGCCGGAAGGACTCCAGTGAAATCCACGATCACCCCCGATGCCGCGAGGCACGGGCGGTTCGCGCTGCGGCTGACGCTGCGCACCGCCCGCGTTCTCGTCGCCGCCGCGGCACTGGCCGCCGCCATGATCCTGTCCGCCTGCGGCAACTCCGATCCGCTTGCGGCCAAGGGCAATTGTGACGGCGACGGGCTGACCGTCGGTTCGGCGAACTTCCCGGAGTCCGAGACGGTCGCGAACATCTACGCGGAAGTGTTGCGCATCAACGGATTCAAGGTCGACACCAAGTTCAATATCGGTAGCCGCGAGGCCTACATCCCGGCGCTGCGCCAGTGCGCGATCTCGGTGATCCCGGACTACAACGGCAACCTGCTGCAGTATCTGGACAAGAACGCCACCGCGACCAGCTCGGCCGACGTCGACACCGCACTCGCCAAGGCGGTCGGCTCCGATCTGGCCATCGGCACCCCGGCACCCGGTCAGGACTCCGATGCGGTCGTGGTCACCAAGGCCACCGCGGAGCGCTGGAACCTGCACAGCATCGCCGATCTGGCGGCGCATTCGGCCGAGGTGAAATTCGGCGCGCCTGCCGAATTCCAAGAGCGCGCAGGCGGCCTGCCCGGTTTGAAGAAGAACTACAACCTCGATATCGCCGCGAACAACTTCGTGCCGATCGCCGACGGCGGCGGCCCGGCGACCGTGCGCGCGCTGGTCGACGGCACGGTGACCGCGGCCGATATCTTCACCACCTCCCCCGCGATCGTGCAGAACAACCTGGTGGTGCTCGAGGATCCGAAGCACAACTTCCCGGCCCAGAATGTGGTGCCGCTGTTCACTGCCGCCAAGAAGACAGATAAGGCGCTCGCCGCGCTCAATGCCGTCTCCGCGAAACTCACCACCGACGAGCTGATCAAGCTCAATGAGGCGGTCTCCGGGAACAGCAAGACCGAACCCAAGGCCGCGGCACAGCAATGGGTCACCGCCCAGGGGCTGAACACGCCGACCAAGTAGGAGCCAGCGTGTCCGATATCGAATTCAGCCGGATCAGCAAGACCTATCCGGATGGCACCCACGCCGTCTCCGAACTCGATCTGCGCATCGAATCCGGTTCGTTCACCGTCTTCGTCGGACCGTCGGGCTGTGGCAAGACCACCTCGATGCGGATGATCAATCGGATGATCACGCCCAGTTCGGGCACCATCGCTGTTGGCGGCGAAGATATTTCGACGGTGAATCCGGTCGAGCTGCGGCTCGGTATCGGCTACGTGATCCAGAGCGCCGGACTCCTGCCGCACCGCACCGTCATCGACAATGTCGCGACCGTGCCGGTGCTGCAAGGGGTTCGGCGCCGCGCCGCCCGGGCGGCCGCACTCGAGGTGCTGGACCGGGTCGGGTTGGACCGCTCGCTGGCCAACCGGTACCCGGCCCAGCTCTCCGGCGGCCAGCAGCAGCGCGTCGGGGTGGCCAGGGCACTGGCCGCCGATCCGCCGGTGCTGCTGATGGACGAACCGTTCAGCGCGGTCGATCCGGTGGTGCGCGAGGAATTGCAGGCCGAAATGCTGCGCCTGCAGGCGGAATTGCACAAGACCGTCGTCTTCGTCACCCACGATATCGATGAGGCGGTCAAACTCGGCGACCGGATCGCGGTCTTCGGCCCCGGCGGCATTCTGCAGCAGTACGACGAACCACAACGCGTACTCGCCGCGCCCGCAACCGATTTCGTGGCCGGATTCGTCGGACGCGACCGCGGCTATCGCGCACTGTCGTTCCGCAACGCGGACAGCCTGGTACTGCACGAGATTCACACCGCGACCGAATCCGAACTCGCCGAACTTCGCTTGGAACGCGGCGAATGGGTATTGGTGGTCACCGATTCCGGAGTGCCGCGCGGCTGGATCGATGTCACCGGCGTCGAGGGCATCCGGGCCGGCCGGGCCTTGCACGACAGCATCGCCGCGGGTGGCTCGCTGTTCCCACCGGGCGGTGACCTCAGGCAGGCCTTGGATGCGGCGATCTCGTCTCCGTCGGGAATCGGTGTCGCCGTGGACGATTCGGGTGCCGCACGTGGCGGCATCCGGGCTCCCGAGGTACTCGAACAGCTCGCCGGGCAGCGCACGGCGGAGGATGACGAGCGCAATCGGCACTTCTTCGAGACCGAGAGCGCATGAGATATCTGATCGACAACTTCGCCGAGATCATGGGTTTCACCAGGACTCATCTGTACCTGGCGCTGACGCCGCTCGCACTCGGCCTGATCATCGCGATTCCGGTGGGGGCGTTGGTACGCCGGGTGTCCTGGCTGCGGCGGGTCACGGTGACGGTGGCCAGCCTGTCCTACACCATTCCGTCACTGGCGCTGTTCGTGATCATTCCGCCGCTGGCCGGAATAACGACCATCGACCCGCTGAATGTGATCATCGCGCTCACCGTCTACTCGACCGCGCTGCTGGTGATCGCGGTGCCGACGGCGCTGGATTCAGTGTCGCCCACCGTCATCGATGCCGCCGACGCCGTCGGCTTCAGTTCGCTGCGCCGCACGCTGACCGTCGATATGCCCTTGGCCATACCGGTTTTCGTATCCAGCCTGCGGGTCGTGGTGGTCACCAATATCGCCATGGTTTCGGTCGGTGCGCTGATCGGCGTCGGCGGGCTCGGCAAACTCTTCACCCAGGGCTATCAGCGCGACTATCCGGACGAGATCATCGCGGGCATCATCGTGACCCTCGCGCTGGCGCTGATCTTCGACCGGCTCGTATACGCCCTCGGCCGCTGGTCGACCCCGTGGGTGCGCGCCGACGCCGGGGCCGCGAAGGCGAAAGGCGCTGCCGCATGAACCTTTTCATCGACGCCTGGCACTACCTCACCGACGGCGCGAACTGGAACGGCCCGGCGGGCATCGACCACCGCATCGGCGAGCACCTCTGGTACAGCTTCCTGACCATTGTCTTCTCCGCGGCGGTCGCGCTGCCGCTCGGCCTGGTCATCGGGCACACCCGCCGCGGTTCGGCGGTACTCGTCGGATTCGCCAATGCCATGCGCGCCCTGCCGACCCTCGGCCTGCTCACCTTCCTGGTGCTGCTGCTCGGCCTCGGGCTGATCCCGCCGCTGCTCGCGCTGGTCACGGTCGGCATTCCGCCGCTGCTGGCCGGTGCCTACGCCGGAATCGCCAATGTCCCAGCCGATGTCGTCGATGCCTCACGCGCCATGGGCATGACCGAACGCCAGATCCTGTTCCGCGTCGAAGTGCCCAACGCACTGCCGATCCTGCTCACCGGCCTGCGCGGAGCCACCCTCCAGGTCATCGCCACCGCGACCATCGCGGCCTTCGTCAACCTGGGCGGACTGGGCCGCTACATCTTCGACGGCATCGCGGTCTACCGCTACGACCGCGTCCTGGTCGGCGCCCTCCTGGTCGCCGCCCTCGCCATGCTCATGGACGGCCTGCTCGCCTTCGCGGTCTGGGTCAGCGCCCCCGGTACCGGCCGCCTGCGCCGCACGAACCGTGCGATAGTCACACCGGCCGCCATCATGCAAACCTCGGAGTGAACGACGGTCAGTTCTCGCCCTGACAGCAGCGGCAATCGATAGCTGCCCTGTTGCACACCCCCGAAGCTCAGTTGTCGATAACCCGTAGCGCCGACTATCGCGGCGTATGGCGTGAACGCAGCTCAGGCCGATATACCGCGATCTTGCTGCACCGACAGCAGACCATCAGCAACTCCGCGTTGACCAACACTGTGATCGGAGTCACTATGTGACGAGACCGTAGGAGTCGTCGTCACCCATGGATGCCCGGCGCAACTGTGACCGACCGTGTCGAGTTCCTGCGCAACCTCGGGTCCTGCGGGTTCATTCACCTGAGACGAGGAGGTTTGCTGTGAACAGTCGCTCCATGAAGGCTCGCGACATCATGCACGCCGATGCGGAATGGATTCCCGCCGACGAGACGCTGGACCGGGCCGCGCAGATGATGCGCAGGCTGGATGTCGGCGCCCTGCCGATCGGCAACAACGACCGGCTGGTCGGCATGCTGACCGACCGTGACATCGTTGTGAAATGTGTTGCGATGGGCCATGATCCGAGCAAGGTCCGGGCCGGTGATCTGGCGGAGGGCACGCCGCGCTGGGTATCCGACGACGCCGACGTCAGCGAAGTGCTCAACATGATGGAGCGGGACCAGATAAAGCGGCTCCCGGTGGTCGATGCCAAGAAGCGCCTGGTGGGCATGATCTGCGAATCGGATATCGCCAAGAACCTCACCGACGCCCAAGTCGCGAAATTCGTCTCGGCCGTCTCCGTACCGCACTGACGCACAACGAATACGGGGCCGTTCAGCACTGTGAACGGCCCCGTATTTGCGAGATCAGGCTACGCGACACCCTCTGCGCGGGCCGCGGCGGCGACGGCCTCGGCAACAGCCGGGGCGACGCGCGGGTCCAGCGGGCTCGGCACGATCTTGTCCGGGCTGATTTCATCGGCGACCACGCTGAGGATGGCGTCCGCGGCGGCGATCTTCATGCCCTCGGTGATCCGGCGCGCGCCCGCGTCCAGCGCACCCTTGAAGACGCCGGGGAAGGCCAGCACATTGTTGATCTGGTTCGGGAAGTCGCTGCGCCCGGTGGCCACGATCGCGGCGTACTTGTGCGCGACATCCGGGTGGATCTCCGGATTCGGGTTCGACATGGCGAACACGATCGACTCCGGCGCCATCGAGGCGATCAGTTCCTCGGCGATGGTGCCCGCGGAAAGTCCGAGGAACACATCGGAACCGGCCAGCGCCTCGGCCGCACCACCGGTCAGCCCGCGCGGGTTGGTGCGCTGCGCCAGTTCGACCTTCACCTCGTTGAGGTCGCCGCGGTCCCGGCTGACGATGCCCTTCGAATCGAGCACGGTCACATCCTTGACACCCGCGGCGAGCAGGATGTTCGTGCACGCCACACCGGCGGCGCCGGCACCGGACACCACGACCTTCATATCGTCGATGGCACGGCCCTGCACCTTGGCCGCACCATTGAGGGCGGCGAGCACCACAATGGCGGTGCCGTGCTGGTCGTCGTGCATGACCGGGCAGTCCAGCGCCTCGATGAGCCGCTGTTCGATCTCGAAGCAGCGCGGCGCCGAGATGTCCTCCAGGTTCACCGCGCCGAAGCTCGGGCGCAGCCGGACGATCGTCTCCACGATCTCGTCGACATCCTTGGTGTCGAGCACGATCGGAATCGAGTTCAGTCCGGCGAACTTCTTGAACAGCGCCGCCTTGCCCTCCATCACCGGCAACGAGCCACGCGGGCCGATATCGCCGAGACCGAGCACCGCGGTGCCATCACTCACCACGACGACCAAACGGTCGGTCCAGGTGTAGCGCTTGCTCAGCGCCTCATCCTCCGCGATGGCCAGGCTGACCTTCGCCACGCCCGGGGTGTAGGCGATGGAAAGGTCGCGCTGGGTGTCCAGCGGCGCGGTGAGTTCGACCGATAGTTTGCCACCGAGATGTCCCGCGAAAATCTCGTCGTGCGTGATTTCAGAAAGGCTTGCAGTGGCATTCGGTGCGTCAGTCACAGATGACACGATTTCACTCCTGCTCGGGTCGGACAAACCGGGGGACGGGTTACCGCCGGGTAATGGGTATTGGCTGATTCATACGCTCATCGAGTGCGCTGACCGGGGTGTTTCGAGTCGGACCGCAGGCGTCGAAAGACCGACGGTCCGATACCGAAATGTGGCGCGGCACTGATCCGCAGAGCGAGGGCCGAACGGGTGTGTCCGGATAGAACGTGCGGGGGGATCCTCGGGACGCGACGGTGCGTCGCGAGGCGGAGATCGCCGATGTTCCCGAACCCGGCGGTGGCGTAGGCGGGAATCCGGAACATTCTGCCAGCCGGGACGACGCATTGCCAAACCGGCGTGTCGTGTCCCGGCCGAGCGTCATCTTTCGAGGGTAGGTCGTCCGAATTACCTGGGGGTAAGCAGAAACTCGCAGTTCGGTAGCGGTATCCCGTGAGCTGTCACAACGGGACCGGATCGGCCGCGGTGAGATCCGGACCGGCCTCGGGTTCGGGCAGCACCGCGGCGAATTCGGGCACGGCGGCGAGTTGCGCAGCCGGCTGGCGCGGGTCCGATCGCACCCATACCGTGTCGAGCCCGCCGGAGGTCAACCGCACCCGCCAATCCGCCGCGGCGCCGGGATGATCGGTGCGCCGGTGCATCCCGCGGCTCTCGGTGCGCGCCAGGGCACTGTATTTGGTCCAGCGCGCCACCGCCAGCAGTGCCGCCGCCTGCCTGGCTCGCAGCCGATCCGCGCCGAATCCGCCCAGATCGAATTCGGCGCCCGGCCACATGGCGTCGAGCTCGGCAATGCTGTCGCGCAGACTCCCCGCGCTGCGCCAGTAGCTGCGGCGCAGCGGCAGTGTGTGCTCCTGTACCAGCCCGACCACCGCACGCGGATCAATGCGGGCCACCGGGTTCAGTCCGGCACCCGCCAGCTCGCGCACCAGCCCGGTCCGGCCGCGACCGCGCGCGAACCGGGCCGCACCCTTACCCGCCCATACCCCGGAGGCGATGGCCCAGGCTCCGCCCTGACCGCCGAAGCCGCTGACCGCGCCGGTGATCGGCTCGCGCGTCATCACATCGCCCGCGCCGTAGAGTCCGGCCACCGTGGTCGCGCAGTCCGCCCCGGCAATGCGCAGCCCGCCCGTCCCGCGCACGGTGCCCTCGAGCACCGCGCGCAGCGGCACCCGGCGGGTGCGGTCGACCAGGCCCTGCCGGGACAGCCAGCGCCGGACCGGGTACGGCACATCTTCCAATGCGGCGTAGATCCGGCGGCCATCGGCGATCGCGGCGAACGCCGCGGCACGATGACCGGTGATCTGCGCGCCGGATTCGTCGTAAAGCGTCGCGAAATGCAATGCCAGCCCGGGTGCGAACGCCGCATCGCGGGATGCGGACAGCACCGGCGCAAGTCCGTAGGCGCTGGAGAATTCCATCCCGGACAATTCCGCGCCCGCTTCGACGGCCAGCAGCAGTCCGTCGCCGGTATCGACATCGGTGCCCGCGCCCCCGGACAGGAAGGCACAGCCGCCAGTGGCGACGACAACGGCCCCGGCCCGGATGGTCCACGGGCGAAAACCATTGAGCTGCTGCACGCCGACCGCACCGGTGACCGCACCGTCGCGATCGACGAGCAATTGCAGCGCGGGATGATGATCGAGCACGTGCACCCCCGCGTCCAGCACGCTGCGGCGCATCCGGCGCAGGTAGCTCATGCCGTCCAGGTAGACGCGCAACGATGGCCCCCTGGCATCGGGGCCACTGCCCTCCCCTGGAAACCGATAGCCCCACTGGGCCAGCTGTTCGACCCGCCGATGCGTCTCGTCGAGCACCCGCAGCATCCACTCCGGTTCGGCGAGTCCGCCGCCGTGCGCATAGGCGCGCCGCACCGCATCGTCCCTGGCGGGTCCCGGCGGGATATTCCACAGCGATGTCGTCCCGCATGCGGTGGGTCCGCTGGCACCACAGCGTGCCTTGTCGACGAGTACCACCCGAGCGCCCGCGGTGGCGGCGGAGACGGCGGCCCAAACCCCGGCGGGACCGCCGCCGAGGACGAGCACATCCGTCTCGCATTCCGTCACAAAGAGAAATGTTCGACCACAATTCACGTAGCCGCAACCATTACCGAGATATCAGCTCCACCACTGCGTCCAGAGCAATAATCCGGCGACGATGAAAACGACCATCGATCCGGAAAAAGCAGCCAAACCCCGATGCCGATCCGAAAAAATCTGTGCGCCGACACCGATCACGGATGCGGCGACATGCCATGTCACCGATTCCCCACCGGGTCCGGGAAAATCGCGCCGAGCAGCGATGACCGCGGTACCGACAACGACGAGGGCGAGCACGAACATCCCACCGGCAACAATTCCGCTGAGTCCGCGCAGCACTCTCACGAGGCGATCACCGGCACTCCCGTGGCTTTGCCCGCAAGTTCCTCGAATTGCGCCGGATCGGTGGTGAATTCACCGAGCCGGATGGTTTTGTTCGCGCCGTGATAGTCCGACGATCCGGTCGTGATGAGGCCGAGTTCGGCGGACAGATCGACGAGCAGCGCCCGGTCGGCCGCGGAATGGTCCGGATGCGCGATTTCCAGCCCGCCGAGTCCGAGGGTGGCGAGTTCGCGAATCTCGTCGAGCGCGAGCAACCGGCCCCGCTTGCGCGCCCTGGTATGCGCGAGCACGCTGACGCCACCGGCGGTTGCGATCATCTCGATGGCCCGGCGCAGCGGCGTATCGGCCTTTTCCGCGTAGTAGCGACCGTGCGGGGCCAGCAATTCGGTGAAGGCCGCGTCCACACTCGGCACCACTCCGGCCTCGACGAGGGCACGCGCCAGGTGCGGGCGGCCCGCGGACGGTCCGGCAGAGGCCAGCACCGCGTCCGGATCGATCGGTAGTCCGTCGGCCTGCATCCGCTCGGCCATCGCGCGCAAACGCTCGACCCGCTCGGCGCGCAGGCGCTCACGCTCATCGGCGAAAGACCGATCGGTCGGATCGAAGAGGTACGCGAGTAGGTGCACCGGAACCGGCCACCCGTCCTCGCCGAGGCCGATACACGACATTTCCATGCCGCGGACCAGCGTCAACCCCTTCGGCAGCGCGTCGACCGCCTCGCTCCACCCCGCGGTGGTGTCGTGGTCGGTGATCGCGACGACGTCCAGTCCCGCGGCCGCCGCGTTCCGGACGAGTTCGGCCGGGGTATCGGTGCCGTCGGACGCGGTCGAATGGGTATGCAGGTCGATGCGCACGCCTTCTTTCATACCGTGCCGCTCGTCGCGAGCCGCAGGCGCAGCCGACGTAGCATCGAGCGGTGCCATCTATTCCGCCGCTACCGTCGTTCCGCGGCCAGGGCCGAGCGCGCACGCCGTTGCCCCATATCCCCGTCCCCACCGCGCGTGCGGTGGTCGATTGCGCTGTTTACATCGACGGCAGGCGACTGCCCGGCCACTTCAGTCCTGCCGACGCGATGGCCGAGGTCAGCAACCGCGGAACCGGATTCGTGTGGGTCGGACTGCACGACCCGGACGAGTACCAGATGGCCGATATCGCCAAGACCTTCGATCTGCATCCGCTGGCCGTGGAAGACGTCATCCACGCCCATCAGCGACCGAAGCTGGAACGCTACGACAACACCCTGTTCCTCGTACTGCGCACTGTCAGCTATGTCCCGCACGAAATCCACTCGATCAGCGAGATCGTCGAGACCGGCGACATCATGGTCTTCACCGGACCGAATTTCGCGGTCACCGTCCGGCACGGCGAGCACACCGGATTAGCCGGTGTCCGAAAGGAATTGGAGAGCCAACCCGAGCAACTCGGGTACGGCCCCGGTGCGGTGCTGCACGCGGTCGCCGATCACGTCGTGGATTCCTACGTCGAGGTCGCCCAGTCGGTCGAGAACGATATCGACGAGATGGAAGAGGAGATCTTTACCCCGCGCAGCAAAGTGTCCGTCGAATCGATCTATCAGCTCAAGCGTGAGGTCGTTGAGCTACGGCGCGCGGTGAATCCGCTCGGGACCGCGCTCGAAGCACTCGGCCGCAACACCGGAATGCCGTTGCCCAAGGAGGTTCGGCGATATATCCGCGATGTCGCCGATCATCACACGGCGGTGGCCGAGCGGATCAACGATTTCGACGAGGCGCTCAGCGCACTGATCACCGCCGCACTCGCCAAGGTCGGTGTCCAGCAGAACACCGATATGCGCAAGATCTCCGCGTGGGTCGCGATCGCCGCGGTGCCGACGATGATCGCCGGGATCTACGGCATGAACTTCGAGCATATGCCGGAGCTGAAACAGGTCTGGGGCTATCCGGCCGTGCTGCTGCTCATCGCAGCGGTCTGCACCGGACTGTACGTCAACTTCCACCGCAACAATTGGCTCTGACGCCTGGACCTACAATGCCGCAGCGCCTCTCGCGGGATCGTGCACATCGATACCCGCCTCCGCCCAGGCCTCGCGCAACGCCTGCGCACCGCGCACCCGCACCCAGGCCGCCTCGGTCGCGGTCACCGGTACCACCGCGAAATACCGCACCGGCTCGGCGGGCTCGGGCAACACCACCTCGGGAATGTCGCTCTCGCCCAACAACACCGCGGTGAACGGCGCATTGCGCCACATCGGCTCGCCGAGGTCGAGTAGCGCATCGGCTTGCAGCACAACGCCTTCCACGGCTGGCGCCGCGACCAGTACACCGAGTGTGCGGGCCAGCCCCGAGCTCGCGCCGACTCCCGCGCGCAGTGTCAACACCAGTTCGGCCCGCGGCCCGCGCACCGGATCGGCGTGCAGGTCACCGGGATCGCCCATGGGATGGCGGGAGCCGCCGAGGGTTACGTAGTGCACCAGCTCCTCGCCCGGTATGCGCAGGATCTCGATGGGCTCCAACCCGAGGAAGGTCACCGACGCGGAGTCGACACCCGTCGATGCCACACCGAAGTGGTCCAGCACCTCGGTGCGGACCTTCTCCACTACTTCCATGCGCTCAGATCGCCAACCGCGCCAGCATGTCCCGAGCCTGCTCGGCCGACTTCGGGTCGCACAGCACGTCATAGCGGCCCGCCACCAACTGCATGGTGGAGGCGAAGTCGCGCTGTCCCTTGGTCGCCGCGTACGGGATCGAGGTGGAGATGACGCCGAAGATGATGCCGCCGACCAGGCCGACCAGCACCGGCGCGAAACCGCCGGTGGTGGTGAACAGGCTCAGCAGCAGGCCGAGGAACAGGCCGAGCCATGCGCCCGAAACCACTCCGCCGCCGATCACCTTGCCCCAGGTCAGTCGGTACAGCACGCGTTCGACCTGCATGAGGTCGACGCCGACGATGGTCACGTCTTGCACAGGGAACTGGTTGTCGGCCAGGAAATCGACCGCCTTCTGCGCCTCGGCATAGGTCGGATACGAGCCGACCGGCCAGCCCGATGGCGGCGTCGGCAGGCCCTGGCGGGCGCGATTCGAGTTCCCCAAGGGATTCGTCATATCTCTATTCTGCTATTCCGAACCGGTGTTCGGGGGTGTGAAACGCGTCGTTCGCGTCATCCCGGCCGCCCGGCCCTTATCGGCGATTACCTGAGCCATCTTGGCGCTGGCTTCATCGATCATTTCGTCGCCGAGCATTACCGCACCGCGCGCACCGCCCTTTTCGGAGGTGTGGAAGGCGTAGGCATCCAGAATCAGCTCGGCGCGATCGTAATCGGCCTGGCGCGGACTGAAGATCTCGTTCGCGGCCTCGATCTGTCCGGGATGCAACACCCATTTGCCGTCGAAACCGAGCGCGGCGGTGCGTCCGGCCGCCCTGCGAAATCCATCGATATCCCGAATTTGCAGGTAGGGGCCATCGATTGCCTGCAGTCCGTGCGCGCGGGCGGTGAGCAGGATGGTCATCAGAATGTGGTGGTAGGCATCGCCGGTGTCATAGCCCTCCGGCTGTTCGCCGACCACCAATGTGCGCATATTGATGCTGGCCATGAAGTCGGCCGGACCGAAGACCAGTGCCTGCACCCGCGGACTCGCGGTCGCGATCTCATCGATATTGCGCAATCCCAGTGCGTTTTCGATCTGCGGTTCTATACCGATCCGGCCGACCTCTAGCCCGCTCGCCTTCTCCAACTGGGTGAGCAGCAGATCCAGTGCCCGCACCTGACCCGCATCGGTGACCTTCGGCAGCAAAATCGCGTCCAGGGCCGCACCCGCACCTTCCACCACCGTGATCACATCGGTGTAGGTCCATTCGGTGGTCCAGTCGTTGACCCGCACCACCCGCAGCTGGCTACCCCAGCCGGAGTCGCTCAGCGCTGCCACGATATTCGCGCGGGCCTCGGCCTTGGCCGCGGGCGCGACCGCGTCCTCCAGATCGAGGAATACCTCGTCGACCGGTAGCCCCTTGGCCTTATCGATCATCTTCTTGCTGCTACCGGGGCAGGCGAGCACCGAGCGGCGCGGCTTCATGATCACTCCCGTCGATCGTGGGCATGGTGCGAATACCGGTCCGCGCACCCTCTAACCTGACAGCCATGGCAGCAACCAGGGTGTACGTCGCCAGACTTGCCGGGCTGGTGGTACTCGGCCCGGACGGCGAGTCTATCGGCCGCATCCGTGACGTTGTCGTGGCCATCCGCTACGACCGCCAGCAGCCGCGGGTGCACGGCCTTGTCGTCGAACTGCCGTCCCGGCGACGGATTTTCGTGCCGATGCTGCGGGTCACCACCATCGAACCCGGTGCTGTCGCGCTCAATACCGGCACGGTTAGCCTGCGCCGCTTCACCCAGCGGCCCGGCGAAATGCTCGCGCTCGCGCAGATCGTCGATTCCTCGGTGCGCGTTGACGATCCGGATCTGCCGGATGTCGCGGATGTCGATGTGCTCGTTGTCGATCTCGGCATCGAACAGACCCGGACCAGGGACTGGCGGGTGACCAGGGTCGCGGTGCGCGGACATCGCCGGCTCGGGCGCCGCCGTGCCGTGCACGTGGTGGATTGGACCCAGGTCAGCGGGCTGACCCCATACGAAATCGGCAGGCCGGGCCAGGACGTCACCCAACTGCTCGAACAGTTCGAGGGCCTGCGTCCCGCCGACGTCGCACATCTGCTACGCGAACTGCCGGAGAAGCGGCGCGTCGAAGTGGCGGTCGCGCTCGACGACGAGCGCCTCGCCGACGTGGTGCAGGAACTTCCCGATGACGATCAGGTCGATCTGCTCGGCCACCTCGAGGTGGGCCGAGCCGCGGATGTGCTCGAGGCCATGGACCCCGACGATGCCGCGGACCTGCTCGGCGAGCTGCCGACGGGCGAGCGGGAATCGCTACTGGCACTGATGGATCCGGAGGAATCCGAACCGGTCCGCCGACTGCTGCAACACTCGCCGGATACCGCGGGCGGTCTGATGACCCCGAAACCGGTGATCCTCACCCCGGCCACCACCGTCGCCGAAGCGCTGGCCCGGGTGCGCAACCCGGATCTGACACCGGCGCTGGCCTCCATGGTGTTCGTGGTGCGCCCGCCGACCGCCACACCGACCGGCCGGTTTCTCGGCTCGGTCCACTTGCAGCGACTTTTGCGCGAACCTCCGGCACATCTGGTCGGCGGCATTCTCGACACCGATCTGGCCCCATTGCGCCCAGATGTCCCGCTCGGCGCGGTGACCCGCTACTTCGCGACCTACAACCTGGTCTGCGGACCGGTCGTGGACGAGGAGAACCACCTGCTCGGCGCGGTGAGCGTGGACGATGTGCTCGACCATCTGCTGCCGGAGGATTGGCGCGAGCAGGAGGATACGCACGATATGGCGCACGAGGCGGCCGCGAGACATGAGGGGACAGCCGACGGTGAGTGAGAAGAGTCCAGCGCGTCAGCGCCTCGAGACGCCGGTGGAATCGCGGTTCCGCTTCGACTACGACGCCGAGGCGATGGCCCGCTCCAGCGAGCGGGTCGCCCGATTCCTCGGCACCGGACGCTATTTGGCGATCCAGACCATCGTGGTGGTCATCTGGATCCTGCTGAACATCTTCGTGATCACGCTGCGCTGGGACCCGTACCCGTTCATCCTGCTCAACCTCGCGTTCTCCACCCAGGCCGCCTATGCGGCACCGCTGATCCTGTTGGCGCAGAACCGACAGGACAACCGCGACCGGGTGTCGCTGGAGGAGGACCGGAGCCGGGCCGCCCAGACCAAGGCCGATACCGAATTCCTTGCCCGCGAACTCGCTTCGCTGCGGATCGCGATCGGCGAGGTTGCTACGCGCGACTATGTCCGCCGCGAACTGGAGGAAATGCGAGAGGTACTGGAACGGATCGAGGCCGCCGAGGCCCCGGATCGCGAGTCGCAGTCGGATAAACCCGCAAAGGGTAATCGCAAGAAAAGCTCCGGCCGAAAGCAGGGCACGGTTCCGGTTTCACCGCCAGTTGCTGACGATTGACAGGAAATGCTCAACAACGTTCTGACCCGCGGGTAACCTAGACGGCGTTGTCCCGAGCCGCCGGGCAGGGGATGTCCCGGACAGCAGCTCCACGACGTCGAGGAATGGTGTGGCCGAATGCGAATATCCGCTCCGATAACCCTCTCGGCCCTGGTCGTCGCTGGTTTGGTCGCCACCGGCTCGGCAACCAACGTCACGCAGTCCAGCACTCCCGACAAAGCCCCTGAAGCTCTGCTCGCCGTGTCGACCGGTCGAGCCGTCGCCAACGGGGCATCCGACAATACCGGCGAGGCACCATTGTCTCGGACAGTCGGTCTCCTTTCGGTCACGCCGGAGGCTCCCCGCAAACTTCGAGCAATGACACCGCTTGCCGGTGGCACACCACTGTTCGCTGGTTCGGTGCCATTGCACGACATCTCGCTCCCGGCCACGGGCGGCGCACTCGGCATCCCGGAAATCGTGCTCGCGGCATATCGCAATGCCGAACTCGCACTGGAATCCTCGATGCCCGGCTGCGGTCTGTCCTGGAGCCTGCTCGCCGGTATCGGCCGGATCGAATCCGGACATGCGGGCGGCGGTCGCACCGACGCCGCGGGCACCACGGTGACCCCGATCTTCGGCCCAGCCCTCGACGGCACCCTACCGGGTAACCAGGTGATCAGGGCCGCCGACGGCACCGGGGTGCGCGCCATCGGTCCGATGCAGTTCCTGCCGGGCACCTGGAGTCTGTACGCCGCCGACGGCAATGGTGACGGCGTCGCCGATCCGCACAATGTCTTCGACGCCGCCCTCGCCGCGGGCAAATACCTCTGCTCGGGCGGGTTGGACCTGCGCGATCCGCAACAGGAACTGCGCGCGGTGCTGCGCTACAACAACTCGCTCGCCTACGCCGCCAATGTGCTGAGCTGGTCGATGGCCTACCGCACCGGCGGCACCCCGAGCCAGGTGCGCATCTCCCCCGATCTCATTCCGCCGGGCAGCGGGCCGATCACGGCGGGCACGGACATGCTGGCCGTATCCAGCACATCGCCGACCACCACCACGACCACCGAGCCGCCGCCGGTGAATACGGTGACCATCCCGACGCCGACCCAGGTGATGATCACCATCCCCGGTCTGCCACCGATCCCGTGCGGCATCTTCTGCCCGCTACCCGCGCCCAAGCCGCCGTGCGAACCGCAGCAGGCGGCGCCGGCGCAGCTGCCCCCGCCCGGCGATCCGGCCCAGTCACCCATCGCACCGGCGCAGACCTTCGGTGCTGGCAATGGCGAGCCGAAGGGCGAGCCGAAGGATCCCGCGCACCCTGATCAGCCCGAGGCACAGCCACAGCCGCAAGCCGCCAACTGCACTCCGGCCCAACCCGGTGCGGCCCAACCCGGCGCCGCCCAGCCGGGGCCTGGTGCGGCACAGCCCGCGCCCAATGCGCAGACTCCCCCGCAGTCGCCGGGTGAATCGACGGAGACCACGCCGGAGAAGACGGCGGAGCCCGGTCTGCCCGACGCAGCGGAACCGACACAGACAGAACCCGCAACGCCGCCCGCACCGGGCATCACGCTGCCGTTCGGCATCGTCATCCCGCTGCCCGCGCCGGTCCCGCAGCGCTGATACCAGGACAGATAGCCGAACCGTTACGCCACACCGGAACCCGATAACGAAGCAGTAACAAAAAGGTCTCGAATGCGGTAATCTCTTCTTCGTTCCATCACGAAGGACTCGCTGCAGAGTCAATGGAGGGTCACCGCACAGTGGGGCGTCATCGGAAACAGTCGCCTGCGACAATCAAGCGCAGCTCCGTTATCGCATTGACCGGATTGGTTCCCGCTGGGTTCGTGGCTGTCGCCGCGTCCGCGGGCACGCTCGATCCGACCGCATCGTCTGTCCTGGAACATGTTCCGGGCGACGATCATGACGACCAGGCGCTCGGACTCGCGGCCGCCGCGGAACCAGCGGCGACGACCGAATTCGTCGCTCACGCAATGGCAAAGCAGGCGCGGAGTGCGCCGCCGATCGTGAAAACCGTTGCGCTGCCGGATGGTAGGCAACCGGCCGCGCTGCCGGCCGGCCCGCTCGGCATTCCCGGCGTCGCCGTCGCGGCCTACCAGAATGCCGAACGCACACTCGCCGCCGAGAATCCCGTCTGCGGAATGCCGTGGTATCTGCTCGCCGGAATCGGCCGGGTCGAATCGACCCACGCCTACGGCAAGGCCGACGCCGACGGCAATCCGCTCACACCTGTCTATGGACCGGTTCTCGACGGCAGCCTCGCGGGCAATCACGTCGTCGGCGATACCGACGACGGCGCGCTGGACGGACTCAGCGGATACGACCGCGCCATCGGCCCCATGCAATTCCTGCCGGAGACCTGGAAGCGCTACGGCGCCGACGGCAATGGCGACGGCATCGCCGATCCCCAGAACCTGTTCGACGCGGCGCTGACCGCGGGCAAGTACCTGTGCGACGGCGGGTTGAACATGCGCGATCTCAGCCAGCAGACGCGGGCGATTCTGCGCTACAACAACTCCATGGCCTACGTCGCCAATGTGATGGCATGGGCCGGATCGTATGCCTCCGGTATCGCACCCAAGCCCGGTGACCTGCCGCGAATCTGACACGACGTAAAATTTCTGCCATGCCAGTGGTTACGGAAGCGGATGTGCGGGGAGCCCTCGCGAAGGTCGACGACCCGGAGATCCGTAAACCGATCACCGAACTGGGCATGGTGAAGAGCATCGCGATCGGTGCCGATAGCAATGTCCATATCGAGGTCTACCTGACAACGGCGGGCTGCCCGCTGCGCACCGAGATCACCCAGCGGGTCACCAAGGCGGTGGCCGATGTCGCTGGCGTCGGTGCCGTCACGGTCGAGCTCGACATCATGAACGACGAGCAGCGCACCAACCTGCGCAAGCAGCTGCGCGGCGACTCCGCCGATCCGGTGATCCCCTTCGCCCAGCCCGGTTCGCTGACCCGCGTGTACGCGGTGGCCTCGGGTAAGGGTGGCGTCGGAAAGTCCAGTGTCACAGTCAATCTCGCCGTCGCCATGGCCGCACGCGGTCTGTCGGTCGGTGTACTGGACGCGGATATCTACGGCCACTCGATTCCGCGGATGCTCGGCACCGACGCGCGGCCGACCCAGGTCGAGCGGATGATCATGCCGCCGCAGTCGCACAATGTGAAGTTGATCTCCATCGCGCAGTTCACCCAGGGCAATACGCCGGTGGTGTGGCGCGGTCCGATGCTGCACCGGGCGCTGCAGCAGTTCCTCGCCGATGTGTTCTGGGGCGACCTGGACGTGCTGCTGCTCGATCTGCCGCCCGGCACCGGCGATGTCGCGATCTCCATCGCGCAGCTGATCCCGAATGCGGAGATCCTGGTCGTCACCACGCCGCAGCCCGCGGCCGCCGAGGTCGCCGAGCGCGCTGGTGCGATCGCGCTGCAGACGCGGCAGCGGATCGCGGGCGTCATCGAGAACATGTCCTGGCTCGATCTGCCCGATGGCACCCGGATGGACCTCTACGGCTCCGGTGGCGGCCAGTCCGTCGCCGAACGCCTCACCCGTGCGGTGGGCGCCAATGTGCCACTGCTGGGCCAGATTCCGATCGAACAGGCATTGCGCGAGGCCGGTGACGAGGGCACGCCGATCGTGCTGCGGGATCCGGAGAATCCGGCCGCCAAGGCATTGCTCGAGGTCGCCGACAAACTCGCGATCCGCCGTCGTGGACTCGCGGGCATGTCACTCGGCATCGATACGACGCGCCACCTGTAGCGGCGCGACGCGACGGCGCACCCGATCGCCCACCGACTTCGGGCCGCGTCGCGCCAACTCGGGTCTACGAGGCGAAAGCGGACTTGGCCGCCCGGTCAGCTGGCCGCCGGCAATTCGAAGTCCGATTTCCGCAGGGCGGGTGGATGCCAGGTGTCGGTGTCGGCCAATAAGCTCGTGACATGCTCACGCTGCTGTTGTACGTGCTGATCGTCGGCTTGGTCGCCGCGGTCCTGTTCTTGCTCGCCAGTGCGGTATTCGGGCGCGCCGAGGAACTCGGACCGCTGCCCGAGGGCACGACCGCCACCGTTCTGCCCGCCGAGGGCATCAGCGGCGCCGATGTGCGCGCACTGCGCTTCCAGCAGGTGGTGCGCGGTTATAAGGCGGGCGAAGTGGACTGGGCGCTGACCCGACTCGCGACCAGAATCGACGAGCTACAGCTCCAACTGGCCGAGGCGCGCGCCGCCCAGAGCCCGAACCTCCAGAAGCCGAACGTCCAAGTTCCGAACCCGCAGCCGAGCACACAGACACCGGCAACCCCCAACGGCCCGACCGCACAGCCGCATACACCTGCTACCCAGCCCGACGCCCAGCCGCAAACACCGCCCGCTCCGACCAACGGCACCATCGCGCAGCCACAGCCACAGCCACAGCCACAGCCGCCATCCGCCGAACCGCAGACACCGACCGGGCAACCGCAGGGCCCGACCGCCCAGTGGCGCACACCGGTCCCCCAGCCGGGCACTCCGACCACTCGTCCGCTGACACCGACCGGCCAACCGCACGGCCCGATCGCCCATCGGCAGCCGCCGATCGCATCGCCCAACGGCACACCTGCCCCGCCGCACGCATCGGCCCCCCAACCGCAGGCACCGACCGGCCAGCCACACGAGCCGATCGCCTACGCGTACACACCGGTCACCCCGCAACCGACACCGGCCACCGAGCCGCGCGTTCCGATTGCGCGGCCGCAGGTACCCATCGCTCAGCCGGAAGCTTCCTTTGCCCAGCCGATTCAATCCGCTGTCCACCCGCAGGCGCAGTTCGGGCTGGAGCAGAAATGACCGCCGAGATCGCTGGGGCCGCGCTGGCGGCCGAATCCGATGGCAAGCTCCGCTGCCCGTGGTCGGAGGGGTCTCAGCTCTACCGCGACTATCACGACCACGAATGGGGTAGGCCGCTGCATGGCGATGACGCCATGTTCGAGCGCATGTGTCTCGAGGCGTTCCAATCGGGTCTGGCGTGGATCACTATTCTGCGCAAGCGACCGGCCTTCCGTGCTGCGTTTGCCGGGTTCGCGATCGACCGGGTGGCCGCCTTTGGTGACGGTGATGTGGCGCGGCTGCTCGCCGATCCCGGCATCGTCCGCAACCGGGCCAAAATCGATGCGGCGATCGCCAATGCGCGCGTCGCCGCAGACCTCGATATCGGACTCGACGAACTGATCTGGTCCTTCGCCCCGGCGCCTCGGCCACGCCCGCGCACAATCGCCGAGGTACCCGCGACAACTCCCGAATCCGTAGCTCTGGCAAAAGAATTGAAGCGACGCGGGTTCCGTTTCGTCGGTCCGACCACCGCCTATGCACTGATGCAGGCGACCGGAATGGTCGACGACCACCTAGCCGATTGTTGGGTCCGGTAGCGACTGCTCGCAGGTCGCTCGAAATGGTCGGCGCTGAGCGGCCCGACACAGGCCGAGCGGTCACATTTCGAACTCAGGTATCCGTCCACTCCGGCGATAGGGAAGAATGGGACGGGTGTAGCTCGCCAAATGCCGGTGAGCTCGCTGGTTGGTGACAACTGGAGTTCCAAGAAAGTGCGCAGGATATCGCGCAGATCTGGAGGGAGCAGAGGATGGCGGCCATGAAGCCCCGCACCGGGGACGGTCCCCTCGAGGCAACCAAGGAAGGGCGTGGAATCGTGATGCGGGTTCCACTCGAGGGTGGCGGGCGTCTGGTCGTTGAACTCACGCCGGATGAAGCGGCAGCGCTCGGTGACGAACTGAAGAGTGTCACCAGCTAATTCCCCACTGGCTGAAGTGGCCGGTCTGCTGGCCTGTCCGGAATGCGGCGCCGGTATGGAGTCGCGGGATCGGACGCTGCGCTGCGGATCCGGGCACAGTTTCGACATCGCCAAGCAGGGTTACGTCAGTCTGTTGACCGGCGCGTCGACGAAGATGACCGGCGATACCGCGGCGATGCTGGATGCGCGCGCCACATTCCAGCTCGGGGGACATTTCGCGCCGATCGCCGATGCGGTGGCCGCGGCCGTCGCGGCCGACGACTCATCCGGCCCGGTGCTCGACGACGATGCGGTACTGGAGGTCGGTGCCGGGACCGGCTATTACCTGGCCGCCGCGCTCGATGCCATCCCCGCCCGCGGGATCGCGTTGGACGTGGCCAAACCGGCGGCCAGACGCTGCGCCCGCGCCCATCCGCGCGTCGCCTCGGTACTCGCCGACGCCTGGCGCGGTCTACCCGTTCGCGACGGTGCGCTGCGCCGCGTGCTCTCGGTATTCGCGCCGCGCAATCCGAGCGAGGTCGCCAGGACCCTCACCACCGACGGCCGATTCGTCGTCGCCTCCCCGACGCCACGCCATCTGGCCGAACTGATCGGCCCACTCGGCATGGTGACGGTCGACCCGGATAAGGAACGGCGCCTCACCGAGGCCATGTCCGGCCACTTCGCCCCCGTCGACCGCACGCTCGTCGAGTACTCGATGAAGCTGTCCCGCACCGATATCCGCGATGTAGTGGCGATGGGTCCATCCGCCCATCACGGGACCCCGCACGTCGATGCCCTCCCGGACACCGTCGAGGTCACCGCCTCGGTCCAGATCTCGACCTACCGGCCCCACCCATGAGCGCCAGCGATCGGCCGGGTCAGAGCTTGCGGACCTGGTCGTAGATCGCGACGGTTTGGGAGGCGATCCGGAGCCAGTCGAATTCGGCGATGGCGCGGTGGCGTCCAGCCGCGCCGAATTCGGCGGCGCGCACCGGATCACCGGCGACCGCATTGACGGCCGCGGCCAGATCCTGTTCGTACTGCCGCACTGCATTCCCGTCGTAGTGCACCAGGCGACCCGTCTGCCCGTCCGCCACCACCTCGGGAATGCCGCCGACATCCGAGGCGACCACCGCGGTCGCGCACGCCATCGCCTCGAGATTCACGATGCCGAGCGGCTCGTAGACCGAGGGGCAGATGAAGACCGTTGCGGCGGCCAGGATCTGGCGGATCTGCTCGGTCGGCAGCATCTCGCGCACCCAGAACACATTGCCGCGCACGCTGCTGAGTTCGGCGACCGCCGCGGAAATCTCGGCCTCCAGCTCGCGGGTATCCGGCGCGCCCGCGCACAGCACCAGCTGGATCTCCGGATCGAAGTCGCGGGCCGCGGCGAGCAGATGCCCGACCCCCTTCTGCCGGGTGATGCGACCGACGAAGGCCACGATCGGCTGATCGGCGCGTACACCCAATTCGCTCAGAATCCACCGGGAACCCACGAGCGGCGGTCCCGGATGCCAGACGGTCGCATCGATACCGTTGTGCACCACGTGGACCCGGTCCGGATCGATCGTCGGATAGGCGTCGAGCACATCGTGGCGCATGCCCTCGCTCACCGCGATGATCGCGTCCGCGTATTCCACGGCATTGCGCTCCGACCACGACGACAGGCGGTAGCCGCCGCCGAGCTGTTCGGCCTTCCACGGCCGCCGCGGCTCCAGCGAATGCGCCGTGAGGACATGCGGGATCCCATAGAGCGTCGCGGCGAGATGTCCGGCCAGCCCGGTGTACCAGGTATGCGAGTGCACCACATCCACCTGGCCCGCGGCATCGGCCATGCGTAGCTGGGCCGACATCATCTGCAGCGCGGCATTGGCGGCGTAGAGATTCGGATCCGGCTGGTGCACTACGGCATCCGTACGCGGCACCCCCATGCAATGCACCGTCACCTCGCACAACTGCCGCAACTGCGCAGCCAACTGGGTGACGTGCACGCCCGCCCCGCCGTACACCTCGGGGGGAAATTCCCGTGTCAACATCGCCACACTCAGCCGGTCGGGATCACCGGCTACCGTCCCCGCACCCTCGCCGCCCGTGCCGAAACTCACTGCTTCAAACTAGACGTTCACTTTGGCATGGGCCACCTGTACCCGGGTGGCGCGGTAGTTTGGCAGATGTGAGGAGCCAGCCGCACGTACTCGGGATCGTGCTCGCCGGTGGCGAGGGCAAGCGCCTGTTCCCACTAACCGCGGATCGAGCCAAGCCAGCCGTCCCCTTCGGCGGCGCCTACCGTCTGATCGACTTCGTACTCAGCAATCTGGTCAACGCGGGCTATCTGCGCCTGTGTGTGCTCACCCAGTACAAGTCGCATTCGCTGGACCGGCACATCTCGCAGACCTGGCGGCTGTCGGGTTTCGCCGGGGAGTACATCACGCCGGTGCCCGCGCAGCAACGCCTCGGTCCGCGCTGGTACACCGGCAGCGCCGACGCGATCATGCAATCGCTGAACCTGATCTACGACGAGGATCCGGACTACATCGTGGTCTTCGGCGCCGATCACGTGTACCGGATGGATCCGGAGCAGATGGTCCAGCACCACATCAACTCCGGTGCTGGTGTCACCGTCGCCGGTATCCGGGTGCCGCGCAGCCAGGCGAGCGCATTCGGCTGCATCGACTCCGACGAGTCCGGACGGATCACCCAATTCCTGGAGAAGCCCGCGCATCCGCCGGGCACACCGGACGATCCGAACGTCACCTTCGCTTCGATGGGCAACTACGTCTTCACCACCAAGGTGCTGGTGGATTCGATTCGTGCCGACTCCGACAACTCCGATTCCGATCACGATATGGGCGGCGACATCATCCCCGCGCTGGTGGCGGCGGGTGAGGCCTCGGTATACGACTTCGCCGACAACGAGGTGCCCGGCGCGACCGAACGCGACCGCGGTTACTGGCGCGACGTCGGCACCATCGACGCCTTCTACGAGGCCCATATGGATCTCGTCTCGGTGCATCCGGTCTTCAACCTCTACAACAAGCACTGGCCCATCCGCGGCGCAGCGGAGAATCTGCCGCCGGCCAAATTCGCGCAGGGCGGGCTCGCACAGGAATGCGTGGTCGGCGCCGGCTGCATTCTCTCGGCCGCGACCGTGCGCAATTCGGTGCTCAGCTCCAATGTCATGGTCGATGACGGCGCGACCGTCGAGGGCAGCGTGCTCATGCCGGGGGTGCGGATCGGGCGCGGTGCGGTGGTGCGCCGCGCGATTCTGGACAAGAATGTCGTCGTCGGCGAGGGCGAGATCATCGGCGTCGATCTGGACCGGGATCGGGATCGCTTCGCGGTCAGCAATGGCGGTGTGGTCACTGTCGGCAAGGGCGTGTGGGTCTAGTACCGGCTACCGGGCATTCGTCGGGCAGAAAGGCGCGCACGGCCCGGGAGTTTTCGGCACGGTCGTCGACGGCGACTTATCACCGAAATCAGCGGTGACGACCAACAGCATCAGAATCACCGCGAGTCCGAGCACGAGAACGAGAACGATCGCGGCCCGACCCCAGTTGATCGGGCGCGGCTGTCCATAATCGTCGTCGTTGCCGAACATCCGAACCTCTCCCCGGTGTCCACACCGGGACATCCCCCTACTTGATACCCAGTCGGCGGAAGTTTTGTGCGGCAATTCTCGACGGCTATCGGGGGCCGGGTTGCGGTGGTGCGACGGTGGCCGTGCAGAACGGTTCGCAGGGCCCCGGAGTTAGCGGGACTTTTGTCCGTTCGGTGCCGAAATCGGCATTGCTGATCCACACCAGCACCACTACGGCGAGCACCATGATGAAAATCAGAAAGCCGAGTGCGGGCAGCAGACAGCCACCGCGTAATCGTCCCTCATTGATCGTGTGGCCGATATGGCCGATTTCGAGGATCTCGGAGCCACGCTCCCACACCATGGGCGTACCTTGCCGTCGTCGAACCTGGCATCAATACGGATACCCGTCGTACGGCGGCGGAATCAGCATGCGGCGAACGAAATCCCCACGCGCGCAGCGTTTATCGGTAGCCGGTCGGTTACTAGCCGCGCGATGCGCAGAGCAGACCGTCGCCGACCGGGATCAGCACGCTGGTGAGTTCGGGGTCCTCGGCGATCGCGCGAGTGGCCGCGCGCACCGCCTGGGTCGCCGCATCGCGCTGCGCCGGATCCGGAACCCGGCCGCCGAGCAGGGCGTTGTGCAGCAGGATTGCACCGCCGGCGCGCAGCAGGCGCACCGCCTGGGCGACGTATTGCGGATGCTCGAGCGGGGCCGCATCGATAAAGACCAGGTCATAGGCGCCGTCGGCGAGCCTGGGCAGCACATCGAGGGCACGGCCGTTGATCAGCCGGGTGCGCGCGGGCGGGATCTCCGCGGTGCGGAACGCCTCCTTGGCCGCGCGCTGATGCTCCGGCTCGGAATCGATGGTCGTCAGGGTCCCGTCCTCGCGCATGCCATCCAGTAGCCACAGCCCGCTGATCCCCGCGCCCGTCCCCACCTCGACCACCGCTCGTGCGCCGAGGAGCTGGGCATACATGCTCAGCAGTGCGCCGACCGAGGGTGGTACGGGTACCGCACCGAGTTCGGTGGCCCGCTCACGCGCGCCGATGAGGACCTCGTCTTCCACGACGGATTCCTCCACGTAGGAGAGATTTCGCTCCAGATTCGATGCCACGCCTATGAGGCTAGGGCACGAAGTCGCAAGTTTGGCTCATCAGTGAAGCGTTATCCCGGGCTTGCGCGATTAATTCATAGGCGGCGGGCGGGCACAGATTCTCAGGTGTCCCTCAGGATCTCCATACCCCCGGCATATCGAGGCAAGAAAGAGTATGGGCAAGCAAGACCAGCCGACCGCCCGGTGCGGGGACGCGGGAACAACGACATACCGTTCGTCGGTTGTATCCGTACGTGGCGATCCGAGATCCGGATCGCTATCAGGTCCGCAACCACGGTCCCGAGTAGGAGGTACCACCGTCCACATGGATAGAGGGTCATTTTCGGCGCTCCCGGTTGCCTCCGAGGTTTCGCAAGCTGGCTCCCTGCCAGCTCATGCCGGGGCGGCGCTCGAGTTCGCCACCCTGCCAGCGCATGCCTTGCCGATGGAGGCCGATATGAACGACGATGCCACCGATGTCGAGCTGACCGGCACCGCGGCCTTCGATGCGACGGGCGACCGTTCGACGATGCCGTCCTGGGACGAATTGGTTCGCGAACATGCCGACCGGGTCTACCGGCTGGCCTACCGCCTTTCCGGTGACGCGCAGGACGCCGATGATCTGACCCAGGAAACCTTCATCCGGGTGTTCCGCTCGCTGTCGAATTATCAGCCGGGCACCTTCGAGGGCTGGCTGCACCGCATCACCACGAACCTGTTCCTGGATATGGTGCGCCGTCGCAACCGGATCCGGATGGAGGCACTGCCCGAGGATTACGACCGGGTGCCCGCCGACGGGCCGAGCCCGGAACAGGCCTACCACGACGCCCGGCTGGATCCGGACCTGCAATCCGCACTGGATTCGCTGGCCCCGGAATTCCGTGCCGCAGTGGTGCTCTGTGATATCGAGGGTCTGTCCTATGAGGAGATCGGCGCGACCCTCGGTGTCAAACTCGGCACCGTGCGCAGCCGGATCCACCGCGGCCGTCAGGCATTGCGCGACTACCTTGCGCATAATGGAAGTGAGCAGCGGTTCACCGCTGACGCGAACATCGGGTGATCCGGCGGGAGCCGGGCCCCACCCGGCGGCCGGATATCCATCCGGTCGTGCGCTACGGATGATGTCGGTTGGAAGGGTGAGCACCGAATGAGTGGCGACGCCAGCACGTCAGGTCGTCCCCGTTTTCGTCCTACCGAACATCTGGCCAGCGAGGCGATCGCGGCCTATGTGGACGGCGAACTACGGATGAATGCCTATCTGCGTGCCGCCCAGCACCTTTCCGTGTGCCCGGAGTGCGCGGCGGAGGTCGAGGCACAGCAGCAGGCGCGGATCGCGCTGCGCCGGGCCGGTCAGGTCTCGATTCCCACCGATCTGCACGACAGCCTCACCCGCATTCCACTCGCCGAACTCCCCGGCGGCGCTTCGAGCGCGACCTCGCGCCCGACCAACGGCAACCCCCGCAACGAGGCGGTTTTCGGTTTTCTGACCGATTCGTTCACCGCGACCCGGTGGACGACGTGGTGGCGCAAGTAGAGTTTTCCGAGTGACCACCGAATCGACGAATTCCGGGCCGTCGGAATCGCGGCCCACCGCAGGCGACTCCACCGATTCGGCGGCCAACAGGGGGACGCCGGGTTCATCCACCCCGTCGGCTTCGCCGACTGCCAGCCCCCTGCGGCCGTCCGACGCCCCGGTACTCGAACCGCGTCCGGTCTACCGGCCGCATGTGGACAGTCACACGGCGCGCGCGTTCCGCCGCCCCTCCGGCCAGACCGGTTCGTTCTCCGAGCAGCTGACGGCCGGATCCGGTTCGCAGCCCCCGCAGGTCGGCCCGGAACTGCACAGCAGCCCACCCGATGCCGTACTGGCCGAGGCCTTCGGACGTCCGGCGGGCTCCACCGAACTGCTGCAGCGTGATCCGGAGGCCGCCGATCAGTCCGCGCCGGTCGCCGGTCCGGGCGATCCGTGGCGCGATCCCGATGCCGCCGCCCGCCTCGGCGCGCCCGCCGTGCCGACGCCGCGGCCCGCACCGCTGCCGCAGGCGCGGCAGCTTTCGGCCAGGGAGGTGCTGTTCGGCTCCCGGGTGGCGCCCAAGGCGCTGGTCCTGCTGGCTGTTGTCGCACTGGCCATCGGCGCGCTCGGCGGCTTGGTCGGCAGGTTGACCGCGGAGGCGACCTCCCCGTTGACCTCGCGCAAGGTCACCTTGGACCAATCCAGCGAAATCGAACGCCCGCACGGCCTGATCGCCAAGGTCGCCAACGCGGTACTGCCCGCGGTGGTGTCGATCCGGGTCACGGTCGGCGATAACGGTGCGACCGGTTCCGGTGTGGTCATCGACGGCGCGGGTTATATCGCGACCAACAATCACGTGATTTCGATGGCGGCACAGGACAAGTCGAACCGGGCAGCGATTCAGGTGACCTTCTCCGACGGCAGCCGGGTGCCCGCGCATATCGTCGGACGCGATCCGAAGACCGATCTCGCGGTACTGAAGGTCGATGTGAAGAATCTCACTGTCGCCAATCTGGGCAGGTCCAAGGACGTCCAGGTGGGTGACGACGTGCTGGCCATCGGTTCACCGCTCGGCCTGAGCAAGACCGTCACCTCCGGCATCGTCAGCGCGCTGCACCGCCCGGTCGCGCTCTCCGGTGAGGGCAGCGATACCAAGGCCGTCATCGACGCGGTGCAGACCGATGCCTCGATCAACCCGGGCAACTCCGGTGGCGCGCTGGTCGACATGGAGGGCCGGGTCATCGGCATCAATACCGCGATCCGCAGTGAGACCGGCGGTTCGGTCGGCCTCGGCTTCGCGATTCCGGTCGATATGGTCACCTCCATCGCGCAGACGCTGATCCACGACGGACAGGTGCACCACCCCAAGATCGGCCTCAGCGCCCGCAATAAGCAGGTGGCCAACGAGGTGATGAGCGGCGCCGCCGTCGCCGACGTGGAAGCCGGCGGTCCGGCGGCCAAGGCCGGGATCGTGGAGAACGACGTCATCGTCAAGATCGGTGACCGTGAGGTGACCGGACCCGATGAGCTGGTGGTCGCGGTGCAGCAGCGCAAGATCGGTGAGACGGTGAACGTGCAGTTGATCCGCGATGGCAGGCAAGTGGACGTGCCGGTCACGCTGGAATCGGACTGAGCGCGCGCGGGAATCCGACGCGGCTCGGGGAACTATGCCCAGGTAGCCTGGACTCGTGTTCAGCAACATCAGCTGGGGCGAGATGGTCATCCTCCTCGTCGCCGCCCTCGTGATCCTCGGCCCGGAGCGACTGCCCGGGGCGATTCGCTGGACCACGCAGAGCCTGCGCAAGGTTCGCGACTACGCCAGCGGTGCGACCCAGCAGTTGCAGCAGGAACTCGGCCCGGAGTTCGACGACCTGCGTAAGCCGCTGGCGGACCTGAACGAGCTGCGCCAGATGTCGCCTCGTCAGATGGTCACCAAACACCTTCTGAATGGCGACGATTCGGTTTTCCGGGATTTCGAGAAGGCGATCCCGGATAAGCAGGACCTGCTCGGCTCCAACAGCGGCATGCCGGACTACCCGATGCCCAAGCTCGAAAAGCCGTTGGAGCGCAACGAACGTCCGCCGATCGACACCGACGCGACCTAATTTGGCTGTTAAGTCAAGAAGACTAGACGCATCACGGTGTCGAGATGTCTAGACTTCGCACATGTCGGCCGATGACGTGGCGCGCGTTTTCGCGATCGAAGATAAAGTCGAGCGACTCAAGGCGGCCACCGATGGGGTGGCGGCGGCCCAACAGACCATCAACGAACTGACCCGTATCCGCAGAGCGGTGATCAGGGAACTACATGCCGAGGGCTGGACCTTCGCCAGAATCGGTGCGGCGGCGGGACTTTCCCGCGCGCGGATCCATCAGGTGAGTACCCAGGGTCCGGCACCGGAAGGTCTGTTCTTCGGGCACGGGTCGCTCACGGTAATCGCTCCCGAGGTTCGCAGTGGCCGAGTGCTGGGCGCTCCGGACCCGAGTGCGGCGCAGCGACTGGTGGAGTTGCTGCGCGAGCTCGGCTTCACCGCGGCCGTCGAGCACTTCCTGCCGGGCCGACCCGTCGATCTGAATCGCGACGGGTTGATCGTGCTCGGTGGGCCCGAACTGTCCCCCAGTGTGCGTCAGCTCATCGCGGCGGATCCGCGATTGCGGCGCGCGGTGGCCAGGGCCGGGGATGCCCGGCGCGGCATCGAGGATCGCGCGGCCAGAAGGGTATACCGACCGGGCGGCCCGGAACCGCATGACATTGCCTATATCGCCCGCCTACCACGCCCCGACGGCCGCGGTACCGCCCTGATCATCGACGGGCTGCATCCGCCCGGCTCCCTCGGCGCGATCCGTTTGCTCGCAACCAGATTGGCCACGCTGCACGAACGCGCTGCCACACACCTGTTTTCGGTGCTCGTCGCGGTGCGCTACGACCGCGCCACCGGGGAGCCGGTCGATGCCGATCTACTCACCCCGGTGTACCGGCACGACGCCGAACCCAGATCGATTCCGGGCCTCCGACGCTGAGCCGTTGGACTCCCGGACACCTTCTGGCAATCGAATAGCAGACGGCGGCCGATGCGCGGCAGTGAGTCGCGCTGGGCCGCCGAATATTCGATCGCGTCCGAAGAACGCAGGTGGCCCACACCAGTTCGCAATGAAACCGTGATGTGTCACACGTCACCAATACCTTCCATCTCGGCTCAACACCCGCGATGCTGAGTTAGCTAGTCGATAACCAACGGTGGCAGGTAGGTCCGAATGAATGTTCCACGTCCGGCGCGAGCGGGTTCCGCGTCGATGGCTGCCCGGCCCGAGCGCGGATCGGGCTCGGCTCGCAACGCGGGCGCCCCGACGGCGCGACCGGTGACCGCGACCCACCGCGTGACCTACAGCAATCGACTCAAGGTCTTCATCGGCCCCGACGACGCCGTGGTCGATTTCCTGCGCCCGCTGCGCAGACTGGACGGCTACGACTCGTATTCGGTGAATCTCACTCGCCTGCCGACCCCGATGCCCGCCGCGGAGATCACCGCGGCGATCAGCGCCGCGCCGGGTACGAACTCCGTGCAGTGCGTCGGCTCGGCCGACGTGCTCGCCATCGAACTGCGCACCATCGTCGACGGGAGGCCACGCCGGTACTTGCTCGGCCTGCCCGGCGATCGCCTCGGTCATCATGGCGTCGACGTGCCGAATGGGCCCGATCTGCTGCGCGTATACCCCGACGAGGTCTTCGACGCCGAATATGCCGCGGAGGTATTCGCGACGTACTTCCACACCGGCGATATCCCGGCGGGCTTCCGACTGCGCGAGGTCGTCGAATGACGGTCACGCGCAACAGCACTCGCAAGATCGGGAGGGTACGACGATGAAGGCAATCGTGATCGCGAGTGTGGTGCTGGTTGTCATCGTGATCGCCGCGGTGGTCACCAGGAGGCTCCGGCAGCACACCGAGCGCACTCATCTGACCGTCGCCGATCTGCAGGCGCGTTTGGCCGAGGAAGCCGAATGCTTGCTTCGGGACAGTCCGGTGGCCGAATCCGACACCGAGCGCGCCACACCGCATTTCCCCCGGCCGCAGCGCATAGGAACTGGTCGGTAGCTAGGCTGGACGGCACTGCTGTCGTTCACATCGCTCAGCATTCGGTTCGGTGCGGATCCGCAAGGGAAAGGATCGCGGCCGTGCGCACAATGCTCGAACAGATGGTGCAATTGGCCGATCGAGGGCCGGTGGCGCTGGCCCGCATCGTGGATGCAACCGGGCCCGGGCCACGCGAGTTGGGCGCGGCCATGGTGGTCACCGCGGACGGCGAGGTGCTCGGGTCACTATCGGGCGGTTGCGTCGAGGCCGCGGTCGTCGAGTCGGCGCAGGACGTGCTTGCCAATGGGCATGCGATATCGGATCGATTCGGATATGCCGAGGCCGACGGATTCGCCGTCGGCTTGACCTGCGGGGGTGAGATCGAGGTCTTCGTCGAACGCGTGGATGACGCACGGCTATCGGTGCTCTCGGCATTGCGTGCGGCCATCGCGGCGAACGAGCCGGTTGCGCTGACCAGCACATTGGACGCGGCCCCAGACTGGAAACTCTTGCGGCTCGGCGATTCCGAGCCGTGGCGTGACGTCGACCGCGACGCGCGAGCACTGCTCGCCGCCGGACGCAGCGGCGTGGTCGGCTCGGATGAATGCGAGACGGTCCAAGCGCCACGCCCTCGCGTGTTCGTCCAGACCTTTGCCGCTCCGGCCCGCATGATCCTGGCGGGCGCCAATGACTTCGTCCGCGCCCTCGCCCGCACCGGCCGTCAGCTCGGCTACCGGATCACCGTCGTCGATGCCCGCGAAACCTTCACCACCCCAGCCCGATTCCCTTCGGCACATGAGGTGGTCGTCGATTGGCCGGACCGGTATCTGAACGCCGAGTACGTCGCCGGACGCATCGATGAGCGCACGGTGGTCTGCGTGCTCACCCACGATGCCAAATTCGATGTGCCGATGCTGGTGGCGGCGTTGGGAATCGAGGAAATCGGTTTCATCGGCGCGCTCGGCTCCCGGCGCACACATGACGAACGCGTCGAACGCCTCCACACGGCCGGTATCACCGACGATCAATTGGCTCGCGTGAAAAGCCCACTCGGCCTGGACCTCAACGCCCACACCCCCGATGAGACCGCCATCTCCATCGCCGCCCAGATCCTCGCCGAACGCGGTGGTGGCTCGGCCCGGCCGCTCACGCTGACGGACGGACCGATCCACCACTGAGGACCTGGCTGCGGGCCAATTCGGCATTGAGAACACGACCGGGAGCGAAGGCGCCGACCGTGCGGCGGACTCGGATCAGGCCGAGTTCGGGGTCGACGGCGACCTCGGCGAACACGACGAACCCCGGACGCTTCGCGCGTCCGGGGTTCGTAGCAAACCGTACTGCGTGGGATCAGGCTGCGGCCCAGGCCGGGCGCAGCGTATTCATCGGCGGCCGGTCGACCAGCGATACCTCCGTGCTGTGCGCGGTGAAGGCATCGCCGATCAGCGGGAACTGGGTCAGCGCCGCACCGGAATCCTGCACCCCGCTGCGACCGAGCACGGTGCCGAGGATCTGACGGCTCATCACCCCGAGATCGGCGAGCGGGCGGTTGCGGTGGGTGCGTACGCCCAGATTCACCTGACCGATCGCGGACAGGCCGAGGCGGTCGTAGGTGTCGAGGAGTAGACCGATCTCCACGCCATAGCCGGGGGCGAACGGCACCGAGGTCAGCAGTTCGCGGGTGCCCGCGTACTCGCCGCCGAGCGGCTGCAGCACCTGCGAGAGTTCCGGACGCAATGCGGCCAGCAGCGGACGGGCGACGAGTTCGGTAACGCGACCGCCACCGTGCGCATCCACCGCACCCGCCTGCCGCAGCGGCCTGCGGTAGTAGGCCTTGGCCAGATGCATATCGTCGACCAGCAGCAGCGGGCCGAGCAGTTTCGGCACGAAGGCCGGATCCGGATCGATGAGATCGGAGTCGACGAAGGCGATGAGATCGCCGCTGGTCACCGCCAGCGACCGCCACAGCACCTCGCCCTTGCCCGGCATCGGGTCGAGTTCGGGAACGGCCTGTTCGCGAGTGATCACCTCGGCGCCCGCGGCCAGCGCGCGTTCGGCGGTGGCGTCCGTCGAACCCGAATCGAGCACGATCAGCTCATCGACCAGGGTGCCGAGCAGGGGCCGAATGCTGGCGACCACATCGGCGACGGTGTTCTCTTCGTTCAATGCGGGCAGCACCACCGAAATGGTGCGTCCACGCTTGGCGGCGACGAGTTCGTCGACCGTCCAATCGGGGGCGTCCCAGGTATTGGTCGTCGCCCAGACGGGGCTCTGTGGGTGATGGAAATTCATACCAGACCTCGCAGGGTTCGTGCGGGGGGCCGGATGCCCTGTATCGCGGCGATCATGTCCACGACGCGCCGAGTCTGGGCAACCTCGTGGACTCGGAAGACTCGGGCGCCGGCGGCGGCCGACCATGCTGTTGCCGCCAATGTGCCCTCCAACCGTTCGGATAGACCGACACCTAAAGTCTCCCCGATAAAATCCTTGTTGCTCAGCGCCATCAAGACTGGCCATCCGGTATTTACAAGAACGTCCATTCCCCGCAACAACTCGAGCCCGTGATAAGTATTTTTGCCGAAATCATGGGTCGGATCGATCAGAATCGAATCCCGCCGAACCCCGGCCGCGACCGCATCTTCTGCGGCGCGCACCACGGTTTGCGCTACTTCTGCCATCACATCGGGGTAGCGCACCCGATGCGGTCGGGTGCGCGGAACCGCCCCGCCGGTGTGGCTGCATACGATGCCGACGCCGCGATCGGCGGCCACCCGGACCAGATCCGGATCGGCGCCCGCCCAGGTGTCGTTGATCAGATCCGCGCCCGCGGTCACCGCGGCGTCGGCCACCTCGGCACGCCAGGTGTCGATGCTGATCAGTAGCTCGGGATATTTCTCCCGGATCGCCGTGACGAAGGGGACCACCCGGCGGGTCTCTTCGGCGGCATCGACCAGGGTGCCGGGGCCGGCCTTCACTCCGCCGATATCGACCAGGTCGGCGCCCTCGTCGACCGCCCGCGCGACCGCGTCCATGGCGGCCGCGTCGGTGAAGGTGGCGCCCCGGTCGTAGAAGGAATCGGGAGTGCGGTTGACGATGGCCATCACCAGCGCCCGATCCGTCGCCACCGGCTTGCCGCACAGAGTGGGAAGCGGCGCTGCGGTGGGGCTGAACATGGCTCCGACTGTACCTAGTCAGGTAACCCGGCCCCCGGGAACGGGTTGTGGACGATCGATTCTTGGGACAGGCAACAACTGACCACGCCCACGCTCGGGTAGCTGGCCAGGTGCGACCACCTACTGTCTAGCTTTTGGGCACACGCGCCGCGGCGACGTCCGCGGCGTATTCGTCATAAGCGGGAACGTAGCCTTCGGCGCGGCCAGCGAGGACATACAGCCTGCTGTCCGGATCGCTGGCATAGCCCTGTTTGCGGAGTTCGACCTTGCGGCTCTTGAAGGTCGAGGTCTGTTCGAGTTCGGCGACGACCCGGATGAACAGCGGCACCGCATAGCCGGGCAACCGCGAATAGGCCAGTTCGGCGAGCGCGTGGCCGTCGAATTCGGCGCCCGGATGCAGGGTCACCGCCGCCATGCCCGCCTTACCGTCGGTGCCCGGAATATCCACGCCGAAGACGACCGCGTGCGAGATCGCATCGGATTCGGTCAGTGCGCCCTCGACCTCGGTGGTGGCCACATTCTCGCCCTTCCAGCGGAAGGTATCGCCGAGCCGATCGACGAAGGCAATGTGATGCCAGCCCTGATCACGGACCAGATCCCCGGTGTCGAACCAGATATCGCCGTCCTCGAAGCCATCGCGCACCAGCTTCGCCTCGGAGGCGGCCCGATCGGTATAGCCGTCGGCGGGCGAACGGTCGGTCACCTTGGCCAGTAGCAGGCCGACGCCGCCGCCCGGTACCCGGTGCAGCCGTCCGTCGCTATCGCGTTTGGCCTTTCCGGTCGCGTCGTCGTATTCGACGATGGCGTAGGGCAACGGCCCGAAGCCCGCGGTGCGATCCACCCCGAAGGCGTTGACGAAGGCGATATTCACCTCGCTCGCGCCGTAGAACTCGACGATGCGGCCGATGTTGAAACGGGTCTTGAACTCGTCCCACAGCTCCGGGCGCAGACCATTGCCGACGGCGAGTCGGACCCGATGCTGCCGGTCGGTCGGCTTGACCGGCTGATTGAGCAGGTAGCGGCACAGTTCGCCGATATAGATGAATGCGGTCGCCTGCTCGCGAATGACCTCGTCCCAGAACCGGGAGGCGGAGAACTGCCTGCCGAGTGCGTAGGTGCCGCCCGCGCCGAGGACCGCTCCCAGCGCGACAGTGAGCGCGTTGTTGTGGTAGAGCGGCAGGCAGCAGTACAGCGTGTCGTTGCCGCGCAGGCGAATTCCGAGTCCGCCGAGTCCGGCCATACTCTTGGTCCAGCGCAGATGCGTCATCACACTGGCCTTGGGCAGTCCGGTGGTGCCGGAGGTGAAGATCAGGAAGGCGCGTTCCTTCGCGGTGATCCGCGCACAGACCGGCGGGTCGGTTGGATCGGCATCCTCGGCCGCTTTGTGCAGATCCTGCGAAAAGAGCACCTTGGCAAGGGGTTCGGCGAGCGAGTCCAATGCCTCGCGGCATTCCTCACCGACGACGTTCAGCACGCTGTCGAGCAGTCCGAAGCTGTGGGCGAGCACCTGATCGCGCTGGTGATGGTTCAGCAGGCCGACCGTGGCACCGAGTTTCACGGTGGCCAGCACCACGAACAGGGTTTCGGGGCGGTTGGTCATCAGCACGCCGACCACGTCACCGCGGCGCACCCCCCGGTCGGCGAGCACCTGCGCATAACGGTTGACCTGCGCGTTGGCTGCGTCATAGCGGAAGGTTCGCCCCTCGAACTTCAGGAACGTCCGGTCCGGATACCGATGCGCATTGCGTTGGAAGTACAGACCGACCGAGGATTCGCTATCCGGCCGCACCAGCATGCCGAGTGCGCCGCGCAGCATGGACGGCGCGTCGAATGCCATGCGCGGCAACTGTTTTGCGATATCGAACAGGCTGACCGTGGCGTAGGCGTCGGTGCTCACTGCGTCACATCTCCTCATCGAGCATTGTGGCGTGCTCCTGCGCCGGTTCTGGTGGCACATCGGGTCGCAGTGCCGCGAAGGCCGCGGGCAGATCCTCGACCACGGTGATCCGGGCCCTGGCCGACTCGGATACGAACTTGCGAGCGTAGAGCTCGTCCAGCCAGTCGAACAGGCCCCGAAAGAAACCGTTCGGATCGAGCACGACGACCGGCTTATCGTGCTGCCCCAGATAGCCGCCGGTCCAGGTTTCGAAGAACTCCTCGAGTGTGCCGATGCCGCCGGGCAGGGTGAGGAAGGCGTCCGCGCGATCCTCCATGACCTGTTTGCGCTGTCGCATGGTGTCGGTGACGATCAGTTCGTCGGCATCTACATCGGCCACTTCCTTGTGCACCAGATGTTTCGGAATCACCCCGATGGTGTGCGCACCGCCGGCGCGGGCACCCGTCGCGACCGCGCCCATCATCGAGACGTGACCACCGCCAGAGACCAATTGCCAACCGCGCCTGGCGATTTCGGTGCCGACCCGGGCGGCGAGGCCGAGCAGTTCGGGTTCGCCGGTACTGGCCGAGCAGTAGACGCACACCGCGTACCCGCGCTCGCTCACCACTGGTCCTCTGTGCCAATGGCTTCGGCGCCATTATTCGACTCGGCGGCCGACAGGATGATCTGCACGACCTCCTCGACACTGTCGGTTACATGCAGCAAATTGAGATCACCCGGTGAGATCTTGCCGGAGCCGCCGAGCGAATCACGCAGCCAGTCGACGAGTCCGGCCCAGTACTTGCTGCCGAACAGGATGATCGGGAAGCGGGTGATCTTGCGGGTCTGCACCAGGGTCAATGCCTCGAACAGCTCGTCCAGGGTGCCGAAGCCGCCCGGCAGACAGATGAATGCCTGCGAGTACTTCACGAACATGGTTTTACGGGCGAAGAAGTAGCGGAAGTTGATGCCGAGATCGACCCACTCGTTGAGGCTCTGCTCGAAGGGCAGCTCGATACCGAGTCCGATCGAATAGCCGCCCGCCTCCGAAGCGCCGCGGTTCGTGGCCTCCATAACGCCGGGACCGCCGCCGGTGATCACTGCGAATCCGGCCTGTGCCAGCGCGGCGCCGATGGCCATGGCGGCCTGATACTCCGGATGACCCGCCGGAGTGCGGGCCGAACCGAACACCGTGACCGCGCGCGGCACTTCGGCGAGCGCTCCGAAGCCCTCGACGAATTCGGCCTGAATGCGCAGCACCCGCCACGGATCGGTATGCACCCAATCACTGGGGCCGTGCTTGTCCAGGAGGTTCTGGTCGGCGGTGCCGCCCGGCTTGCGATCGCGGCGGAACATGATCGGTCCGCGGAATCTGGGGGTCGACTTCGGCGTGCTTGCGATCTCGTTGTCGGCGGCTTCGGTGGACATGGCGCACAGGCTACCGGGCGCTCCCCCGCCGCTCCGAACGTTTAGGCGCCAGACTCAGTCGCGACAACCGTAATGTTGGCGGGCGGCGGTAGGGCTGTGGGGCACAGTTAGCCCGTCCCCGATGAGTTACCCATGTACTTACTAGATCAGTGGGACGGTTCGGTCAGGTAGGTGCGCAGGGTCGCCGCGACCGCGGTGATCTGGGCGACCGGGACATGTTCGTCGCGCTTGTGGGCGAGATTGGGGTCACCCGGCCCGAAGTTCACCGCCGGGATGCCGCGGGCGGCGAAGCGCGCGACATCGGTCCAGCCGTACTTGGCACGCACACTGTCGGCGCCGACCACGGCGATGAGGTCCTTGGCGGCGGGCGCGGAAAGGCCCGGCAGCGCCCCTGCGGCGGAGTCGGTGAGCTCGAAGTCGAGCTCGAGTCCGTCGAATACCGCGCGGACATGTTCGGCCGCCTGCTCGACCGTGCGGTCCGGGGCGAACCGGAAGTTCACGACCACCTCGGCCTCGTCCGGAATCACATTGCCCGCCACCCCACCTCCGATGTGGACCGCGGACAGACCCTCGCGATAGACACAGCCGTCGATATCGACCTCGCGGGCCTTGTAGTCGGCGAGCCGCTGCAGCACCGGGGCCAGCCGGTGAATCGCATTGTCGCCCTTCCAGGATCGCGCCGAATGGGCCCGCACCCCCTTGGTCGTGAGGCGGATGCGGAGGGTGCCTTGGCAACCCGCCTCGATGACGCCGCCGGAGGGCTCACCAAGGATTGCCAGATCACCGACCAGCCAGTCCGGCAGCTCGCGCTCGATGTGATTGAGGCCGTTGTACTTGGCGGCGATCTCCTCGCAGTCGTAGAACATCAGCGTCAGATCGTGTGCGGGTTCGGCCACGGTCGCGGCCAGATGCAGGAATACCGCGTCACCGGATTTCATATCGACGGTGCCGCAGCCATAGAGCTGGCGCTCGCCCGCCTCGTCGACGAACCGGCTCGGGACATTGTCGGCAATCGGCACGGTATCCAGGTGACCGGCGAGGATGACCCGGGTCGGCCGCCCCAGATCGGTGCGGGCCAATACGACATTGCCGTGCCGCAGCACCTCGAACCCCGTCGTCTGCTCACGCAGCGCCCGCTCGACGATGTCGGCGATCGCCGCTTCGTCCTGCGAGACGCTCGGGATATCGACCAGGGCAGCGGTGAGGGCAATGGGGTCGGCGCGCAAGTCGATGGTCACGGCTGTCAGCCTACGGGCGCGAGGTCGGGTTCCGGCTGTGCCCGGGTCGACGTGGCTCACCATCGTCTTGGTTGGGTGGGTAACCTCTGTTGACGTGAGCATTCAGGGAGCAGCAGCAGTCGGTATCGCCAATGTGACCGCGGACGGGACCGTATTGGATACCTGGTATCCGAATCCGGAGTTGGGCGCGTTCGGTGATACGGGGACGAAGCGGCTGGATGAGGCGCCCGCCGAGTACGCCGCACTGCTCGGATTCGACGAGGCGCGCGGGGTGGATGTGATCGCGGTGCAGACCACGATCGCCGATCTGTCCGCGGCGCCGGTCGACGCGCACGATGTGTACCTGCGGCTGCATCTGCTCTCGCATCGACTGGTCAAGCCGCACGAGGTGAGCTTGGACGGACAGTTCGGGCTGCTCAGCAATGTGGTGTGGACCAACCACGGTCCGGCCGCGGTGGAGGGCTTCGAGGCGACCCGCGCCAAGCTGCGCGCGCGGGGGCCGGTCACGGTGTACAGCATCGATAAGTTCCCGCGGATGGTCGACTATGTCGTGCCGTCGGGCGTGCGCATCGGCGACGCCGACCGGGTTCGCCTCGGCGCGCATCTCGCCTCGGGCACCACCGTCATGCACGAGGGCTTCGTGAACTTCAACGCGGGCACTCTCGGTGCCTCGATGGTCGAGGGTCGTATCTCCGCGGGCGTCGTGGTCGGCGACGGCTCCGATATCGGCGGCGGCGCCTCCACCATGGGCACATTGTCCGGCGGCGGCACCACCATTATTTCGATCGGCGAGCGTTCCCTGCTCGGTGCCAACTCCGGCCTCGGCATCCCGCTCGGCGACGACTGCGTGCTGGAAGCGGGTCTGTACCTGACCGCGGGCACCAAGGTCACCACCCCTGACGGCACGGTGGTCAAGGCCGCCACCCTCAGCGGCCAGAACAACCTGCTCTTCCGCCGCAACTCCACCACCGGCGCCGTCGAGGTCGTCCCTCGCAAGGGCACCGGCATCGAACTCAACGCCGACCTGCACGCCAACGACTAGGCTCGGCTCGTCCGCCTCTCCGAATCTTTAGGCGCCAGACTCAGGCGCCACAACAGTGACGTTGCGGACGGTGGCGGGGTGGGCGGCAAGTTAGCCCGTCCCCCACAAGTTACCCATGTGCAAACGAAATCAGTTGTCGCGTTCCGGCCCACCAACGTCTCTTGAAGGTGAGGCCCAATGTTTCTCCGAGACAAACCGCTAGGCGTGAGTGACGTCGGCTGCTAAGCCGAAGGCGATGATTCGGGTGGGGTGGATGCGGATCATTTCGCGGGAGACACCCTGGATGTAGGGGTCTACATCGGTCAATTGTTCTGCGGTGCCGCGGATTTCGAGGCAGCGCACGCGCCAGGGTTGGACCGAGGCGATATCGTCGACGACGAAGGCGACCCGGCTATTGGTGGCAATATTGCGGAACTTCCAGGAGCTGCCCATATTCCAGCCCGCGATATCGATGGTGCCGAGTTCCGCGTTATAGCGGAAGCCGACGGGGCTGTTCTGCGGTGAACCGTCGGGGCGCACGGTCGCCAATCGGCCGAGGCGCTGCGTGTGCAGATAGTCGATCTGTTCGGACGTCAGTGGTTCGCTCATGCCGCGACCGTAGGACCTGAACTCATATTGAGGTCAAGGGTCCGGCCGCTGCCGCTCAGCCGAGCAGCTTCTTCTGCACCTTCCCCATGGCATTGCGCGGCAGTGCGTCCACCACGCGCACCTCGCGCGGGCGCTTGTGCACCGAAAGCTGCTCGGCCACCTGCTCGATGAGGTCCTTCTCGATGGAATCGGCTGCGGCACCGCGCAATACGACATAGGCGACGATGCGCTGTCCCAGATCGGCATCGGGCAGCCCGACCACCGCCACCTCGGCGACCTGTGGATGCCCGAGCAGCACGGTCTCGACCTCCCCCGCACCGATGCGGTATCCACCGGATTTGATGAGGTCGACCGATTCCCGGCCGACGATGCGATGGAAGCCCTCGGCATCGATGGCCGCGACATCACCGGTCTTGAACCAGCCATCGTCGGTCCAGCATTCGGCGGTCGCCTCGGGCCGGTTGTAGTAGCCGTCGAAGAGCATCGGACCGCGGACCTGCAGACCACCGATGCTCGCGCCGTCGTGCGGGACGTCCGCGCCGGCTTCATCCCGGAGCCGGGTCTCGACGCCGGCGACCGGAGTACCGACCCAGCCCGGGCGGCGTTCCCCATCGGCGCGGGTGGACAGCGTGATCATCGTTTCGCTCATGCCATAGCGCTCGATCGGCGCGTGTCCAGTGAGCTCTCGCAGCCGCTCGAAGACCGGAACCGGCAGCGGCGCACTGCCCGAGACGAGCAGTCGCGCATCGGCCAATCGCCTTGCCGCATCGGGGTCTTCGACGACGCGCGACCATACGGTCGGCACACCGAAGTAGAGCGTGCCGCGAGCTTGCGCATAAGCCTGCGGCGTCGGCTTACCGGTGTGGATCAGCGGGCTGCCCACCCGCAGCGGTCCGAGCAGGCCGAGGATCAGTCCGTGCACGTGGAATAGCGGAAGCCCGTGCACCAGTAGGTCATTCGGCGTCCATGCCCATGCGTCGGCGAGCGCGTCCAACCCGGCCGCGACGGCACCGCGGTTGAGTACGACGCCCTTGGGCAGGCCGGTGGTCCCCGAGGTGTAGAGCACGAATGCCGGTGTGGCCGGGTCGGGTTCGGGATAGGTATGCCAGGAGCGGGCGTGCACACGCACCGGAACCACCGGCAGTTCCGTCCCCTCCGGCGCCGCCCCGAGCCAGGCCTGCGCACCCGAATCGGTGAGGATATGCGCCAGTTCGGCGGTCCCCGAATCCGGCGGCACCGGCACCACCGTCACGCCCGCGATGAGGCAGCCGACGACGGCGAGCACCGTGGTCACGGTCGGCCGGGCCAGCACCGCCACTCGATCCGCGCGGGCGATGCGCTCGGCGACCGACGTCGCGGCGCCGAGCAGATCGCTGCGCGACAGGGTGACCCCGTCGATGGTGACGGCATCCGGAATATCCGCCCCCGCAGCGACGGCGAGCGGGTTGAGCGAACGAAGCAGCAACTGCGGACCGAACGACATTCGCTCACGCTACTTCGACGCGACACCACCGCACTACGCTCCCCCTTGACACTCTCGCGACGGTTGACACACCCATGAGGCAGTGAGAAGGTTGACCAATATCCTTCTCAACGATGAGAACGGGGTCGGCCATGACCAGTCCGCATCGAAAGCCACCGCCGGACGCCCGGGACAGCTTCGATATCGCGCAATACATCGACGGTGTCGCCGCCTTCTTCGGTGGCACGGCGAATGTCATCATGCAGCTCAGCACGCTGCCGGTCGGCTATGGCGTACTGGAGAGCAACGTCGACAGCGGCAAGGTCATGTTGCATCCGGTCAAGCGGCTGCGCACCACCCTCACCTACCTCTCGGTCGCCATGCTCGGCACCGAAGATGAACGCGCCGCCTACCGCGATGCCGTCAACACCTCGCACCGCACCGTCAAATCCACCACGGCGAGTCCGGTGCAGTACAACGCCTTCGATCCGCAGCTGCAGCTGTGGGTCGCGGCCTGTCTGTACTGGGGCGCCCGCGATATCTACGAGCGCATGCACGGCCCGATGCGCGACACCGATGCCGAGGCCTTCTACTACTACAGCGCCCGACTGGGCACCACCCTGCAGATGCATCCGGGGCTGTGGCCGAGCGACCGCGCCGCGTTCGACGAGTACTGGTCCGAGCATCTCGCGAAAACCACGATCGATCCGCCGATCCGCGACTACTTCACCGACCTCATCGACCTGAAGATGCTCCCGCTGCCCGCCCGCCTACCCTTCGCCCGATTCCACCGATTCGTGGTCACCGGCCTGCTGCCCGAACATCTGCGCGACCAGATGGGGATGACCTGGACCCCGCGCGACGATCGGATCCTCGCCGCGATCCTGCGCACCCTGGGCGCGGCGACCGCGCGAATGCCCAAGCAGGCCAGGATGTTTCCGATCAATGCCTACCTGTGGGACATGCGTGCGCGCAGACGGTTCGGGCTGCGCCTGGTGTGACCACGGGGACGGCAGTCGGCGGAGCCGACGGGGTGAGTGAGCTACAGCCGGAACGAAACGACCACATGGTCGCGGGCGAACTTCCGGATCGCCGCGTCATCGTCGAGCGGGAGCACCGTCTGCGGCGTCAGCGCCAATGACAGCGCCGTCCGGGCGATCATTTCGGCGAGCGGCTCCGGATCGTAATCGGGCAATTTGCCCTCATCCTGCAGTCGGGCAATGAATTCGGCCAGGTAGTCGCGCCCGAGCTCGAGGATCGGCGCACCCTTGACCGTGAGATACGGCAGCACGATCTCCGGCTCGGTCTTCAGCAACCGCTCGAGCAGCTTATTGCCGCGCAATCCGTTGAGAAACGCAACGAACAGTTCCACGATCTGCGCCTCGGCGCTGGCGTCGCGATCGACCTGGCGCTGCTGGGCCGCGTCCACCTCCTCGACGAACTGCCGCGCCTGCCGCATCCCGACCGCCTGGATGAGATCGGATTTGCTGGCGAAGCGCCGATAGAGCGTGGCCAGCGAAAGACCGCACCGCCGTGCGACCTCGACCATGCTGGTTCGCTTGATGCCGAAATCCAGGAACGCCAGCAGGGCGGCGTCCAGTACCCGCGATTGATTGTGGTCCTCCGGGCCGGTGCTGCGGACCAGGGCCAGCAGTCTGGTCAGACTCGCCATAATTTCCCACCCTATTCCTATCCCCTGACACAATGACACTGCCAGCATCGCATGCCATCAGCCGCCGCTGCTCCCGAACACCGGGAAAGCGTGATTGACAGCACGTCGAAGCGATGAGAAGGTTTATGCCGAACCTTCTCATCGCTGCCCATCGCCAGGGCGGCCACAGAAAGGCGAGGTCAACGATGACCGAACCCCTCCGCGCCGATAACCTGCCGAATTCCGGCCCCGCCGCCGTCGAATCCATCACCACGGAAACCGTTGTCGAATATATCGACGGACTCGCGGCATTCCTGGGCGGCACCGCCAATGTGATCATGCAGCTGAGCCTGCGGCCCGTCGGGCGCGGCGTACTGGAGAGCACGGTCGACAGCGGCAAGGTCACACTGCACCCGATCAAACGGCTGCGCACCACACTCAGCTATCTCGCGGTCGCGCTGATGGGCTCGGAACAGGAGCGCGCGCACTACCGGGACGCGGTCAACGAGTCGCATCGGCCGGTCCGCTCGACCTCGACGAGCCCGGTGGAATACAACGCCTTCGATCCCACGCTGCAACTCTGGGTGGCCGCCTGTCTGTACTGGGGCATCGACGATCTCTACACCCGCATGCACGGTCCGATGGATCCCGATGTGGCCGAAGCCTTTTACCAGTACTGCGCCCGGCTCGGCACCACACTGCAGATGCGTCCTGACATGTGGCCCGCCAATCGTGCCGAGTTCCAACGGTATTGGGATGAGAACCTGACCGAGCGCGGTATCGAGCCCGCCCTGCGCGACTACTTCAACGATCTCATCGACCTGAAGATGCTGCCCCGCCCGATTCGGTTCACCTTCGCCCGCCTCCAGCGGTTCTTCGTAACCGGCCTGCTGCCAACGCATTTGCGCAACGAGATGCGGATGACCTGGACCGAGCGGGATCAGCGCCGATTCGATCGGCTGCTGCGGACGATCTCCGCGGTGCACACCCGACTGCCGCGGCAGCTGCGAATGTTCCCGATCAACGCCTACCTGTTCGACGTTCGCAGGCGCATCCGATTGGGTAAACCGCTCGTGTAGCGGGATCGTTTGACAGGCTATCGAGTCGATGAGAAGGTAGGCACCTAATCTTCTCATTGATATCTATTGCCGTTGATCGACCCGGAAAGCCGAGGCCAACGATGACCTTGCCCCTGCGCGCCGAGCCACCAGATCCCGTCGCAACCTGCCGCTATGGCACCGTCGACGACTTCGCCATGGACCGGTTCTGGAGCGGTGTCGCGGCCTTCCTCGGCGGGACGGCCAATGTCATCATGCAGCTGAGCCTGCGGCCCGTCGGCTACGGCGTCATGGAGAGCACGGTCGAATCCGGCCGAATCGATGTGCACCCGTGGAAGCGGATGCGCACCACGCTGACCTATCTCGCCGTAGCGTTGATGGGCACCGAACACGACCGCGCGATCTACCGCGAGGCCGTCAATGGCTCACATCGGGCGGTGCGTTCCGAGCCCGGCGCTGCGGTCGAGTACAACGCCTTCGACCCGAAGCTGCAATTGTGGGTCGCCGCCTGTTTGTATTGGGGTGTAGTCGATCTGGAGGAGCGACTACACGGACCGATGGATGAGGACACCGCGGAGGTGTTCTACCAGTACGCGGCTCGGCTCGGCACCACCCTGCAGATGCGGCCGGAGATGTGGCCCGCCGACCGAAAGGCGTTCCAGGAGTACTGGAATACCAATCTGGCGACCAAGTCCATCGATGCGCGCACCCGCGCATACCTCGACGACCTCATCGATCTGAAGATGGTGGCCCGGCCACTGCGGATATTCGCACCGTTGCAGCGACTCTTCGTGACCGGCCTGTTGCCGCCGCACCTGCGCAACCAGATGCACATGCGCTGGAGCGCCCGCCAGGAACGCTTCGCAAACCGGCTGCTGCGGGTCATCGGCGCCGTGCACCGCCGACTTCCGAAGCCGGCCAGGCTCTTTCCGATGAACCTCTACCTCTGGGATATGCGCAGGCGGCATCGGCTCGGCAAACCGCTGGTCTAGGACTTGCTGAGTAGCGCGCGCAGAAAGAACGTGAGATCGGCCGGGCGTTCGGACAGGTAGCCGCACCACCGGCTGCCATGGGGCACATAGACCCGCATGGTGTTGCGCGAAGCCAGCCGCAACTGCTCGATATGTGGGCGTTCCCGTGAGCGCCTGCCCGAGGCGTGGCTAATCGGCCGCGAGGATGACCGTCCGCAACGGATTTATTCCGACTCCATGTGCGGATACCGGTGATCCCCCGGCGGCACGAAGGTTTCCTTGATCGTGCGTGGCGCGACCCAGCGCAGCAGATTCAGCGGTGAGCCCGCCTTATCGTCGGTGCCCGAGGCGCGCGCACCGCCGAAGGGCTGCTGACCGACCACCGCACCGGTCGGCTTATCGTTGATGTAGAAGTTGCCCGCGGCGAATCGCAGTGCGGCCGAGGCCTGTTCGATGGCCTTGCGATCCTGGGCGAAGATCGCGCCGGTCAGTGCGTACGGCGCGGCCGATTCCACCTCGGCCAACACCGCGGCATAGGAGCCGGGTTCGGCATCGTCGTAGACGTGCACCGCCAGGATCGGGCCGAAGTATTCGGTGGCGAAGGCGTCGTCGTGTGGATCGTCCACCAGCAGTACGGTCGGCCGCACGAACCAGCCCTCGCTGTCGTCGTATTCGCCGCCCACCGCAATGGCGATACCCGCCGATCTGGCCCGTTCGATGGCGGCCACATTCTTATCGTAGGCGCGCCGATCGATCAGCGCCCCACCGAAATTCGTCAGATCGGCGACGTCACCGTAGCTGAGTTCCCTGGTCAATTGGAGGAAGTCGTCGCCGATGGTGCGCCACATCGAGCGCGCGATATAGGCGCGCGAGGCCGCCGAGCACTTCTGACCCTGATATTCGTAGGCGCCGCGAATGAGCGCGGTGCGCAAGGCATCCGGATCCGCGGACGGGTGCGCCACAATGAAGTCCTTGCCGCCGGTCTCACCGACCAACCGAGGATAGGTATGGTAACGGCCGATATTCGTGCCGACCTGCGACCACAGGAACTGAAATGTCCTGGTGGATCCGGTGAAATGAATGCCCGCAAGGCGCGGATCGACGAGTGCGACCTCCGATAGTTCGATACCGTCGCCGGTCACCATATTGATGACACCGGGCGGCAGTCCGGCCGCCTCGAGCAGCCGCATCGTATAAAACGCCGAAAGTGTCTGGGTGGGAGAGGGTTTCCACACCACGGTATTGCCCATCAGTGCGGGCGCGGTGGGCAGATTCCCGGCGATCGCGGTGAAGTTGAACGGCGTGATCGCGTAGACGAACCCCTCCAACGGGCGATAGTCCATCTGGTTCCACACCCCGGCGCTCGACTGCGGCTGCTGCTGCAGGATCTGGCGCGCGAACGCCACATTGAAGCGCCAGAAGTCGACCAGTTCGCACGGTGCGTCGATCTCGGCCTGCTGGACCGTCTTGGATTGGCCGAGCATGGTCGCGGCGGCGACCGTTTCCCGCCACGGCCCGGATAGTAGATCGGCCGCCCGCAGGAAGATGGCCGCCCGCTCGTCGAAGGCCATGTTCCGCCAGCCGGGTGCCGCCGCCATCGCGGCGTCGATGGCGCCGTGGGCTTCGGAGTGAGTGGCATCGGTATAGGTGCCGAGCACCTGCCGATGTCGATGCGGGGCGACGATATTGTGCCGAGCCCCGATGCCTGGCCGGTGCTTACCACCGATGACCAGCGGAATATCGATGGATTCGGCGGCGATCTCGGTGAGCTCGGCGCTTAGCAGTGCCCGCTCGCGACTGCCCGGCGCGTAGGAATGCACCGGCTCGTTACCAGGGATAGGGACTACCGTGACAGAGTCCATACACCAGGCTATCGCCGTTCCCCGGTCGTCGGGCGCGATCGCTGACCGTGTCGGCGAGACTCAGCTCAGCCGCTGTGCCGCGGCCCGAATGCGCTCATCGGTGGCCGTGAGTGCGATGCGCACGTGCTCGCTCGCGCCCGGTCCGTAGAAGTCGCCGGGGGCGGCGAGAATGCCGCGCTCGGCCAGCCACTCCAGGGTGGTGCGGCACGGCTCGCCCCGAGTGGACCACAGGTACAGGCCCGCTTCGGAGTGATCGATGCGAAAACCGGCTTGCTGCAAGGCCGTTCGCAGCACCTCGCGACGCGTTCGGTAGCGCTCACGCTGCTGCGCCTCATGGTTGTCGTCATCGAGTGCGGCGGCCATGGCCGCCTGGATCGGGAACGGCACCATCATGCCGGAGTGCTTGCGCACCTCGAGCATTTCGGCGACGAGTTCCGGGTCGCCGACCACGAAACCGGCCCGGTAGCTGGCCAGATTGGAGGTCTTCGACAGCGAGTGCACCGCTAGCAGGCCGGTGTGGTCGCCGTCGCACACCTCGGGATCGAGGATCGAGACGGCACGTCCCTCCCAGGTAAGGCCGAGATAGCACTCGTCGGAGGCGACGACCGTGCCGCGCTCGCGGGCGAACTGCACCACCTTGCGCAGATGCTCGACACCGAGCACCCGCCCCGTCGGGTTCGACGGTGAGTTCACATAGATGAGGGCAGGCGAGCGCGGACCCAACTGGGTCAGCCCGTCGGCCCGCACCACCTGTGCACCGGCCAGCAGCGCACCCACCTCGTAGGTCGGGTAGGCGACCTCGGGGATGACGACCAGATCGTCCGCGCCGAGGCCGAGCAGCCGCGGCAGCCCGGCGATCAGTTCCTTGGTGCCGATCACCGGCAAGACCGCGGCCGGGTCCAGACCCGTGATCCCGTACCGCCGCTTCAGCGCATCGACCGCCGCGGCGCGCAATTCCAGGGTGCCGTGTGTGGTCGGATAGCCGGGTACCTCGGCGACCGAACTCAATGCGGCACGGATCAGCGGATCCACCGGATCGACCGGAGTGCCGACCGACAGGTCGACGATGCCGTCCGGATGCGCGGCGGCCTTGGCCTTCACCGCCGCGATGGTGTCCCAGGGAAAGTCGGGGAGCAGTGCACTAACCCGGCGACGCGGTGACACCTCAGAGCTCATTCACTCGCCATCGGCGGCAGCTCTTTGATGAACGGCGGGTCGTAATCCACCTTGCCGACCTTCGTCGCGCCGCCGGGCGAACCCAGCTCGTCGAAGAAGTCGACATTGGCGTTCACGTATCCGCTCCACTGGTCCGGGGTGTCGTCTTCATAGAAGATCGCCTCCACCGGGCACACCGGCTCACATGCACCACAGTCCACGCACTCGTCCGGATGGATGTACAGCATGCGACCGCCCTCGTAGATGCAGTCCACGGGGCATTCTTCGATGCATGCCTTGTCCTTCACGTCAACGCACGGTTCAGCGATGATGTACGGCACTGCCGCTCTCCTAGTCTGTCCTCACGGGGATACTCCGCCCGGCGTCACACTATCCCGGCAGCTCAGGCTACTCCTGGTCAGCCTGCCCTAACTAACTTTGTTCCGCACGCCACTCGGTGGATACGAAACACCCCTTGCATCCGCGTCTTTGCGAATCGACACTGCGCGACGACCGCGAGTCCGGTACGGCCCGGTGCCGCTAGCCCACCGACAGTGGCAGCGCCGCGGAGATCTTCCGTTGCGGCACCCCGTAGGTGGTGGTGCGCTCGCGCACCGGACGGCCGATGCCATCGGCGATCTCGGTGAGTTCGGCGACGGTCTTGGCGGACCCGTGTTGGGACCCGGCCATGCGGGAGATGGTCTCCTCCATCAACGTACCGCCCAGATCGTTGGCGCCGCCGTTGAGCATGGTCCGAGTACCCGCGGTGCCGAGCTTCACCCAGCTGGTCTGGATGTTGTCGATGCGGCCGTGCAGCATGATCCGCGCCAGGGCGTGCGCCGCCCGGTTGTCCCGGATGGTCGGCCCCGGTCGCGCCGCACCCGCCAGATACAGCGGCGAACTCTGATGCACGAACGGCAGCAACACGAATTCGGTGAAACCGCCTGTCTCGTCCTGGATTCCGCGCAGTACTCGCAGATGTCCGACCCAGTGCTTCGGGTTGTCGACGTGGCCGTACATCATCGTGGAACTGGAGCGCAGGCCGACCTGATGCGCGGTGGTGATCACCTCGATCCAGGCGGAGGTCGGCAGTTTGCCCTTGGTGAGCACCCAGCGGACCTCGTCGTCGAGGATCTCCGCGGCCGTGCCCGGAATCGTGTCGAGCCCGGCTTCCTTCAGCGCGACCAGCCAATCGCGGATGCTCTGACCGCCGCGCGAGGCGCCGTTCACGATCTCCATCGGGCTGAACGCGTGCACATGCATCGACGGCACCCGCTGCTTGATCGCGCGCACCAGATCGGCATAGCCGGTGACCGGCAGATCCGGGTCGATACCGCCCTGCATGCAGATTTCGGACGCACCGTCGACATGCGCCTCCCAGGCGCGGTCGGCGACCTCGTCCATGCTCAGGGTGAACGCGTCGGCATCGCCCTTGCGTTGGGCGAATGCGCAGAAGCGGCAACCGGTGTAGCAGATATTGGTGAAGTTGATATTCCGGTTCACCACGTAGGTGACATCGTCGCCGTTGACATCGCGGCGCAGTTGGTCGGCCAGTGCGGCGACGGCTTCCAGTGCTGGCCCCTCCGCGGTTGCCAGCGCGAGGTATTCGGCGTCGGTGAGACCAGCCGGATCGCTTTCGGCGGCACGCAGCGCGGCGAGCACATCGGAATCGAGCCGCTCCGGTGCTGCCACCGCGAGATCGCGGGCCTGTTCGCGGATGGTGTCCCAATCGCCGAAGGCCCCTACCACATCCTGGCCGAGCGCGGAATCACTGCGGCTCTCGGTATTTCGGCCCTCGGTATCGATCGAGGTGTTCAGATCGACGCGGCCCGCCGACTCCCATGACTCGTCCGGTTCCTGCCAGGGCAGGCCCACCGGAGTCGCATCCGGATTCGCCAGACCGGTCTTCGGATCGGTGAGCGCCGCGACATGCGCGCCGATGCGCGGATCGACCCACGGATTGCCCGCGCGCACATATTTCGGATGCGCAGAGGTGCGTTCGACGAGCTGATAGCCCGCGGCCTCGGTGATCTCGCGCAGCGTATCCAGATTCGGCCAGGGCCGTTCCGGATTCACGTGGTCGGGGGTGACCGGCGAGACGCCGCCCCAGTCATCGATGCCCGCGTCGATCAGCGCGCGGCATTCCTCGTGCGACACCAGATTCGGCGGCGCCTGCACCGGCACATCGGGTCCGAGCAGCAGTCGGGTGACCGCGATGGTGGCGCGGAACTCCGCCATACCCGCGTCCGGAACATCGCGCATGGCGGTGTCGTCCTTGGCGCGGAAGTTCTGGATGATCACTTCCTGGATATGTCCGAATGCCTTGTGCTGCTTGCGGATCGCCATGATCGACTCGGCCCGCTCGGTCAGCGTCTCACCGATGCCGACCAGAATGCCGGTGGTGTAGGGCACCGACAGCCGACCCGCGTCGGTGATGGCGCGCAGCCGCACCGCCGGATCCTTATCCGGACTTCCGTAGTGGCAGTTGCCCTTCTCGGTGAACAGCCGGGTTGCGGTCGTCTCGAGCATCATGCCCATCGACTGCGCGACCGGCTTGAGCCGGGAGATCTCCGCCCAGCTCATGACGCCCGGATTCAGATGCGGCAGCAGGCCGGTCTCCTCGAGCACCATGATCGAGACGGCGCGCAGGTAGTCCAGGGTGGAGTCGTAGCCGCGCTCGTCGAGCCACTGCGCGGCCTCCGGCCAGCGGTCCTCGGGCCGGTCACCGAGGGTGAACAACGCCTCCTTGCAGCCGAGCGCCGCACCGCGGCGCGCGATATCGAGCACCTCGTCGGGCTCCAGGAACATGCCCTTGCCCTCGGCACGCAATTTGCCCGGCACGGTGACGAAGGTGCAGTAGTGACATTTGTCCCGACACAGCCTGGTCAGCGGGATGAAGACATTGCGCGAATAACTGATCGTCCTCGGCCGCCCCGCCGATTCCAGTCCGGCGTCGCGCACCCGGGCGGCGCTGCGACACAGGTCGACGAGGTCGTCACCGCGCGCGTGCAGCAGTACGGCTGCCTCGTCCACGTTCAGTGTCACGCCATCGCGGGCCCGCCGCAGCGCACGGCGCATTGCCGATGGCGTTGGCGGTGCGGGCGGGACGCTCGGGGTCGCTAGCTCGGTCACGCCCTCGATCATGCGCTACACATCCTGGGCTGTCTCCCTCCAGTGCTCGTGACCGTTGCCAACTCCGGGGTCGCGCGCACTATTCCGACTTCGCGAGCCAATGTATTCCCGCCCAGGCCGAGGCGGTTTTGCGGTGGTTCATGATCGCGTCGGCGGCGGCTGGTCCGCTCGGCACAAGGGTGGGAAAGCCTGCTTGCGCGTGCAACCATGGCAGGCATGTCGCAGTCGCGCACGATCATGGCCGATCCGGCCTGGCGTCCGAGCACCAAGGCCAAGCTCTTGTGGTCTGTTCAGGCCGCGATGGGGTGGGTGGTTCCCTTCGTGGCGTTGATCGTCTGGGCGCTCGTCGACAGCGGACATCGGGGTGCGCAGTTGGTCGTCTTCGCGGTGGCGGTGCTGCTCGCGGCGCTGAGCATCGGTGTGGTGCCGCTGTGGCGGTACGCGGTGCATCGGTGGGAGGTGACCGATGAGGCGGTGTACACCCGGGTCGGCTGGTTGGCGGTGGAGAGCCGGGTGGCGCCGATCTCCAGGGTGCAGACCGTTGATACCGAGCGCGGGCCACTGGAGCGGCTGCTCGGGCTGGCGACGGTGACCGTGACGACGGCATCATCGGCCGGAGCGGTGCGGATCTCGGCACTGGATCTGCCGGTCGCCGAGCAGACCGTCACGCGGCTGACCGCGATTGCCGCACAGCACCGCGGGGATGCGACATGAGTGTGCCGGAAAACGATTTCGGGCCGCAGGCGGATCAGCCGTGGTTGCGGCTGGATAAGCGAATGTTGTTGGTACACCCCATTACCGAAGTGGTGAAGTTCATCCCGGTGCTGATCGGATCGGTCATCCTCGGCACCAACACCGGCAACCACCTGTGGGGCCTCATCGCCCTGGCACTGATCGTCGGCTTCGCGCTGACGCGCTGGTTCACCACCACCTACCGGGTCGGGCCGACGCATGTGGAGTTGCGCACCGGGTTGATCCAGCGCAAGAAGCTGTCGGTGCCGCGGTCGCGGATCCGGTCGGTGGATATCGAAGCCGATCTGCTGCATCGGGTGCTCGGACTCGCCGTACTGGCGATAGGTACCGGACAGCACGCGGATTCGAGCGAGAAGTTCAAGTTGGACGCGTTGGACGCGGATGTGGTGCCACCGTTGCGTGCGGCTTTGCTCGCGCATACCTCGGCCGGGGTGCCGCCCGCTGCGCAACAGACGGCGGATCCGCTGCGAAAAGGTCTGCCGGAGTACGCATCCGGGAACGTCCGCGAGATCGGTCATTGGCAGGCGAGCTGGGTGCGTTACGCGCCGCTGTCGCTGACCGGTTTCGCGATCATCGCACCCATTGTCGGTATCGCGTTCCAATATGGGTTCGGCCAGGTGCTGTTCAGTTCGGATGCGGTGCACAGCATCGAGGACGGCAGTGCCGCACTCATCGCCGTCGCCGTCGCGCTGCTGATCGTCGCCATCGTGGTGATCGTCAGCCTGGCGGCCTGCGCGCGATATCTGGCAACGTATTTCGGGCTGCGGGTGCTCGATAACGATCGCACCCTGCACCTGCGCCACGGCCTGTTCACGACTCGGCAGATCACCCTGGATCTGGCCCGCTTCCGCGGCGCGACGGTCAACGAACCGCTGCTGCTGCGCTTGGCCGGTGCCGCCGAACTCGAAGCCATCATGACCGGTCAGAGCCCGCGCCAGAAGATCCTTCCGCAGGCACCCCGCGCCGCCATCGAACGCACCCTTGCGGAATTGCTCGTGCCCCGAGGCGCGAGTTCGCCCGATATCGCGGCACCGCGAACTGCCCTGGCAGACATTGCCGCGCCGGATCGCGAAATCATTGGCGTACCGGACCTTTCGACCACCGAATTCCCGGCCGCCAGTATTGCGAAAGGCCGAGCGCTACAACGAGAATCGGTGACCGGCCAGGGGGCGACGGTGAGCACCGCACCGCTGATCGCGCACGGCCCGGTCGCGCGCCGCCGCCGCTACACCCGCGCGCTGAGCCCAATTCTGATCGTCGCGGCCGCAATGCTGATCTTTTCCCTTGCCGGAGCGGACTTTTCACCGTGGTGGTGGCTGCTGCCCGCGGTCACGGCCCCGATCGCCGCTGCGTTGGCCGCGGACCGCTACCGCGGACTCGGCCACGCCGTCCTGCCCGCAACCGAGCACAGCCCGGCCTGGCTGATCACCCGCTCCGGCTCCCTCGACCGTGATCGCGACTGCCTGGAGGCTCCCGGCATTATCGGCTGGACCGTCCGCCAATCCTTCTGGCAACGCCGCTCCGGCATCGCCACCGTGGTGGCCGCCACCGCGGCGGGTAAGAAGCGCTATCACGTCGTCGATATTCCGCTCGAACAGGCCTGGGAACTCATCGATTCCGCGACGCCCGGACGCCTCGGCACTCGCTGAATCAGCTTGCTGCCGAACGCGATACGGTCGGATCGGCGAGGAAGGCGCGCAGTGCGGCGGCGACCTGGTCGGGGGTTTCCACATTGGGTGAATGGCCAGCGGTGTCGATCAGCTCGATGCGTGCACCGGCGGCGGCGTACCGGTCGACGGTATTGCGCCAACCATAGAGGCTGTCGTGTCGACCGTGAATCACCAAGGCGGGCAGGCCGAGAGCGCGGATCTGCGCATCCAGCGGCCGTGCCGCCAGCTCCTGCGGACGTTCCACCAGGACGGCTCGGTTGGCGCGCCAGGACATGGCGCGGTGATCCGAACGCAGCTGGGACCAGCCCGGTGCGGCGGCATCCGGATCGAATCCTGGTGCGAATCCGGCACCGAGCGCCCGCCGCAGAATCCGGTTGTTGTCCAGCAGCGCATGCGCGCATCGCCCGACCGGCGCCCAGCCGAGCAGCCGCAGCACCGGACGCAGAATTCGCAGAATCCGCAGTTCTTCGCAGTCCGGGGCCTGATCGACGACAACCACCTCAGCGACCCGACCGGACAGCTCCGCGAGCCCGAGCGCACTGTCGGCACCCCACGAATGCCCGATCACGGTGGCATCGGTGATATCGAGCCGCTCGAGCACCGCCGTGAGCATTTCGCTCTGCGAGCGCTGATCGAATCCGGGTTCGGCTGTGGTGCAACCGAATCCGAGCAGATCGACCCGGATCACCCGGTAGGTATCGGACAGTAGCGGGGTCAGTCCGTCCCACCAGTGCACCGAACCCTCGAATCCGTGCAGCAATACAATGGGTTTGCCATCGGCCGGACCGTCCTGTCGAACGTGTATCGCCCCAGCTGGCACCCGGACGAGTTCGCCGATCATGCGCCGTTCCATTACTGCTCCGTACCTCGGTGTCTGAGACTGTCCGCTTCGACAATAGAGTGCGACTGAGCCGATCCGTCCGTTCGGCCCGACTCACATGGTGTCGCTGACCAATTGCCAGCACCTCGCCGAGTTCAATAGTTGGCGTGGTCCAGACCCCGACATCGCCGACCAGGGAGTTGCCCATCGCCGATCGCCGGGTGCGGCGAATGCAGCGGGGCGACAGATATCGACTGACCGCGATCGGCGGTTTGGCGGCATTATCGCTGGATGCGCTGTCCAGCGTGGCGTATGGGCCCGAGGCGATCGTGCTGGTGCTCGTCGCGGCGGGTGCGGCCGCGGTGTCGTGGACCCTGCCGGTGTCGATGGCGATCGCGGCGCTGTTGCTGGTATTGGTGTTGTCGTATCGGCAGGTTATCGCCGCACATCCGGACGGCGGCGGGTCCTATGCGGTGGCGAAGCAGGAACTCGGCCGCGGCGCCAGCCTGCTCGCGGCGGCGGGTCTGGTGGTGGACTATGTGCTGACCGTGGCGGTGAGTCTCGCCGCCGGTGCGGCCAGTCTGGCCAGCGCGTTTCCGGTACTGGCCGATCATCTGCTGTTGCTCACGCTGACCGGACTCGCACTGCTGACCGTGATCAATCTGATCGGGGTGGCCGAATCGGCGAAAGTGCTGATGGGGCCGGCGCTGCTGTTCATTGTCGCGATACTCGCGGTGATCGCGGTCGGATTGTTCCGGCCGGAACCGGTCGCGATGATCGGCACCGATCTCGGCCCGATCGTGCCCACCGATACCGTCGGAATCCTATTGCTGCTCAAGGCATTCTCCGCGGGCTGCTCGGCGCTGACCGGTGTCGAGGCGATCGCCAATGCGGTGCCCTCGTTCCGAACTCCCGCAGTACAGCGCGCCCAGCACACCGAGGTCGCCCTGGGCGTATTGCTGTGCACGATGCTGCTCGGTCTGGCCTACCTGATTCGCCGTCATCACGCGGTACCACGCGGTGACGTAACCCTGCTCGCCCAACTGACGGCTGCGGCATTCGGCACTGGCTGGGCGTTCTACGTCACCAGTCTGGCCGTCACCCTGGCCCTGTGCCTGGCCGCTAATACCAGCTTCGGTGGGCTGCCGGTGCTGCTGTCACTGCTGGCCAAGGACCACCGCGTCGCGCACCTGTTCGCATTGCGCTCCGAACGCCCGGTATTCCGCTACGGCGTGACGGCCCTTGCCGTCCTGGCGGCCACCGTGCTCCTTGTGGTCCATGCCGAAACCCACCGGTTGCTACCGGTTTACGCGGTCGGCGTCTTCATCGGCTTCACCATCAGCCAGACCGGCCTGGTGCGACACTGGCGCAAAGAGCGTGGACCCGGCTGGCTCCCGCGCGCCGCGCTCAATGGCTTCGGCGCGGTGCTCACCGCGGTCGCCGCGGTGGTCCTGCTCATCGAGAAATTCACCGAGGGCGCCTGGCTGCTGCTGATCATCGTGCCCGCATTGGTCATCCTGTTCGCCCGCACCGAGAACTACTACCGCAGCGTCGCCGAACAACTCGGCCTCGGCCGAATCCCGTTCCTGCCACCGCAACCCCCGGACCAAGAACCGATGCTCATCGTTGTCCCGGTGGTCGCGGTCAGCGAGGTCGCCGCCCGCGCCCTGCACACCGCACGAGCCTTCGGCGGTGAAATCGTCGCTGTAGCAGCCGAAATCGACCCTGCCGCCACGCGTCGCCTGAGCACCCAGTGGAAGGAATGGGATCCTGGCGTCCCGCTGGTGGTGCTCCCCAGTCCCCGCCGCAGCCTCGTCGCCACCCTCGTCGGCTATGTCCGCAACCAAACCCGGAAGGGTCGCCAGGTCACCGTCCTCCTGGCCCAGGTCGAAGCCAATCGCTGGTGGCACCGCCCCCTGCACAACCCGCGCGGACCCGTCCTGGCCGCCGCCTTGCGCGCCCGCACCGATGCCGTCATCGCGTCGCTGGCGGTCCGGCTGGACTGAAAGCTGGCCGAAGGCGTGATCACCATCGCGACACCGACGGCCCGGCCGTGAAATTCGGCGTCGCTCAGCGACCGAACAGTCCGGCGTTGATGCGGAAGTAGAGATACAGCAAGGGCGGGACCAAGCCGCAGATCAGCAGAAGTAAGGTGCGCCAGTCGGTTCCCAGCATGATGTCGCCGCCGGGTCCGGTGAACGAGCAGATAAGGAAGCCGAAGGTCCACGCGCCCAAAGGCAGCAGCGCCGCGCCGATGCGGTGGGTCACCGAGCGGACACCCATGACCAGCGCGACATTCACCACCCCGGCCAACACCGCGGACAGCGGGAAGGCGACGGTTCCGATATAGGTGGGGAGGTAGAGGACTTCCAGGGCCAGGGTGACCAGGGCATCCAAGACCAGGACGCCGATGATCACCGCGCCCAGTCGCAGGGGCTCGGGGGTGCCGTAGCCGCGATCTGTTGCCTTCTCGACGTCGACCCTCACGCGACCGGCGGGTAACCGAGGAGGGTGAGCAGATGGCTCTGCATATCGACGAACGAGTACAGCACCGACATGTAGAGGTCGTGCTGTTGCTGCGCGCCGGGGCGCAGACTGTCCACGAAGGCAGCGATGCCGTTCTGCAGGTCCCAGTTGTACATGATCGGAGTCTATTCCGAGATCAGTCACCTTCGATGGGGATGTTCGCGACAACTGGGAATTCGCCGGTGTAGCCGCCGCGCATCGCCGCGATGGCGAGTACCCGTTTGCGGGCGGCGTACCAGCCGATGATCAGCGCAGGAACGATCAGCACCAGCGAGGCAACGGTCCAGGTGCCGACCGGATAGTCGACACCGGTGAGCACCACCACGAAGAACAGGAAGGCCAGCGTGAGCAGGCCGGTCCACGGCGCGCCCCACATGCGGAACTCCGGACGCTCCAGCTTGCCCCGCTGCCACCAGCGCCACAGCTGCAACTGGCACAGCACGATGGTGGCCCAGGAGGCGATGATGCCGAGCGAGGCCATATTCAGCACGATCTCGAAGGCGCGTTCGGGCACGATGCCATTGAGCGCGATACCACACAGCGCGATCAGACTGGTGAGCATGATGCCGCCGTAGGGCACACCGTTGGCGCCCATGACCCCGGTGAACTTGGGCGCGCTGCCGTTCATCGACATCGACCGCAGGATGCGTCCGGTGGAGTACAGGCCAGCGTTGAGGCTGGAGAAGGCGGCGGTGAGCACGACGAGGTTCATGATGCTGCCGATACCCGGCACGCCGAGCATGGTGAAGAAGGTGACGAACGGGCTCTCACCGGATTTGAAGCTGGTGTAGGGCAGCAGCATTCCGAGCAGTACGAGCGAACCGACATAGAAGACCGCGATCCGCAGGATGACCGAATTGATCGCGCGCGGCATGATCTTGGCCGGATTCTCCGTCTCCCCCGCCGCGGTGCCAACCAATTCGACTGCGGCATAGGCGAATACGACACCCGTGGTGACCACCACCAGCGGCAGGATCCCGGTCGGGAACAGTCCGCCGTGATCGGTGATCACACTCGGACCGGTCGCCGCACCCTGCACGGTGAATCGGCCGATCAGGAATACGGTGCCGATGATCAGGAATGCGCTCAGCGCCGCCACCTTCACCAGCGCGGCCCAGAACTCCATCTCGCCGAACCATTTGACCGAGACCAGATTGACCCCGAGCACGATCACCAGCGCGATGAGCGCGAGCAGCCACTGCGGAATATGGGTGAATCCGGCCCAGTAGTGGAAATACTGAGCAATCGCGGTGGTATCGGCGATTCCGGTCATCGACCAGTTCAGGAAGTACATCCAACCGGCGACGAATGCGGCCTTCTCACCGAAGAATTCGCGGGCATAGGAGACGAACGAACCGGACGACGGCCGGTGCAGCACCAGCTCACCGAGCGCACGCAGGATGAAGAAGACGAAGACACCGCATACCGCGTAGACGATGAAAAGTCCTGGTCCCGCGCTCGACAGCCGACCGCCCGCACCGAGGAACAGACCGGTCCCAATGGCACCGCCGATAGCGATCATCTGGAGCTGACGCGGTTTGAGACTCTTGTGGTACCCGTGGTCCTCGATATTCAGGTGAGCCCTGTCGCCAACCGCTGTCATGAACCGCTATCTCCTCATCGATGTGCAAAATCACACAGACGGTACCCGGTGCTATTAACGGCCGCGACAGCAACCCTCAGGCAACAGTCCGTAGCCCGCGCAGTGTCGGGCCGAGACGTGCTGCTGCTACAGCCCCGCCAGTAGGTCGTGCTCGCGTCCGTCCGCCCCCACCGGACCCCGGATGCCGCGAACCAGCACGAAGTGCTCCTCCGGAAGTACCGGCTGCGCAACGTTATTGGAGAGCGCGAATTCCCGCCCCGACGGCGCGACGGTCACCTGCGTGGCATGCGCACGCAGCGCCGCCCGCTTGGCGGCCAGCGAATCGGATACATCGACGGTGGTCGTCACCGTATGACTCGGCACGCTCGCGAGTTCCCCCGCGGCGGGTAGCCGCCAGCCGGACGGCAATGCACCGGGCAGACCGTCCACGGTCCGCCGGGCCAGCGCCTCGGTGTGCAGGCGCAACATATCGGCGTCGGTCACCGTCCAATAGAACTTCGGGGTGTCCCAACCCTGCTCGGCGGCCGCGGTGACCGCCGCCGAGGTGACCCAGTGCGCCCGGATATGGTCCGGATGCCCGTAGCCGCCGTGCGGGTCGTAGCCGATTACCACCGCGGGCCGCAGTTCCAGCACGATCGCGGTGAGCGCGTCCACCGCGGCGGCGCCGGAATGCACGAAGGCCCGCGGATGCTCGGCGGACGCAGTGCCCGCCATACCGGAGTCCCGCCAATGGCCCGCTCCGCCGAGGAAGCGCGGCGGTCCGGCCTGCAGCGCGGCCAGCGCCGCGGTCAGCTCCGATATCCGATATCCGCCCAGCTGATCGGCGTGCTCGGCGGTCAACTGCGCCCACTCGTCCCCGATCACCTCACCCTCTTCGCCGAGGGTGCAGGTCACCACGGTCACCGGTACGCCACGGCGGCGGTAGTGCGCGATGGTGCCACCGGTGGAGATGGACTCATCGTCCGGGTGGGCGTGCACCAGCAGCAGTCCACCCGTCATGGGATCCTGCGCCACATCGCGGCATCACCGAAGATGCCGACCTGGATGGCCCCGCTCAACGATGCGCCGTCGACCCGCGGTCCGGATGCGGCGACGACATTGTCCTGCACGATCGGTAGCACCGTGGCCAGCGCCCACAGCCGCGGTTCGGCATCGGCCAGTGCCCGGCCGAGTTCGATACCGCGCAACGCCTCGTCGATCGAGGGCTGCAGTCCGGGATCACAGACGCCGGACAGATTGCTCGGCGCCTTCTTGGCCGCCTCGATGGCGGTCTGCGAATTCCCGTTGCTGGCACCGGCTTCCACCGGCGGGCAGCCGTAACGGGAGGCGAGTACGGTGGCCGGATCCGAACCGGCGACCTCCCAGCCGACAATGGCATCGACGCCGCCCTCGGTGAGTTCCTTGCCGTAGAGCGTATCCGCGGGGAGGCTGCGCACACTGGCATCGATTCCGGCACTGCGCAATTGGTCCGCGGCGGTATTGGCGACCGCGAGCGCGGTGGCGTCACCCTGCACCGCACCGATCCGAATCGCCAGCGCCTTGCCGTTTTTCGCGACCGAGCGGGGCCGGGGCGCGGGTGAGGTCGGCGACTGCACCGGCGGCGTCTCCGGCGCACGTCCATACCCCGCCTCGGCGAGCAGCGCGAACGCCTCATCCGCGGACGGACGCGGCGGCGCCGTTGGTGCATAGCCGGGATCGGACGGCGTCAGGATCTGCGCACGCACCGGCTCGACCCAGCCACCGGTCTGCCCGGCGACGGTGGCCAGCAGCGTCGGATCGATCAGCGCGGTCACCCCGCGGCGCACCCGCGGATCGCTGAGATCGCCGCTGCGCCCGTTGATCACGAACTGGAGCTCACGCGATTGCGGCATGATCGCGGTCCGCACCGACGGGATCGCCGCCAGCTGTGCCTGGGTCGCGACACCGCCGTGCACCAGCGCCATCTGGGCATCGCCGGTGCGCAGCGAATCGGCCAGCTGCGCGGGAGTTCCGCCGCGGCGCAGCAGAATCTGGTCCGGCGCCGCGGGCGTGCCCCAATAGCGATCGTTGCGTTCGAGCAGAATCTCGTCGCGCCCGCGATCGGTCGATTTGATGCGGAAGTTGCCGCCCGAGACCTGAACTCCCTCGACCAGACCGGTGGCGAAACCGCCGGGCTGATCCTTGATCAGGTGTGAGGGCAGCAGATTCGTGAACAGCTCACGCCAGGCCGGATACGGCTCGGTCATCGTGACGGTGACCGTCTTACCGCCGCCGGAGGAGCTGATATCGGCGATGTGCCGATAGCCCGCCGGATCGACGACACCCGGCTGGGTGATCATCTGCTGCCACAGGAATCGGAAGTCCTCCGCGGCGATGGGCGCGCCATCGGACCAGTTCGCCTGGTTGCGCAGCGTGTAGGTGATGGTGAACGGTTCCTGCGCGGTGATATCGGCCGAAACCACCAGCGCCGTATCGGGCACCCACTCGGTGGCGCCGGGCACTGCCGGATTCGGCACCGGCCGAAACGGGCTCGGCAGCACCATCGAACTCACCGCCGCGGTAGCCGGTGACTGATCGGAACGCAGGTGCGGATTGAACCCGATGCCGATGTCGTCGATGGCCACCACGACCGTGTTCTTGCCCGGTTTGGCCGGTGTCGTCTTGGGGCTGTCGGTGCTCTCGATCGGCGGTGGCGGATTCGCGGTGCATCCGGCGAGCACCGATGCCACTGATCCGAAGACAGCCAGCGCCGTCATCATGATCAGCATCGTGCGCATCGTCGCGCGTCGTATAGCCCCCGTGCTCACGTGCCGCACTCTACTTGGCCGCGCCGTCGCTCGGCCACGCAGACCAATCCGATAAAGGGCCATGCCTTTACAGCGCGGCCCGGTCCCGAGCCTTCCGTCTCGACAGCTCGCGCCCGCGTTCGGTGGCGCCCAGGATGACCTTGCGCACCCGGACGATCTCGGGCGTGACCTCGACACATTCATCGGCGGCGCAGAACTCCATCGCCGCCTCCAGGTCGAGTTGCAGCGGCTTGGCCAGCGTCTCCATCACATCGGCGGTCGAGCTGCGCATATTGGTCAGCTTCTTCTCGCGGGTGACATTGATATCGAGATCTTCGGCGCGCGGGTTGATGCCGACGACATGCCCCTCATAGGTGTCCGCACCCGGCTCCACGAAGAACTGACCGCGATCGGCCAGCTGGATCATGGCGAACGGGGTCACCGAACCGGCGCGGTCGGAGACCAGCGAACCGGTGTGGCGGGCCCGGATCTCCCCGGCCCATGGTGCATAGCCGTGCGAGACCGCGTTGGCGATACCGGTGCCGCGGGTTTCGGTGAGGAAGTCGGTGCGGAAGCCGATCAGACCGCGCGAAGGCACGATGAACTCCATCCGCACCCATCCGGCGGCGTGGTTGTTCATCTGCACCATCTTGCCCTTGCGGGCCGCGAGCAACTGGGTGATCGCACCGAGGTACTCGTCGGGGCAGTCGATGGTCAGCTCTTCATAGGGCTCGTGCACCTTGCCGTCGACCTGCCTGGTGACCACCTGCGGCTTGCCGACGGTCAACTCGAAGCCCTCGCGGCGCATCTGCTCGACCAGGATGGCCAGCGCGAGCTCGCCGCGGCCCTGCACCTCCCAGGCATCCGGGCGGCCGATATCCAGCACGCGCAGCGAGACATTGCCGACCAATTCGGAATCCAGGCGCGACTTCACCATGCGGGCGGTCAGCTTGTGCCCCTGCACCCGGCCGACCAGCGGCGAGGTATTGGTGCCGATGGTGACCGAGATGGCGGGCTCATCAACGGTAATGCGCGGCAGTGCGACGGGGTTGTCGAGGTCGGCCAGGGTATCGCCGATCATGATGTCCGGAATGCCCGCGATGGCGACGATGTCACCGGCCACCGCGACCTCGCCTGGCTGACGCTCGACACCGATGGTCTGCAGCAATTCGGTGATCTTGACCTGTTTGGTGCCGTCGGCGTGCATCCAGGAGACGTTCTGGCCCTTGCGCAGCTCACCGCTGTAGATGCGGACCAGCGCGAGACGGCCGAGGAAGGCCGAGGCGTCGAGGTTGGTGACATGCGCCTGCAGCGGCGCGGCCGGATCGCCCTTGGGCGCCGGGATGTTCTCCATCAGCACGTCGAACAGCGCGTCCAGATTCTCCGCATTCGGCGCGCTGCCGTTCTCGGGCCGTTCCTTGGACGCCTTGCCCTCACGGCCGGAGGCGTAGAGGACCGGCAGGTCCAGCGCGAGTTCGGCGGCCTCCGCGGCCTCGTCGTCCAGATCGGAGGCGAGGTCGAGCAACAGATCGTGGCTCTCCTCGACGACCTCTTCGATCCGGGCGTCCGGACGGTCGGTCTTGTTCACCACAAGGATGACCGGCAACTTCGCGGCCAGCGCCTTGCGCAGCACGAAGCGGGTCTGCGGCAGCGGCCCCTCGGACGCGTCGACCAGCAGCACGACACCGTCGACCATGGACAGACCGCGCTCGACCTCACCACCGAAATCGGCGTGGCCGGGGGTGTCGATGACATTGATCACCGTGACCGAACCGTCCTGGTGATGCCGGTGCACCGCGGTGTTCTTGGCGAGAATGGTGATGCCCTTCTCGCGCTCCAGGTCGCCGGAGTCCATCACCCGGTCGACCAGCTCGGCCCGCTCGGCGAAGGCGCCCGACTGGCGCAGCATGGCGTCGACCAGCGTCGTCTTACCGTGGTCGACGTGGGCCACGATGGCGACGTTGCGAAAATCGCGTGCAGACGACACGCCTCAATCCTCCTGCTGTTGGGTGTAGATTCCGGCTGCATCCGATTTCGGCGTGATCGAGACCCTACGTGGTTACGCAGGCTTCCTCCTCCGGGTCCTGACGATCCCGCCAGGCACCCCTGCAAACAGGTGGAGAATCGATACTCACCGAGCATTGCGGCCAGCTACACACAGTACCGGTATCCCGTGGCACCGCAGACCAGGAGTCCGCTAAGGGTATGCTAACCAATCATGGGCAAGGTAAAGGCTAAGCAGGTTTCGAGCCTGAAACCCAAGAAGAAGTGCTGTCGCAAGAAGACGCGCTGCTTGAAGTGCCCTGTCGTCATCATGCGGATGAAACGCCTGGAAGCGGCCGGTTGCTGCGGTAAGGAACTGAAGAAGGGCCTGAAGAGGGCCCGCGCCGCCTGAATCGACGATTTCGCCACGCGCTCCGATTTCCGGATGCTTTCGCCCCGCCCGGGGTACAACTCGGATATGAGCGCTCCCAAACTAACTGAGGCAGAACTCACCGAAGCTTTGACCCAACTGCCGGACTGGACCCACTCCGGCGACACCATCACCCGCACCGTCAAGGCCAAGACCTTCCCCGCGGGCATCGAACTCGTCCGGCAGGTCGCCGAAGTCGCCGAGGCGGCGAACCATCATCCCGATATCGATATCCGCTGGCGTCGGGTGACCTTCACACTGTCCACCCACGACTCGGGCGGACTCACTGCGCTGGACGTGTCGCTGGCTCACGAGATAGATCGGCTTGCGGCGCAATCCGATTGACCAGACGCCCCGCCCACATCACCCAGACGTAGCAGACCAGCACGCCGAGCACATCGACGGTGCCGAGCCAGGACAGCACGCCTGGCCGCGAGATGGTCCAGATCGACGGCTGCGCGAACGACAGCACCCACGGCACCCCGATCAACGTGGTGACCAACCAATAGCCGGCGAGTATGCGCGCGCCGGGCGCCTGCCGCAGCGGCCCGTACACCAGCCACATCACCGTGGGCAGCAGCCACACGAAGTGATGCGACCACGAGATGGGCGACACCATCAGCCCGAACAGCTGCACGATGATCAGAGTGCCCAATCGGTCATCGGGACCGAGTGCGCGCCAAGCGAAGAAGGCCAGGACGGCGACCACCGCGACGGCCGCCAGCCACCACGGTCCGGATTGGACGTCATAGCCGAGCAGACGGCTCAGCGCACCGCGCAGCGACTGGTTCCAGACCGAGCCGACCGGACCGATCCGGTCGGCGTCACCGAGCAGGGTGCCGAAGTACCGCTTCGCCTCCTTATGGTTGATCAGGAAGCTGACCCCGACCGTCGCGCCGAATACCACCGCCGACCACAGCGCGGTGCCCCAGCGCCGCCGGGCCACGAAGTACAGACCCGAAATCGCTGGCGTCAGTTTGATTCCCGCGATCACACCGATCAGCCCACCGGATAGCCACCAGCGCGAGCTGCGCACCGCGAGCATGGCCCCGAGCACCAGGAACACATTGACCTGGCCGTAGTCGATCGTGGTCCGCACCGGCTCCATCCAGATGCCGATCGCGGTCCACCAGACGGCGGCGGTGCGCCACTTCGGCTCGCGCATCCGCTCTTTGCCGAGGATCAACTCGAAGGCGATCCACACCACGACATAGAGCGCGGCGACAATGGCCAGCAGCCAGAGCACCGCGATCACCGTGAACGGCAGATAGTGCAGCGGGAAGAAGACCAGCGCCGCGAACGGCGGATAGGTGAACGGCAGCGGGAAGTCCGGGGTCTTCTCGGCATAGGTGAAGTCGTAGAGCCGGTCGGTCAGCAGATCCGCCGAACCGTCGACATAGACGTGCAGATCGACGAGATTCATCCCGTTCTTCGACAGCAGCATCCACAGCAGCCTGGCCAATACGGACAGACCGAGCACCGGTACAGCCAATCGGAGGCTTCGGTTCAATTCGCAGGCTTTCAAGTCGGTTCCGGGTCGTCGGCCTGGTCCCGCGAGGTTCGGGGATTCGGCGTCAGAGAGCTGGAGGCTGTGACTACATTAACCGTCGTCTCGATAGATCCCACCAATCCCCTGTACTCCGGTACGACCCGCCGAGCCGACCCGCATCTCATGGCACTGCGCGTGCGGCGGGGCCGGAATGCGGTAGTTTGCGTAGCCGCAGCGCGCCCCACGCACTAATGCACACTGATAACATTTGCATCACCTTTCACTCTGGTAACAGCAGATGGCGATACCGTCTGATACCACTGATCGTCCACAACAGAATTAGGGGCTTGGCGGCTGTACACATGGCGATCATGTCCCTAGAGTGACCCCGAAACGATGGCTTTTTGCATCGCTCCTGTGATGTACCCGAGGTTAAGGACGGCTAGACCAGTGCTTCGCACCCGAGGATCGCGGATCATGTTGTCCGCGCTCGCCATCGCAGCGAGCGCTTCGCTCGCCGCGCCGTCGACGGCAGTCGCGGCACCGGCCCCAGCACCCGTCGCATCGCGGAACGCCATTCCCATGGTTCCCGAGGGCGTCCCGATCGATATGCTCGCCGCATTGGCCCCGGCCATTGTCGGCGCCATCGCCGGACCGGCCGATGCCAAGCCGGTCGCCGATGCCAAGCCGACCGCGGATTCGCCGAAGAACGCGATCCTCGATCAGGCGCGCGCCCTGCTGGCGTCGCTGAACCTGCCACCGCAGATCAAGTCCACGCTGGAACGGATCATCACCTTCCTGGATGGCAGCGGTGGCGGCGGCCCCGAGGTCCCGCAGGGTGGCCCGGCCATCGCCCAGTTCCTTTACCCGAGCATCGGCAAGGGCTGCATCGGCCCCGGCGCCGATTCGGTCGGCACCGCACTTGCCGTCCCGGGCCCGGCCACGCTGCCGCCGCCGGGACCGCAGGCCGGTCAGACCGGATTCGTGTTCACCGCACTCGGCACCAAGGGGCCGACGCCGGACCAGAATCCGCCGATGACGGTCCAGTGGCTGAATCTCGACACTCGCCAGTCCGGCGTCCAGCCGCTGACCGATGAGGCGAAGATCAACCCGGACGGTCCGGCCACGCTCTCGGCGATCGTCAACACCGGTTCGGGACGGGTGGTCGCGGTCGTCGGCGGTTCGCTGACCACCAAGGCCGAGGACGCCGACCCGCGGACCTGCTCGTTCCTCCCGATGCTCGGCTTCTTCACCGTCGCCTGATTCCTCCCCGCGAAGCCCGGTGGCCCGAACAAGGCCGCCGGGCTTCGCTGCTGTCGACACATCGTCCGAATCGTCGCGATAGCGCGCCGTCGGGAAGGGACTGTGGTAGACCAAAGCCATGGCGACTGTCGATAATTCGCTTCGGTCCCGTTCCGCGATCCACCCGGGTCATTCGATCCGGAGCAAGCGTTCGCGCCGTTCGATCCTGTCCATCCGCTCGGAAGGCTCGATCCTGTCCATCGGCTCCGCCTACTCGATCCTGTCGATCGGCAGCGTGGGCTCGATTCTGTCCATCGGCGCCGTCGGATCGTTCGGCTCGGTGATCTCGTCGTTCTCGATCGGCAGCCTCGGCTCTGCCTTCTCCGGCATCTCCCGCTGGTCGCTGTTCTCCTGGCGCGGCGACCATGAGGCCCCCGATAACCGCCCCACCCTGCGCGTGGTCCCCGACGACGAACCCGAACTCCGCGTCGCCGCTACCGGTCACTGCCAAACTTGACCGCCTCCCCGGATACTTAGGCCATACCAGTAGGTGCCCCTAAAGTTACGTTCAGGTCCTGCGTCAGATATCTGGTCGGATTTTGGACGTACCCGACGAGTTACCCATGTTCTTCCAAGATCAGTTGGTCAGTTCCGGCATTCGCCGGAACTACGTGACCTCGAACATCTTCACCATTGGCCGTATTCGGCGGCCAGGATGTTGTTCACGTCGACACCTATGCCGTCGATGGCTCGCTTGTCGATCTCGATCTGGTGCAGATGGGCGGATGGGTGCACGAAGCCCTTCGGTGTGCCCCAATTGTGCTGCCAGTACCAGGACCCCAGGTCCGCGACCCGGGCCAGCTCGATGGTCGGTGAGTTCGCGTAGATACCGACGTTCTGCTTGCCGATCACCGACTCCCAGCCCAGGATGTAGGGCGCGATCATGGTGGCGAAATCGACCGCGGTCGGATTGTCGTCGATGGAGGCGTAGATCGGACAGTTCTCCGGGCCGCCCGCGGCGAGGTGCAGTTCCAGCCCGCGTGCCGCGTGCTTCTTGCCCGCCTCCATACCGCCGCGCCAGTCGGCGGTCGATCCCTTGCCGAACTGGTAGTTCGACACGATTGTCAGACCCGCGGCATGTAATTGGTCGACCTCGATGGCGCGCAGTGGCTTACCCGCCATCCATTCCGCGCCGGGGCGGCGATCCGAGACGTAGCGGATGACGCCGAGGTGGCCGTCGTCCCGGATGGCGCTGGCCGCGGGGACGCCACCGGCGTAGTCGACGAGCGTGCCCAGCACACCGGCGGCCGCGGCCCGCGGTGCGGCGATGCCGACGGCTGCGGCGGCGGCGGTATAGGCGAACAGTTGGCGGCGAGACACAGAGATGGAACGCATCGCAGGACTCCTTACGCACAAACCCGACCATGGACAGGTAGCGTGCCCGGCGCACCTTCCCCAAGGTCAACTCGCGCGCCGGGAGCCTCGAACGTGCACTAATTTCACCATATTCACATTGGAACCGCCAGGCCCAATGGAAACATGAATCACATTCGCCACATGCGTTAAGTGAACCGGTTCAGGCGATGCCGTCGATGCGCGCGGCCACGTCGATGGTCCGGCCCGAACTGTCCGCGAGCTCTTCGCGCACCACCCCCGCTACCTGCGCGACAACCTGCTTTTTGATACCAGCGAGCACACCGAGCGTCGCGGCCCGCATACCGTGCGCCTTGAACTCCAGCCGCAGGTCATCCGGTGCGGGCGGCGGCACATCGACGACGATCAGCAGCGGATCGGCCGCCCGCGCGATCAGCACCAGCGGAATCTCCACATCAGCGCGATAGCGGTTGGCCTTGAGCACATCGACGGTGATATCCAGGCTCACCGGCAGCGTCAGGTCGAAGGCCACCGGCTCATCGGAGCGCACCGCCAGCTGCGGCAGCCGGACACTCCCCTGCACCGTCACCGTCGCGGAGTTGCGCGGGCCGGTGCGCAGCGGTCCGATCTCGATCGGACGGCCCGCTATCCGCTCGACGAATTCGAAGACCCGATCGCGGGTCACGATGCGGGCAAAGAACTCGTGCCCGAATTCGTCGTAGCCGATCCAGTCGAAATCGGCCCGGGTCGTGTGCGCCGAGCGGACGCCGTTGATCATGGCCTCGACGTCGAAGACCCGGCCGCGCCGGGCCTGCGGATCGGCCAGCATCACATTCACCCGATTCGCGACCTCGCGCTGCACCACCCCGGCGATCGGGTCGAGCAACCATTCCCAGGCAGCATCGATGGCCCGGGCACGCAGCACAAAGCTGACGTCGCGGGCGGTGATCGGCGGGATATCGATCACGATGAGCAGCGGGGCGGCGGTGCGCGCGTGCAGTACGAGGTCGATTTCGGCGACCGCCTCCAGCCGCAATTTCCGGCCGCCGAGGGTGACCTTCACCGCCATCGACAGCGGCACGGTGACCTCGAATGTGACATGCGGGCCATTGCGCAGAATGACCGGTTTGCCCACCTTGCCCTCGGCGACGAACCCGGCCAGCCCTGCGGGTCCGAGGGAAAACGGTCCGATCGTGACGCCGCGGCCGGTCATCGCGGAAACCGCCGCCTCGATCCGCTCCGCCGTCACCGCGTGGGTGACGAATCGTTCCCCGAAATCGGCATAGTCGATCCACATCGGAGCGTCGGTCGTTTCCTCGGTCGGCAGCATCAGAGTTTCCGAAACCCTTACCTTTCAACGGACACTCGACACGGTACGCGACGCGGATTTCGGGGAGGTGGGGCCCGATGTGCCCGATCCAGGGGTCCCTGTCCTGCTGATGAGGGGGTAGCAGGACAGGGACCGAACGACGGCGCTGCCGGGCGCCGCCGAGTCAATGGTAAGTGCTGCCGCAGGACCCGCCGACAGTGCACACGCACTGGTGGACCGGCTCAGCCGCAACACTATTCACAATCGGACGAATCCGACCACCCCGGGCGCATCGGCCAGCGTCCAGCGGTGGGTCGAGACCGCGCCGAACTCGTTGCCGCCGACGGTCGTCACGGTGGTCTCATCGGCCGCGAGAACCATATTCGGATGCTGACCAAAGGGGCTCTGTTCACTGTAGAACAGCACGTCACCGGCGAGTCGAACCCCCGTTCGAGCACCGTGACGATGCGCACTGGGTCGGATCCGGCTCCCGCGACAAGACGCTCCATCCCTGATGCTCCGTTCTATGCTCGAGCGACCAACGGATCTCGTGCCGCACCGAATGGTTGTTTCAACGGGCCGAAGGCGGGGCAGTCTCGTCGAAGGCGTAGCGGCACTTGGTCATTGCCGGTGCCGCACCGGCCGATTCTCATCGCGGCCGAGCGGCCGACGCGATAGTCTCCGAGGACACCGGGCGACGGGGAGGTACGGCCCTGGACACACTGTGGACGTTCGTGGTGCATCGGCGCGCACAGCTGATCACCGACTCGTATCTGCACGTCTCGGCGGTGGTGCAGGCACTGCTGCTCGCGACGATCGTCGCCGTGCTGATCGGGGTGCTGGTCTATCGCAGCCCGATCGGTTCCTCGGTGGCGACCGCGCTGGCCAGCGCCATTCTCACCGTGCCGTCGTTCGCACTGCTCGGGCTGCTGATTCCATTCCTCGGACTCGGTGTCGGCCCGACCATTACCGCACTGGTGCTCTATGCCCTGCTGCCGATTCTGCGCAACACCATTATCGGGCTGGCCTCGGTGGATCCGGCGATCGTCGACGCCGCGCGCGGGGTCGGGATGAATCGGCTGCGGGTGCTCGCGCGCATCGAACTGCCGCTGGCCTGGCCATCAATTCTGACCGGTATGCGCGTCAGCACCCAGATGATCATGGGCATCCTCGCCATCGCGGCCTATGCCAAGGGACCCGGACTCGGCAACCTGATCTTCTCCGGCCTGGCCCGGCTCGGCAGCCCGAACGCGGTGCCACAGGCGCTGGTCGGCACGATCCTCATCGTCGTGCTCGCGCTGCTGCTCGACGGGATCTTCGTCATTGTCGGCCGACTCACCACCTCTAGGGGAATCCGTGACTGATACCGAAACCCGCGGCGACAGTACGGCATCGGCGGTGTCCGGCGTCGAGATCGTGCTCGATGCGGTCACCAAACACTATCCGGGCCAACGTGATCCGGCCGTCGACCGGGTTTCGCTGACCATCCCGGCTGGCGAAATCGTCGTGCTCGTCGGGCCGTCCGGCTGCGGTAAGACCACCACCATGCGGATGATCAACCGACTGATCGAACCGTCCTCGGGCACCATCACGATCGGCGGTCACGATGTCACGGGCGTGAATCCGGACCAATTGCGCAGGGGCATCGGCTATTCGATCCAGCAGGCCGGGCTGTTTCCGCATATGACCGTCGCGAAAAACGTTGCGACGGTGCCGGGTCTGATCGGCTGGGACCGCAAGAAGGTGGCCGCACGCACCGATGAAATGCTCGATCTGGTCGGCCTGGATCCCGATACCTACCGCCATCGCTACCCCAGGCAGCTATCGGGCGGTCAGCAGCAGCGCGTCGGCGTGGCCCGTGCGCTGGCGGCCGATCCGCCGGTGCTGTTGATGGACGAGCCGTTCGGCGCGGTCGATCCGATCACCCGCGGACTGCTACAGGACGAACTGCTGCGCCTGCAATCCGAACTGGGCAAGACCATTGTCTTCGTCACCCACGACTTCAATGAGGCGGTGAAGCTCGGCGACCGAATCGCGGTGCTGGGCGACCGATCTCGCATTCTGCAGTACGACACCCCGGCGGCGATCCTGGCCGATCCCGCGGATGAGACGGTGGCCGGTTTCGTCGGCGCGGACGCTTCACTCAAACAGCTCACCCTCACCCGGGTACGCGATGTCGAACTCGGCGATTGCCCGACGGCAGTCGAAACCGATTCGGTCGACGGCCTTCGCGCCGCACTGGCCGGACGCGATTGGCCATGGGCGCTGATTCTCGACGCGCAGCAGCGGCCGCTGCGCTGGGTGTCGAGTGAGCAACTGGCGCAGGCGAATTCACTGCGCGACAGCGGATCACCGGTCGGCGAGCAACTGTCGTTGCAGTCGACCTTGCAGGATGCGTTGGAGGCCCTACTCGCCGAGCAGACCGCGACGGCGGTCGTCACCGGCCGCCGCGGCGAATACGCGGGGCTGATCACGATCGATACGCTGGTCGGTCATCTGTCGGCCATGCGCGCAACGCATGCGGGCGCGCAGACGGACGCGCCGATATGACCACGGCCACCACCGCACCGCCGAGCACCTCGCCGACGACACTGCGCCGGGCCGAACGGATTCGGCTGCTCGTCCAACCGGCGCTCGTACTGGTGCTCACCGCGGGCGTGCTGGTGTGGGCGTTCCGGCGCGATCTCACCGTCACCCAGCAGGCCAGCATCAGCGTATCCAATATCGCGACCGTCACCTGGCAGCATGTACTGATCACCGCGACGGTGGTGGTGATCGTCGTCGCGGTCGCGGTACCGCTGGGCACGCTGCTCACGCGGCCCGGATATCGCCGTCTGGCGCCGCTTTTCGTCGGCATCGCCAATATCGGAGCTGCTGCGCCCGCCATCGGTCTGATCGTGCTGTTCTATCTCGCGACCCGTACCACCGGGTTCTGGATCGGTGTGGCACCGATCGCGTTCTATGCACTGCTTCCGGTGCTGCGCAATACGATTCTGGGCTACCAGCAGGTGGACAGCGCGGTCATCGATGCCGGGCGCGGCCAGGGCATGTCGGCGCTGACGGTATTGCGCCGCATCGAATTTCCGCTCGCCATTCCCTACATTCTGGCCGGGCTGCGCACCTCACTCGTGCTGGCCGTCGGTACCGCGACGCTGTCGTTCCTGGTGAGCGCGGGTGGTCTCGGCATTCTGATCGATACCGGATACAAGCTGCGCGATAACGTCACGCTGGTGGTCGGGGCGGTGCTGGCGGTCGCGCTGGCACTGCTCGTCGACTGGCTGGGGGCGTTGGCCGAACAGTATCTGGGCCCGAGGGGGTTGAAGTGAGGGCGTGGGTACTGGCGATCGCTGCGATATTCGTCCTGGGCGGCTGCGGATTACAGTCCGGCAGCGCGGTGCCGCTTCGAGTGGGTCCGGGCAGTATCCGTCCGGTGCCGGAACTCGACGGTGTGGCGATCACGGTGGGCTCCAAGGATTTCACCGAGCAGAACATCCTCGGCTACATCATCGAATTCGCACTGTCCGCGGCCGGTGCGCGGGTCCGCGATCTGACGAATATCCAGGGCTCCAACAGTGTTCGCGATGCGCAGTTGCACGGCCAGATCGATATCTCCTACGAGTACACCGGCACCGGCTGGATCAACTATCTGGGCAATGAGAAACCGGTTCCGGATGAGATCGGTCAGTTCGAGGCGGTCCGCGACGCCGATCTGGCCGCGCACGGCATCGTGTGGACGGATATGGCACCGATGAACAACACTTACGCGCTGGTGATGAGCGCCAGCACCGCGAAGCAGACCGGTGTTGTGACGCTGTCCGACTATGCCCGGCTGATCAGCACCGATGCCGATGCCGCCGCGACATGCGTCGGCACCGAATTCAATGTGCGCCAAGACGGTTATCCGGGAATGGCGCGCAAGTACGGGATCGATATCGGCAAGGTGCACAAGCAGATCGTGCAGGACGCGGTCGTCTATCAGGCGACCGCGGATGCCAAGCAGTGCCGGTTCGGATCGGTCGCGGCGACCGATGGCCGTATCCCGGCCCTCGGGCTGGTATTGCTGAAGGACGATCTCGGGTTCTTTCCGAAATACAATGCGGCGCTGGTGATGCGGAAATCCTTCGCCGACGCGCACCCGCAGGTCGCGGTCATCATGGAGCCGATCTCCAAGAAGCTGACCAATGCGGCGATCACCGAATTGAACCGGCAGGTCGATGTCGATGGGCGCGAACCTGCCGAGGTGGCACGCGATTGGATGGTCGCCGAGGGCTTCGTCACCGCTCGCTGACCGAGCCGAACCGGCCTGAGCGTGCACATGGTGAATGCGGCGAATATTGACCGCTTCGGCGAAACTGCGCACGCTCAGGCCGGATTCGGTGGCGGGACTATGCCCGCGGATCGCGACCCAGGTAGCGCAGCAGCTCATCGACCACCGTGTCGCCCGACTCATCATCGACGATCGCGGCGTAGGCACCCCACTGACGCAGCGGCTCAATGATTTCCGCCTCCGGACCGCCACCCGGGGCCGGGTTCACGGTGCGCGCCGCGGTGAGCAGGTGACCGGCGAGTTCATCGTTCAACGGGGACGTCTGCCCGGTCGCGATCGCGATGTCCCAGGCGTGCACGGCGGCGTCCAGTGCGCACATGACCGCGGCCACCGGAGTCGGCAGCGCGCCGTGCGGCAGCGGGGTGGGGACGGTCTCGGTCTCGTCGGTGACCGTGGCCCAGGCAGCCGCGGTCTGCTCGACCGCATCCAGCACCAGCTCGGCGGCGGTGCCGTCGAGTGCGCCGGAGGGGGCGAAGGGGTTGTACGCGGGCCCGTTTCCGATGCCGAGCGCCATGGCGAAGGCGAGCTGATCACCCGTGGCGTGCTGAATCACCTGCGTGACATCCCATTCCGAGCACGGGGTCGACAGCTGCCACTGATCGTCGCGGATACCGGCGACGACATCGGTCAGCGCGCGGTAGGAGGTGGCAACGACATCGCGCCAGACGGGGCGCAGGGTCGCGGTGGCGTCGACGGCGGTGGTGGCGGTGATGCTCATGATGGGCCTTTCAGGCTGTGCTGTGTGCTTCTTGCTGATGTCACCAAGCCTATGGGGCTATTAGGCTAGTTTCGTTCCTAATACATCGGCTTCAGCCAAAATAATTTTCGGGAGGCGACGGTGGCGGCCACTACAACGCGAGTCCTGCGCTTGCTATCCCTGCTGCAGGACCGCGCGCATGCCGGCCGTGAGCTGGCCGAACGGCTGGGTATCACGGATCGCACGCTGCGCAACGACATCCAGCGACTGCGCGAACTCGGCTATCCGGTGCATGCCGAGCGCGGCGCGGTCGGCGGCTACCGGCTCGGCCGCGGCAGCACCATGCCACCGCTGCTGCTCGATGACGATGAGGCGGTCGCGGTGGCCGTGGCGATCGGCCTGGCCGAGGACGGTTCCACCGGCATCGCCGATATCACCGACAATGCCGGCCGCGCACTGGCGAAACTCGAACAGATCCTGCCGAAACGCTTGCAGCGCAAGGTAACCGCATTGCGCAATGCCACCGCGATCGGACCGGCTACCACCGGCTCACGCGAACCGGATGCCCCGGTCCCCGCCGCCGTGCTCACCACCCTCGCGGGCGCCATACGTGATGGCGCCACCGTGCTGATCGGCCTGGATACCGACGCGGACAAGGAAATCGAGCCCTACCGGCTGATCAACTGGCAGCGCCGCTGGTATCTGGTCGCCTACGATCTCGAAACCCATTCCTGGTGGGCGATTCCCGTCGCCCAGGTGCGGCGCGCGGTGGCGGGCTCGCGCCGCTTCGCGGCCCGATCGCTGCCCGATGAGGACCTGGTCGCCTTCGTCATGCGCTATATCGCGACCACCGGCTGGAAGGTACAGGCCAGGGTCACCGTGCTGGCCCCCGCCGAAACGGTGATCGCGCGCATCAACCCGGCCGTCGGCGTGGTGGAGGCCGTCGATGCCGATACCTGCGTCCTGCTGACCGGTGCCGACGCCCTGGAGACCATTGCCATCTACCTGAGCATGCTGATGATGGATTTCCGAGTCGACGGCCCGCCCGAGCTGGTCGCGCATCTGCGCACGCTCGCGCGACGATACACCGAGTCGGTGGCACTGGCGCCTTAGCGCGGCGGCATGCCCACAAGATCAGTGGCGTGGTGGGCGTCCGGCGCGCTGCTAGGGTCGAAGCGATGACGGCCGACGAGTTGTTCCTCGAACCCAACATCGGTAAGCCGAGCGCGAAGGTCGGATACTTCACCAGCCGACCGCGTTTCGACCGCTTCGCGGCGGCCTATCGCGACGGCATGGCGCAGCTCCCGAAACCGGTCGAGCGGGTCGCCGTGACCACGGCATTCGGGCCGGTGCGCGGCTATCGCTTCGGCGATAAGGGCGGCACGCCGCTGGTGCTGCTATCCGGTCGGCAGGCATCGACACCGATGTGGCGGGCAAATCTGCCCGGACTGCTGGCCGAGCGCACCGTGTGGTCCATCGACAGCATCGGCGAGCCCGGTGCGAGCACCCAGCGCACACCACTTGTCGGCTCGGCGGATCAGGCGGCGTGGGTCGCCGAGGCACTCGCGGGGCTCGGACTGACGCGGGCGCATCTGCTCGGCGTGAGCATCGGCGGCTGGCTCGCCGCCCAGGTGGCCATTCATCGGCCCGACTGCGTCGCCTCGGTGACCCTGCTCGATCCAGCGAATACCTTTGCGCCGCTGACCTGGAAGATGATCGCGGTTTCGCTCGGCAGCGTCATACCCGGTATGCCGATGCAGGTGCGCTACTGGCTGTTGAGCTGGATCTCCGGCGGTGCCCGCGCCGATGATTCGGTGCCGGAGGGACGCCTGATCGCTTCGGGTATGCGCGATTTCACCGGTGCCCAGCCGATGCCAGCGCGACCGACCCAAGCTGAGCTCACCGGCATCGGTGTGCCGGTGCTCGCCATCCTGGCCGGACGCAGCATCGTGCACGATGCAGAGCGCGCCGCCGCAACCGCACGCACCATTCCGGGTGCTCAGGTCGAGGTGTGGCCGCACGCCTCGCACGCCATCAACGGCGAATTCCCGGATCGGATCGCAGCACGGTTCGCCGATTTCATCGCCGGGCTCCCCGACGACAACGGGACCGATCCTCGCCGTTGAGGATCGGTCCCGAGGGCCGTTCGGGCGCGCTCGCCCGAAGATCAGGCGTGCCCCGCCTTATCGGCGGCATCGGCGGCCTTGCGCATCGGAATGATCAGCGTGAGCACAATGGCGACCAGGGCAGCGGCGGTGGCGATCAGGAAGGTGGTGTGGAAGCCGTCGCGCGATGGCAGCACGTGCGTGCCGAGCTGCATCGTCATATGCGCCAGCACCACGCTCATCACGGCCGAGGAAGTGGACGTGCCGATCGAGCGCATCAGCGAGTTGAGGCCATTGGCCGCCGCGGTCTCGGTAACCGGAACCGCGCCCATGATCAGCGCGGGCATCGCGGCGTAGGCCAGGCCGACACCACCCGCGACGATCATCGCCGCCACCATGAGCTCCCAGACGCTGTTCATCAACACCACGGCACACAGGTAGCCGACCGCGATGACCGCCGAGCCGAGCGCCAGCGTGACCTTCGGTCCGCGCGCCGCGGACAGTCGCGCGGAGACCGGCGACAGCAGAATCATCACGAATCCGGTTGGGGCCAGCGCCAATCCGGCATTGACCATGGACAGGCCGAAGCCGTATCCGGTCTGCTCCGGCGCCATCATCAGCTGCGGGAAGGTCAGCGACATGCCGTAGAGGGCGAATCCGACCGCGATGGAAGCGAAGTTGGTGAACAGTACCCGCGGCCGCGCCGAGACCCGCAGGTCGACCAGCGGCGAGCGCTGCTTTAGTTCGAAGAAGCCCCAGATCAGGAATACCACCAGCGACAGCGTGAACAGGCCGAGAATGCTCGCACTGCCCCAGCCCCAGTCCGCGCCCTTGGTGATCGGAATGAGCAAGGCCAGCAAGGCAATCGACAGCCCGACCGCACCACCGAAGTCGAACCGCGCGGGAGTGCGCACCGGCGACTCCGGTACGAAGACGAAAACCAGTGCGGCACAGACGACACCGAGTCCGGCCGCGGTCCAGAACAGCATGTGCCAGTCCGCGTTCTGGGCGATCGCCGCAGCCAGCGGCAGGCCGAGCGCACCGCCGACGCCGAGCGTCGCACTCATGATCGCCATCGCCGAACCCACCTTCTCGGCGGGCAATTCGTCGCGCATGATGCTGATGCCGAGCGGGATCGCACCGACGGCCGCACCCTGCAGCGAGCGTCCGACGATCTCGGGAACCAGCGAGGAGAACAGCGCGCAGACCACCGAACCGGCGACCAGCAACACCAGATTGGCGAACAGAACTCGGCGCTTGCCGAACATATCGCCGAGTCGGCCGCTGATCGGGGTCGCGACCGCACCGGCGAGCAGGGTGGCGGTGATCACCCAGGACGCATTGGACGCCGAGGTGCTCAGCAGCGTCGGCAGCGTGGGAATGATCGGAATGACCAGCGTCTGCATCAGCGATACGACCACACCGACCATGCCGAGGGTCGCGATGAGCAGGCCGGATGCCGGACGACGCCGGGCGTCGTCCGCGGTGACGGTCGGAGACGCGTCGGCTGCAACAGTCATAAATGTGTAAGGTACACATCATATGCATCGTGCACAATTTGCTATCGACGTGATTCAGCCGACATAGTGTGGGCCATGCCCGAACCAGGTCCCGCAGATAGCGATGCGCTCACCCGCCTCGTCTTCGAGTTGACCCTGCTGTCCCGGCACTTCCCCGCCTCACTGCTGCGGCGGCCGGGATTCCAGCTCGATCGGTCGGCGTATCTGCTCCTGACCAGACTGGAGATCGATTCCCCGCTCAGCCTGCGCGAACTGTCGGAGGCCTTCCAACTCGATATCTCCACCATCAACCGGCAGGTCGGCGCCATGTTGAAGCAGGGCCTGGTGGAGCGGGTCCCCGATCCGGAGGGCGGTATCGCCCGCAAGATCCAGGCCAGCGCCAAGGGCCTGGAATTGGTCGCCGCAGATCGGGAGCAGAGCAACGAGGGCATCGGCGCAGTCGTCGCCGACTGGAAGACCACCGATATCGCGCAGCTGAGCCTGCTGGTCTCCCGGTTCAACGAGTCGATCGAGCACATCGAAGACAACCCGTGGCCACGCCCGCCATGGGCCAGGTAGCGCGCAGCCCGGACGGTCGGGCAATATCGCTGCGGTGAGGTTCGGGTTCGGGATGATCGCGGGAGCGCTGCTCATGGCGTCCCCGCTCGCGTCCGGCTGCGGGCTCAGTGCCGAGACCGACGAATGGGACGGCTGGACGGTGACGGTCTATTACACGGCGGTCGAGTCCTATCACTCCGGACCGACCGAAACCGTGCGCGGCTGCAGCGACCTCGAATGCACCGACGCCAATATCGAAATCGGCGCACTACCGGAGAATTTTGTCGACGTGGTGCGCGAGGAGGGCACCGGCCGGATTACCAGCGGCGACCATGCTGGCGCCTACCTGAACTGGTCCTACGACGTCGGCTTCTGGCTCGATACCGAACCGCGCGATATCAGCGGCGAGGCGCTGCACCCGTTCGAGAGCGCGGCGGCCGACGGGCTCGACCCGGGAACGCGATTGCGGCTCATCGATTGCGGGACCCTTGATTTCGAATCCGACAGCGTGTGCGGCAGATTCAGCACCGCCACCTGGACGATCGGCGACGAATTCACGCCGGGTCTCGGCGGGCCACGACATCTGGACGTCTACATCGGCGAGGAGAACTGCGAAAGCTTCACCGAGGGACCGGATTTCGTGACGTTCGCCAATGCGACGCTCGAACCCGTCGGATACTGACCTATCCGGCCGCGAGGTAGACCCCCGGTGTGATGCCGTAACAGCGCCGGAACCAGCGGGTCAGATGCGCTTGATCGGCGAATCCGGCGGCGACCGCCGCCTCGCTGATCGGTTCGCCAGCGGCGATCAATCGACGGGCGGCGCGCAGTCGGAGCAGTCGTTGGTATTCGCTCGGCGCCAGACCATAATTGGCACGGAAGGCACGGTACATGGCGAATCTGCTGCATTCGGTCGTCTCGGCCAGATCGTCCATGGAAATGGGATCGAGATAGCGATCGTGGAGTACGGCACGGACCCGCCGCGCGATATCGGCTGCCGAACCAGCCTGCACGACTGATGTTTTCGTCGGTGTGCGGGTGCCACGCTGCACCAGCGCGGCAACCGATCCGGCAAGTGCCTCGTCGGCGGCGAGTTCGGTGGCGGGCCCGATCAGACTCGCACACAGTCGGCCGAGCGCGGCCGACAGCAGCGGATCGGGCAGCACCGGATCGGCGAACAGCGGCAGACCAGTAGGACGGCCCATCCGGTCGGTGAGCAGATCGGTGATCAACTCGGATCCGATGTGGACGATCCAGTAGGTGAATCCGAGTTCGGTCGTGCTGTGGCCGTCGTGTGGCTCGTCCGGATTGAAGGCCATCACCATGCCCACCGTGCTGGTGCGCGTCGCGCCGCGGCAGTGGAAGGTCTGCGCGCCGAATTCGGTCAGTCCGAAGGAATACGTTTCGTGACTGTGCGGGTCGTAGACGTGGCGTTCGAAATGCGCGTGCATCACCTCGACGGGCCGATCCGTCATCCGCCGGTACTGGACCCATTCGTGCTCGGTCACCGGTCCATTGTGGCCGCACCAGCGTTCAAGACTTGCTCCCGGCCCCCGCCGAGTATTGATCCGTGCGTATCCGATTGCTTTTGGTCCTGGTGATGGCATTGTGGGGCAGCGCGTTCGCCTCCTCGAAGCTCGCGGTACACGAGGTACCGCACGCGGTCGCGGGATTCCTGCGGTTCCTGATCGGCACGATCGTGCTGCTCATCGTGCTGCGCGCACCGCGGCTGCCCGTCGCCGATGCCGCGCGCGCCGCCGGGCTCGGGCTGATCGGTGTGTTCGGCTACAACTTTCTGTTCTTCCTCGGGCTTTCGCTGGCGCCAGCGGCCGATGGCAGCGTGATCGTGCCCATGGCCGCGCCGATTTTCACGGTTGCCGTGACGACGTTGTTCGGGCGTACCCGGTTGTCGCTCATCCGTATGGTCGGACTGACCACAGCGATTGCTGGCGCGGGTGTGTTTTTCCTCGGAATTCCGGCGAGCGGATCTCACCGGCTGGTCGGAGATATCGTCTTCCTCGCCGCGGCAGCTTGCTGGGCGGGCTATACCATTTTGGGGGCGCCGCTGTTGTCCAGGCTCTCGGCACCGACCGTCACGGTGTACGCCACCGCTGCGGGCACGCTCGTGCTCGGGTTCGTCGCGGCACCGGATCTCGCCGACGTCCCGTGGTCCGGGTTGGATCTGGAATTCTGGCTCAACCAGGCATATCTCGGGATGTTGCCCACCGCGCTCGCCTATGTCCTCTACTACCATGCGGTGGGGCAGGTCGGTGCGGCCACCGCGTCCGCTGCGATATTTCTCGTCCCCGCCTTCGGGCTCAGCTGTGCATGGGTGTTGCTCGGGGAATCCATCTCCGCTGTTCAGGGCCTGGGTGCGGCGCTGATGTTCGTCGGAGCCTGGCTCAATACCCGCACTCCCGGAGTCGAGCAGGCCGACAGCACGCACGCCGGACCGGACCGCCTGGTCGCCGCCGACCAATAGTGCTGCGCCTCATGTGAAACAGGCATGTCGCGTGGGTGCGGCAATGCACATAGGCTTGCGCAGTGGTTTCCGGGCGGACAGTGGTCGACGGGCGTTTCGAGTTGCTCGAGCCGCTCGGCAGTGGCGGGATGGGCACGGTGTGGCGCGCGTATGACCTCGCGCTGCATCGCGAGGTCGCGCTGAAAGAGGTGCGGGCGGAGGCCGACGAGGGCCGCTCGCCCGGCGTGCACCGTGAGCGCGTCCTGCGGGAGGCCAGGGCGCTGGCCCGAATCGGCCACCCGAACGTTGTTGCCATTCACCACATCGTGGATTCGGCCGAAGTGGCGAATCCGTGGATCGTCATGGAACTGGTTCGCGGGCAGAGCCTCGCCGATCATCTGGCCGATGGACCGCTGCCGCCCACCCGAGTGGCGCACCTCGGCCGCGGCATACTCGCCGCCCTGCGCGCCGCGCATCAAGTGGGTGTGCTGCACCGCGATATCAAACCCGCGAATGTGCTGCTGCGCCAGGATGGTTCACCGGTATTGACCGATTTCGGTATCGCCGCGATCAATGGCATGACCGCATTGACCTCCACCGGCAGTGTGGTCGGCTCGCTGGATTATGTTGCGCCGGAACGCCTCAGCGGTCAGGAGGGACATCCGGCCTCGGACCTGTGGTCGCTCGGGCTGTTGCTGTATGTCGCGGTGGAGGGGTTCCACCCGATGCGGCGCGAGTCGACTGTCGCCACGCTGGCGGCGGTCATCCGAGGTGAGGTGCCACCGCCGCAGCGCGCCGGGGCTTTGACAGCCGTGCTCACGGCAGTGCTCGTACCCGATCCGAGTCGTCGGCCGACTGCCGAGCAGGTGGACCGGATGCTTGCGCAGGCGGTTGGTGTGGGAGGGACATTCGCTGCGCTCGGGACCTTCAATGCTCCCGGCGCGGGCGATGCTCCGAACGCAGCGGCGTTTCCCGGCGTCGGTGGCGCGTTCAATACTCCTGGGGCAGGCGAGCTACCCGGAGGGTTCCATATTCCAGGACCGATCGATTCGCCACCTGCGATCAGCACTCCCAGTCGGGCCAGCGCATCGGGCGACTTCAATACTCCGGGCGCGGTCAACTTTTCGGGCGCGGCCAGTTCACCGACCGTATTCGACACACCCGCCGCAGCCGACGTACCAGGTGCGTTCAACACACCCGGGGCGGTCACCTATTCGGGCACGCCCAGTTCACCGACCGTGTTCGACACACCCGGCGCAGCCCACCTACCGGGCGCGTTCAACACACCCGGGGCAGTCAACTATTCGGGCGCAGCCAGCTCACCGGATTCGTTCAACACTCCCAGTCCGGCCAGCGCATCGGGCGGGTTCAACACACCCCGCGCGGTTAACTATTCGGGCACAGCCAGTCCACCGGATTCGTTCAACACACCCGGCGCAGCCCACTTACCGGGCGCGTTGAAGACACCCGGCGCGGTCTACCCTCCGGGTGCAGTTGGACAGGGCATGTTCGATGCCCCTGGCGCAAGTAGTGCACCGGGTGCGTTCAATGCCGCTGGCGCGGTCAACACGCCTGGTGCATTCGGTCCGCGCGGCCCGGTCGGCGCGGCCCATGTACAGGGCGGGCACAACTCGGCTTCCGCACCTCAGCTGTCCACGAATCATCCTGCGCGCAAGCCATTCTCACGCGGAGTCGCCATTGGACTTGCCGCCGCAATTGCTGTCGCCGCTGTCGTAGCGACGATTGCGATCGTGGCCCTGCGCCCCGATTCGACCGCAAGCCAGGCCATTTCGAGCACGCCACCTACCACCGGCAGCCTTCCACCCACGACCCGATCCGCGGGCCCGACATCCGCACCTGTGACCGGAAATTCCGTCGACCTCCTCACCCCGAACGGTATCCGCCAGGCCATCACGGCACTCGAAAAGGTTTCTGGCAGTGAGGAATTCAACGAGGCGACCTTCTACCCGACCTACGCCAACGTCGGCGCCCCGGTCAAGGACAAACCCACTCTCTTCGACCTCTTCGTCTACCGCGACGGAACGGCCACCCGAAAGGGCGCAGGCGGCCCACTCTCCGACCACACCACGGTAAAACTGAACTCGATCAACTGGGACATCCTCCCCACCCTGCTCCGCACCGCCGAAGAAAGCCTCGGCATCCCCACCCCCACCCTGCGCTACGTAATCGTCGACCCATCCTGGACCTTCAACAACAACCAGCCAACCGTCATGGTCTACCTAACCGACGACTACGGCGGCGCCTACCTGGCCGCCAACACCGACGGCACCGTAGTAACGATGTACCCCCGAGGTCGATAACCCCCACCAGTTCCGGACCCCACTGAACCCCACCAACTTTCACCCTGGCTACACGAAACCCCCCGCACCCAACCAAAATTGGGTGCCACAGCGGAGTCGAACAACGTCAGGTATTCATACCAGGAATAACACACCGCCCATCGACCCCAACGGTCCCGACAACCATCCCATCCGTCATCGTGCAGACACTACCAACGGCAACACACTCCTGATTAGTGTTCGTCACCATATTGTCCCCACACGGCGTACCCGGATCATCCGGCGCGGCCAGCACCCCACCAGCCCCCAACGCCACCCCGAATCCAGCAGCAGCGACAGCAAGAAAATGCGAAAAACGGAGCATAACAAACCCTCCAAACCAAATTACGAACACAGATCGCTTCTATTGACACCCCCAAAAAACCCATAGGCCCCATCAACCAAGAACCCACCCCGACCTGCAAGATCATACTCCCGAGCCCCCCAATTGCCCACACCCGACCCCACCCAACACCCCAATCCCCCGCGAGAATGTGCTGGTGCAGGTACGCTCTCGACGTTTGCCTGCATGAGCGCATGGTGATCAATTGTCCAAGGGCTTGCCCCTGCTCTATGCGGAGTGCCGGGTGATTGCGCATTCCCGTGGTCGACTGCAAGGGGGGATTACATCGAGTATGGATTGTTGTGGTCATTGAGTAAGCCGTTCTCGCGTACCGAACCGTTCGCTCGCCGAAACAACGGAAAGTGCAGCTCGGAGCTTGGGAACCGTCTTCGCATTGAAGGCGAGCAGGGCCCAGACTGCTGAATCGAGTTCAGTTCGCCACCATCGAATTTCGGTTATGTGATTACGTCCATGCCATTACCGGACTAGTTTTGGCCGGTGAACGCGCGGACTACGTTTTCGAGGGCGTCTGCGGTCTGGTCGAGGGGGTGGGTGCTGCGCTGGGCTCGGCACATCGCAACGGTGCCTTCGATGGCGGCAACGATCAGGGGTGCGATCTGGTCGGCGGCGGATGCTGTTGCGCCGTGGGCGCGTAGGGATTCGGCGAGTAGCGCCGTCCAATGGTCGAAGGCGGCGGCCGCGCGCGGGGGTTCATCGTCGTCGTCGGGCTGGTCCTCTACCGAGACCGCCAGCACCGGACGCCCCGCCCGAAGGTCGCTGTCCACCACGACCTTTCGCCATATCTCTACACGCGCCTGATTCGGCCCGCACGCCGGCAGTTGCCTTCCGGGTCGGGTCAAGACTGGAGATGCCGAGCGAAGAACCGTTCGACCACATGGAACATCTCGATCTGGTTGTCCGGGTTGACGAATCCGTGTCCCTCGTCCGCTGCGAGCAGGTATTCGACCTCGACCCCGCGAGCGCGGAGGGCTGCGACGAGGTTGTCGGACTCGGCGCGGACCACGCGAACGTCGTTGGCGCCCTGGATCACCAGCAGTGGAGTGCGGATTCGGTCCACGTGGGTGATGGGTGAACGGGCGAGCATGTCGGCCTCCTGTTCGGGGTCGTCGGGATCGCCGACGAACAGGTGCCAGTTGTTGGCCACCTGGGGTTTCGAGAAGGGCGGAATCGTGCGCAAGAAGTTTGCGAGGTTGGACATGCCGACGTAGTCGACGGCCGCGGCGAACACGTCGGGGGTGAAGGTGACCCCGACCAGGGCGGCATAGCCGCCGTAGGAGCCGCCGAGGATCCCGACCCGCTCCGCGTCGGCATAACCCTGCGCCACGGCCCATCGCACGGCATCGATGACATCGTCGTGCATGGTGCCTGCGAACTGTCCGATGGCGGCTTTCACGAAGGCCTTGCCGTAACCGATGGATCCGCGGAAGTTGACCTGCAGCACCGCATAGCCGCGGTTGGCGAGCAGTTGCACGGCGGGGTCGAATTCCCAGCTGTCGCGAAACCACGGACCGCCATGGAGCATCACGACCATCGGCAATCCGACCGGCTCGACACCGACGGGCAACGTCAGATACCCCGGAACCCGCAGCCCGTCCCGCGCAGTGATGGACACCGGGGCCATCGGCGCCAGCGCGTCGGCATCCAGATGCGGGTACGGGCGGAACAGCAACCGGCTTTCGCCGGTGGTGTGGTCGGAGTAGTAGGTCACGTCGGGATCGCGGTCATGGATGAAGGTGACCACCCAGCGTTGCCCGGTGGCGTCGGAGGATAGCGCGCCCAGGTCCCCGTCGGAGAGCTGCCGCAAATTCTCCAGTGCCGCGGCGAAGTTCGGATCCAGAGCGTGGATCACCTGACGTTCTCCGAGGTAGCGCGCCCCGATCAGCGCCCCGGTCCGCCGGTCGAGAATCAGCGGACCGGGCAGTGCGGGCGCAACCGCGCCACGGATGTCGAGGTCGTAGGCCGGATGACTATCGATCTCGGTCTCGCCGCCGGTGGTGAGGTCGAGCCGGACCAGCCGGGTTCGGTCGGTGCCGCGGTTCGAGCCGATCCACATCCCGGTCCCGTCCGGTGTGAGCTGCAGCGGCAGCACGCCGACCGGATAGTCGGCGCCGTCGAAGAAGGCGATGGGGTGCAGTGTGCCCGCGGCGGCTTCCCAGCGCGAGATCTCGACATCACCGTCCGAGGTGAGGCTCCGGGCGAACACCGAGCCGTCGGGACCGCACATCCAGAAGGCCACCCGGCCGGGGTTCTCGGCCAGCACCGTGAGGTCAGCGGTCGCGAGGTCGAGCTCGCACAGGTCGAACACCTCGACCTTCCGTTTGTTCAGGTGGAGCAATGCCTTCCCGGGCCGCCCTTTGGGGAGCTCGAGCAGCGCAACCGTCACTCCGGGAAAGGGTGTCAGGTCGACCGCCGGTGCGCCCGGGTCGTCCAGATCGACCCGATACAGATGCCACTGTTCGTCACCCCCTCCGTCTTGGGTATACAGCAACCAGCGCGGATCGTCGGTCCAGTAGAAGCTCTGCACGCTGCGGTTCTCGTCCGCGGTCACGCACCGTGGGTCCGCCCCGGCATCGAGGTCCTGGATCCACACGTTCAGCCGGTTCCGCCACGGCGCCAGGAAGGCGATCGCGGTGCCGTCCGGCGAAATCACCGCGCCCGTGCGGACGGGTGGGGTGAAGAAGTCCTCGACGGAGATGAATTCCGGCAATGTCGGCGATGTCATGGCGATCCTCTCGATTGATGGTCTCGTCGGGATCACACCCCCGGCCGTAACGGCACAGTCAAGACGTCACTTCGGGATCGGCCGGGGCGCCTGGAGTCCGAGTCCGATGCGCCGCAGGACGTCGATCTGTGCGGGGTTGTAGAGCTCCGTCATCGCTGCGCCGATGGCACGGGCCACGCTGTGTGCGTTGCCTCCGGTGCCGAGGTTCTCCAGCCCGGGATAGTTCGCGTACAGGTCCCGGACCTGCGGAATCAGGCGTTCGGCCAGCTCGATGCGGGTTCGCTCGTCGGCGTCGGCAGGCAGGTCGTCGAGCTCGGGGCCCGCGGGTAGCGCGCCGGGAAGGGACGGCAGCATCCGTTTGTAGGCATCGAACGCCGACGGATCGAGCGCTCGGGTGATGACGCTGATGAAGGCGCGGTCGGCGGCGGACAGGCCGCCGGCGGTCGGGGCCAGCTCGGGCGGCAGATCGGTCGGCGAGCCGTGCCGCAGGATCAGGGCGAGTTCGGACCGCGCGCGCTGCAGCCGCTCGATGGTCGCGGCCAGTTCGGTATCCAGTGCCCGCAGCTCTGCTTCCGGGTGCTCGTCGGCATCCCCGAGGGCAGCGATCTGGGCGAGTGAAAAGCCAAGCGCTGTAAGCTTTTTGATCCGGAGCAACCGGACCAGGTGGGTCACCCCGTAACGTTTGTAGCCGTTGGCCGCGCGTTCGGGCTCGGCGAGCAGTCCGACGTCGTGGTAGTGCCGCACCGTTCGCAGGCTGGTGCCTGCGAGTTCGGCGAGTTCACGGGTGCTCCATGCCATGCCCGTCACCTTCCTCGTCGCGTCAACACCGCACGAGCCGGCTGCCGGGGAACCTCACCGATGCGAGTCGACGTGTACATGCGATCGCAGACCCTGCAAGCCGAACAGAATGAGCAACTCGACCGTGCCGCCGTCGGCGCTGCCCAGCCAGTGCGGTACGGAGGTGTCGAATTCCGCGGCCTCGCCGGGCGGCAAGGTCAGGTCGCGCTCGCCGACCACCAATCGGAGGCGGCCGTTGAGCACATACAGCCACTCGAAGCCGTCGTGCGTCTGCGGCGTCGGCTCCAGCGGTGCCGGACGCGCGGGAATGATCATCTTGAACGCGTGCACCCCGCCCGGCCGCCGGGACAGCGGCACGAAGATCATCCCGAACCGACGGATCGGTTTCAGATGGATTCGGGGATCGCCGGTGCGGGGCGCACCGACGAGGTCGTCCAACGGCACGTCGTAGGTGCGAGCAAGCGGCAGCAGCAACTCGAGAGTTGCCCGGCGCTGCCCGCTCTCCAGCCGGGACAGCGTGCTCTCGGAGACCCCGGTCGTCGTAGCGAGATCTGCGAGGGTGATGCCGCGCTCGCGCCGTAACGCACGCAGTCGTGGTCCCACCGCGTCGAGCACGTCATCGGTTTCGGGGTCCATGCGCCCATCTTGCCGGAACCGCAAGATCGCGTGTCAGATCGTGCTGCGCCGGATGAGACTGAGCCTGCTGCGCGGCTCTCTCGACTACCCGCGTGGCGGTCGAGCGTGCCAACGGACTGACAGACCGACTGGCCGGATTGTCGGCGTTTCAGCCTTCTTGCTCTATCAGTGCGGCCGTCGTCAGGGTGAGGTGTCGAGTCAGTATGTCGACGGCGGTGTCGGGGTCACGGGCCAGCGCCGCCTCCTCCAATCGGCGATGCTCGTCAATGCCATCGCGCTCCGGGTTGCGGTACGTAGACCAGCGGCGGGCCAGCTCGCTCGCGACCCACAATCGGTCGAAGGTTTCCAATAACACCGGATTGCCACACCCTTCCAAGAGTGTGCGATGGAACACCCGGTGGGCCTCGGCCCATACCTCGCTGTAGTACTCGCCGTCCTCCGGGGTGAATACCGGTGTGCGCGCCATGCGGTGGTGGGCAGCCCGGACGTCGCCCTCCCAGTTGACGTCACCACGTTCGATCGACATGCGTAGCAGGACCGGCTCGATGGCCCGGCGGGCCTCGCCGATCTGCTGCCAGCGGTGATCGGAAAATGCCGGGACCGCGAAGCCGCGATTGGTCAGCCGTTCGGCCAGGCCCTCACCAACCAGCCGCACCAGCGCCTCACGCACCACAGCCAGGCTCACACCGTGCTGCCTGGATAGATCCTGCGGCTTGAGCGCGTCACCGGGCGCGTGCTCGCCGCGCATGATCGCGTTCCGCAAGTGTGCGTAGATCTGCTCGGAAAGCATCTGCTTCTCCGGCGAGGTCGGGGTGTGGACTGTCCGAGTCATGCTTCGATCATAGACGATTTGAAAAATAATCGATTATTTCTGATATCGTCGATCTTGCATGTCCGGTACGACTCGAAAGGCGCGACATGATGAGCGCAAACAATCCCTTCGCCCGCCTCCCCGAGGCAGCCTCGTTCACGGTCACCAGCACCACGGTGAGCGACGGCGCCGCCTGGCAACCCGCACAGTGGTCCTCCGGCGCTCCCGGCGGCAAAGATATTTCTCCGCAACTGAGTTGGACTGGCGCCCCAGCAGGCACCAAGAGCTACGCCGTTACCGTGTACGACCCCGACGCCCCCACCGGCTCCGGCTTCTGGCACTGGGCTGTCGCCAACATCCCGGCCACGACCACGAGCCTTCCCGAGGGCGCCGGAGACGACGCCGGCATCGGTTTGCCGGTCGGCTCCTTCCAATTGCCGAACGACGCGCGCCTACCTCGATACATCGGTGCGGCACCGCCGGCAGGGCATGGTCGGCACCGCTATTTCGTCACCGTGCACGCGCTGGATGTGGCGGACATCGGCATCGCCTCCGACTCCACGCCGGCTCTGCTCGGGTTCACTATCGCCGGCCACATCCTGGGCCGGGCGACGCTCGTCGCCACGGCGGAGGCGATGCAGTGAATTCCGTTCGAGGTGCCGGTTCCGCCAAAAACGCGGATTCGTCGTCATGCGCGGCTTCCAGTGGCTGAGTCGCTCCCCTGCGAAGTGGAGATCGTTCGTCATTCGCGGCGCGACGGCGACGCCATCGTCCGCTGGGTCGAGGTCATCGTGAACGGCATACCGATGCCGGCCACCGGCGATCCGCGCGTCGTGCACACGCCTCTCGGCACGCACGTCGCGCTCGACCTGACCGCCACTTCGGTCAGCATCCGGACCGTGGACGGGACCTGAGATTGCAAGGAAAGGCTATGCGCGACAACGATATCGATCGCCTGGTCGATCGCACTGTGCTGATCACGGGCGCGACGGACGGACTCGGCCGGGAACTCGCGGTGCGGCTCGGCGCCGCGGGTGCCCGGCTGATCCTGCACGGCCGCAACCCCGATCGGGCCGCGGCGGTCGCGGCCGAGGTGACAGCCGCGAGCGGACACGCTCCGCAGCTCATCCTGGCCGACCTGTCGCGACTCGCGGAGGTGGACCGGCTGGCCGACGAGATCATCGCCCGCACTTCGCGATTGGATGTGCTGGTGAACAATGCCGGCACCGGCGGCCGACCGGATGGGAAACGTGCACTCAGCGCCGACGGCAACGAATTGCTGTGGGCGGTCAACCATCTGGCCCCGTATCGGCTGACGCGGCGGCTGCTGCCGCTGCTGCGGGCCTCGGCTCCGGCGCGGGTGGTGAACGTAGCCTCCGCCGGGCAGCAGGAGATCGACCTCGACGATCCGACCCCCGAGCACGACTACGACGTGTACACCGCCTATTGCCGCGCCAAGCTGGCGATGATCATGGCGACCATCGAGTATGCCGAGGAACTCGACGGAACCGGTGTCACGGTGAACGCCCTGCACCCGGCCACCCTCATGGCGACGACCATGGTGCTGGCATCCGGTGTTACGCCGATAAGCACCGTCGCCGAAGGCGCGGACGCGACCCTCCGGCTGATTTGCGATCCGGCCCTGTCACAGACGACAGGCCGGTATTTCAACGGCAGCAGGAAAAGCCGTCCGCACGCGCAGGCGGACGATCCGACGGCGCGCCGTCGCCTGCTCGAAATCAGTGACACCGCAGTCATTTCGGCGCTCTACTAAGGTGATGGGCCGGTCGGTCGCGCGTCTATGTCCGCGACAATGCTCCGTGGGCGACTACGCTCACCGCAATATCGGCATAGGTCGCGGGGACGCCCGCCCGCCACGCCGACCAGTTGATCGACCAAACCCTCGGCTGGCCGGCTGTCGTGGTCTGGGTCGCGTTTTCCCTGCCGCTCGGCGCTACGGCCCTGCTCGTCGGCCGGGTAAGTGCACGCGAGATGCGCGCCGACACCACCTGGCAGGAACGTGCACTGTACACAGCGGTCCTGGGCACCGCGGTGGGACTGGGGATCGTAGCGGTCGTATACCCGCTCGAGACCACCATCAATGTCGTGACGGGCCAACCGTCATTCGATCCCGAGATGCACTGGAAAGCATGGAGCGGCTTCCTGCTCTCGGCCGTCGGCGCTCCCGCCGTGATCACGGTGCCGCTGATCAGCACCCTGCTCACCCACATCGGATGGGACCGCACCCGCCGATACTGCCGCCGCCTCCGGCCGATGTGGGCCGATCTCACCGCAGCCGTACCCGAAATCGCCCTGGAGATGCGGCGCGACCACAACGACCGAACAGACCCGGCCATCCGTCTGCATCGCATGACGGTCGAGATCCGCGACAGCCTGCTGCATCTCGAGCGCTACAGCGACAGCCCGGACGATCTGGCCGCCAGTGACCCACATATCTATACCCGCCGCATCGCCGAGGCCATAGCCACCAAAGCTGCCGGGCACCCTCCGAGCGCGAGCCGGTTCATGCCCCGGCACCAAGTCCAACCGGGGGCACGGGACCTCACCGCGGAGTTGCGCCAGCTACTCGCACTCGCCAAGGCATGGCCACACGTCCGCGGCCTGACAAAGTCGCCATAGCGTCGCGCCGTCGACCTCGAACCACCTGAGGCAATGCGGCGGCCGGGTCCAGCCCCTCGACATCCATCGCCAATCGCTACGTGCGCGCCTGGTTGGAATGTCCAGGCGCGCAACCTCCTACGTCGAAGCGGCACTCGACCCGAATTCCGCAGCGGAACAACGTCTGCGGACCGACGGCGTCGGCCGTCCCTGCCCCCTTGGCGGACGTGGATGAGTGTCCGGCTAGATCGACGGTCCCGGCGGGGGTGGGTAGTCGTCGACGGTCATGGAGTTGTAGACACTGGCGGTTTTGCTGGTGAGGCGGAGGAAGGTGCGGGCGGCTCCCGCAGGGAGGACGGAGAGCAGGCGGGTGGCGTTGACCAGGCCGCGCACCCCGAGGCGGGAGGTGGGGATCAGGGTTTTCGCCGCGCTCATTGCCACCTCGCGACTGCCTCGCACATGCGGTGCCATCGCGCGCTCGTAGGCGGGGAAGGCGCGCTCGGGGTCGCCGCCCGACCGGGCCAGCTCGCCGGCCAAGACGTAGGCGCCCACGACCGCGAGCGTGGTGCTACCGCCGACGGCGGGGCCGGGACAGTAGCCCGCGTCGCCGACGAGCGTGACCCTGCCCCGTGACCAGCTGTCCATCTGCAGCTGGGTGATGGAATCGAAGTAGAAGGCCGGGGTGTGGTCGAGCGCGTCCAGCCAGCCCGCCACCTCGGCGTCCACACCCTGGAAAGCGTTGCGCAGCAGATCTTTCTGCCGCGATACATCGTGGTGGTGGAAGTCGAGTTCGCGCTCGGTCCGGAACAGGAACAATGCCCGCGCATCGTCGAGATGGCGTGCGCGGTACATCCCGGCTGTGCGCCCGACACCCACATGGATGCGGAGTTCACCATCGACGCCCGCGGTGCCGGGCAGCGACACCACCGCGAGATAGGCCCCGGTGGAAGCACTGAATCGGGACTCGTCACCGAAGATCAGACGGCGCACGTTGGAGTGCAGCCCGTCCGCACCGACGATCAGGTCGAAGCGGCGCGGCGCGGCGTTCTCGAACAGCACCTCACCGTCGGGAGAGATCGCGGTGATCGAGTCGCCGAACAGGTACTCGACATCGTCGCACGCGGCCTCGTAGTAGATCTCGCTCAGATCGTCCCGCATGATCTCGGCGTGCCGATCGGAGGTGGCACCGAAGAGCTTGGCCAGGTCTACCCGGGCGGGCCGCCGCTCCCCTTCCGGGCAGAGCGTCAACCGGCTCGTACCGGTGACCCGCGCCTCGATGCGCTCTAGCACGCCCATCTTCTCCGAGATGTCCATCGCGGGCCGGAACAGGTCGACCGCGTGGCCGCCGGTCTTGCGCGGAGCCGGCGCGCGCTCGACAACCGTGACGGAAAAGCCGTGTCTGATAAGCCAGTACGCCAGCACCGGACCGGCGACGCTGGCGCCGGAGATGAGAATCCGCATGAGTTGGCCTTATGTTTGTCGGTGGCCGGGGTTCGATGCCCTGAATTCCCCGGGCGGTGGATTGATTATCGTGTGGTTGCCTTCGTCGAGTGTCGAAAAGGTGCCCGGCGAACAAGTCCGGGTCGGCCCGATCGACCGGTATCGCACCGGCCCAATGCCGGATCGGGTGGCCGGGATCGAAAGTGTCACAACGCATCCGGCCGATGACGGAGTCTGGACACCCTCGATTCCGGCACCTCGGTAGCCGTGGGTCGAAACCGCCGGACGGCAGACGCCGGGCATGACCGGCCCATTGACCCTGGTGCCAGGACAGTCACACGAGGGGTTGTTCAGTAATGCTCGGCGAAGTCGCCGATGAGGGTGCCGGTGGCGCCGGGATCCTCGATCATGGGGGTGTGGCCGCAATCGAGGGCCTCGATTCGGACGTTCGGGACTCGGCGGTAGAGCTCGAAGGACGCCGACGGCCAGCGCTTATCCCGGGAGCCATAGATCACCATGGTCGGCAGGCCGAGGTCCACGAGCCGGTCCGGTTCGGGCAGGTCCCGCAGGTACGCATCCGACGCATTCGAGGTCGCGGTGAGGCTACGGTATGTCATGCCCCTGACGTCGGCGACTATCCGCTCGGGAACTGGTACGTCGCGGGTGAAAGCACTGCTCAGGACGTACCGAATGGCGGCGTCCGGAAGCAGCGGCCACAGCGGCTGCCCTATCGCCGGGTTGAACAGCAGATCGCCGGCCGGGCCGTTATCGGTGAACGCGTCCAGCCGTGAACCGGTATCGATCAGCGCGAGCGCCGTCACCAGATCATGGCGCTGTTCCGCCAACGAGGTCGCGACATAGCCACCGGTGGAATGTCCGACGACGATCGCGTGGCGCACGCCGAGTCGGTCGAGCACCTCGCCGACCCGGCTCGCCTGCTCGGCCATTCCGTAACCAGTATCCGGTTTGGCCGATTCGCCGTGTCCGAGCAGATCGATCCGCACCACGAATCGGTTCTGCAGAGCGGGCATCACCGGGTCCCACCATGCGGTCGATCCGGCCAGCCCGTGCAACAGCACCACCGCATCCGCGCTGGGCACCCCGCTCGAGATGACATGGATATCGCCAGCGGGAAGGTGCATCATCTGCTCCTGGGAAACGCCCGGCGCGGCGCTCACGACACCTGCCGCGTTGCCCGCGAACAGGGCGGCCGACACCGCAGCGATCATCAGCCCGCGTCGTCGCCGACCCGGCGTTACAGCGGCGGTGGTGTCATTCATGGGTCCTCCTTCGGTCGATCCGTGACACCACCACCCTGCTGGGCGACAACGACATACGTCTTGAAGAAATGTCAGCGACAGAGATCGGCATCGACTGCCGATGCCGGACGGCTCATATACTCGCGGTGTGGTTTGGGAGATCACACGACCACCGCGGACACCCGTGCTGCATGGCGTGGACATGGCCGGATTCCGTATTCACGGTGACGGCCCAGCTCAGCTGCGCGCCATTCCCCATCCGGCCGTCACGGTAGCTGTCAACATCGGTGACCATTGCTTCGACGTCCGCGACTCGACAGGCCGGACCCACTCGGGCAGCCTGGCCCTCGGTCTGACCAGCAGCGCAGCCACGGTGCGCGTCCAAACCATCGAGTGCGTACAGGTCCGCCTGTCACCGGTGGTCGCATCCGCCATCCTCGGATTCCCACTCGCCGAATTGACCGGGAACATCGTCGCACTCGACGAGCTGTGGGGTCGCGACGCGACGCGCCTGAGTGAGCGCCTGCACGAAACGTGCAGCTGGCGTGAACGATTCGCACTGATCGAGACGACGCTGTCGGCACGGTTGCGCGACGACCGCCGGTCCGACCCCGAGGTCGCGTGGGCATGGCGCCAACTCATCGTCAGCCGAGGCCGATTCCGCGTCGATCGCTTGGCCGCAGAGGTCGGGTGGAGCCGCCAACGGCTATGGTCACGCTTCGGCAAACAGATCGGCCTCACACCCAAGCGCGCCGCCATGCTGGTGCGATTCGACCATGCCATGCACCGATTGGTCCGGGGACACTCACCCGCGCAGGTGGCGGCCGACAGCGGTTACGCCGACCAACCCCATCTCCACCGCGACGTACGCGGATTCACCGGTGCCCCCCTCACCTCCGCAGCCGGCGAACCATGGCTCGCAGTCGACGACAAGGCCTGGCCAGCGAGCACTGCGGGCTGAACCGCGTGGCTGCTCAGCGCCAGTTCCCGCGCGGTTCAAAGCCGCCAACCGCCGCGACTCGAAGATCAACGGCGCCGAGATGACCTCGGTCCGTTGGCGTCGACGGAAGGTCCGCAAGTGCCGCATGGCGCGCTGACCGAACCGGCCAGCGCACGGCGCGCGCGAAACGACTGAGCCCCCACCCGGACACCGGATGGGAGCTCAGCAGAGTCTCTACCAACACCGATGCACGCGCTGCCCTACTTCTTCGCAGACGCTAATCCGCTTCGGAACTCGACCTCATCGACACCGAACCCCGACCATGTCTCGCACACCACACAACGCGAAGCGAAGCGATCAAATACCTTGCCGCACAACAATTTACATCACAAGCAACCACGCGATACGCACTGCTGTAGAGTTCCGAAGCCGAATAACCTCTGATGAGGGGCGCCGGGCCTCCGAACATGCCGTTGTGCCGGTGGGTCGACATCCCGGCAGGAAGAGGCACACTTCGTTGCCGGGACGTCGACTATCCGAGATGTTCGTCCAGGGCCGTTGCAGGCGTCCCTCGACGACCACGAGCCATCCGTGAAGGGGTGGGCACTGGCTCGCTCTATTCGATCACCGTGTTAGTGCCTCGTCGGGAAAGGTCGACCCGGTAATCGAAAAGCACGGCGCCACAACCTTCTGTTCCGGCCAGGGTCGCTACATCGCCGACCCCGAGGCTTGGCCAGCTGAACGGACGCATTGCCGTCGACCTGAACGTCCGTAGAACGACACCGAGCTAAGTGGGTCAGTACATACCACCCTTAATCGCAATAGGTGATCACTCTGTGACCGCCGGGCGTCTCGGAGCCCGCCGGTTATGGCCCGAGGAACAATCGTTCGCACGGCAGGCGCGGCAGCAACAGACATTCCTCGACGGTGTCGCGGATCAATTCGATTGTGTACCAGCGCTTTCGTCTCCAATCCTGGATCAAATTGCGGGCCGCCGATGCGGTAGCCGCGTAGTCGAAGAACATGCCACCCAGCCAGATCCGCAGGTACACATCGCTTCCGGGCGAGAACCATGTTTCGGTTGTCATGGCCTAGGGCCTCCTCGGGCAACGCCGGACGGATACCTCTGGCTCACCGCCACGACAATTCCACCGCCAGCACCACCAGCGGCCAGCCTGCGATGACCCCGCCACCCGACTACCGGGTCAACCCTTCCGGACAGGGCACTAGGTAGCCGAACCGGGATCGAATCCGTACCGTGCGAGCAGTTTGGCTTCGTACGGTTGTCTGGTGAGTGGGGTCAGAAGAACCAGTGCTCTGGATCGCTGCCGTGCGGCACGATGCTGCTGAAGTTGCCGCGGAAAAATCCCAGGGCTTCGCCCTCACGTGAGCAGACCTCTCGGACGGCGCCGAACACCACAGTGTGGTCGCCGGCCTCGACGATGCGGTCGACGTCGCAGTCCAGGTGGGCGAGGGCGCGTGGCACCACGGGGACTCGGTGGCCGTCGTATTCGAGCCCGAGACCAGCGAAGTGGTTCTCTCCGCGCTGGGCGAAACGCAGAGCGATGGCCTGCTGACGACTCGATAGGATATTGACGGCGAACCGTCCGGCCGCGCTCACCGCCTCGGCGCTGCGGGCGCCGTGGTTGAAGCAGACGAGCAGCATGGGTGGGTCGAGGGAAACGGAGGTGAGCGAATTGACGGTCATACCGTGCGGGACGCCGTTGAACTCTGTGGTGATCACGGCGACGCCAGTGGCGAATCTACCCATCGTTCTGCGCATTGCCGACGAGTCGACCGATCCGGGTGCCATCGTCATTTCTCCTACTCCTTGCCTGCGGGGTAGCGGACTTCGAAGGTCAACACCCCCTCGTCGGAGCACCACGGCCCGTGCGGCATACCCGGCGGGCGGCATGCGTATTGACCGGCGGTGAACTTCTCGCCCAGGGTCAGGTCCACGAAGGAGCCTTCGAGGATGTAGACCTCTTCCCAGAAGTCGTGCCGTTGCACGCCCATCGGCGTGGAATCGGCACCCGGTGCGTATCGCAGGATCCGAGTGGCAACGCCGGTCGTCGTATCTTTGCTGAGGATCCGTTCGGTGATCAGTGGGTCACCGCCGGGACAGACGGTGAACTCCACGTCGCTGACGGGGAAGAACTCGAATTCCGGCTTGCTCATGCGGTCACCTGGCCCAGCTCGGCCGACGGCATCTCGGACAAATCGTAGGAAGCCAGAAACTGTTCGACGGTGCGGGTCGGGGTGTCGTAGTCGAAGTTTCGGAACGCGTAGCCCTTCACAACGAACGGCGCTCCGGCGTAGAAGAGCTCATATTGCTGATGGCGTCCGGCGAATTCACTGCCGATGGCGTCCCAGGCGAGTTTGAACAGCTTCACTCGCTCGACGCCGGACAGGCCCGGGCTGCTCACGTAACGGTCCATGTCCTCGCGGGTCTGCTCGCCGGAAAGCTCGTGAACGCTCGAGGGCACCTGCAACACCCCGCCTCCGGCCAGGTCGCGCAAGATCTCGATCACGCGCGGGTGGATCTCGGATTGCAATCCCATCGCCCCGTACAGGGCGGCCGCGCCCGGGCGCCACAATCCCTGCTCGTCCGGCATCGCGGTGTGCTCCGCGGCAAGGACCCCGGATTCCACTACCGAGACCAAGCTGGCGAGCTCACCGAGCTTCTCGACGACGCCGGGGAACTTGTCGACACCGTTGACTGCGGCGATCTTGCGGGCGATCCCTGCAAGGAACCGCAGTTTGGTCGCGAACCGGATCTGGGCCTGCCAATTGCCGAGCACATGTGCGGCGGTATCGAAGAACTGTTTGCGCAGACCCGGGACATCCTTATACACGAAGACGTTTTCCCAGGGGATGAAGACATCGTCGAACACCAGCAGGGCGTCGGTCTCGTCGTAGCGCGAGCTGAGCGGATAGTCGAACTCACTGGTCACGCTAGGCGCGTACGGGCGGCGGCAATACAGCGTCAGTCCGTCGGCGTTCGCCGGGACGGTGAAGCTGATCGCGAAGTCCGAGTCCTCGGCTTGCAGCGGTTTGATGCAGGAGACCAGGATCTCGTCGGCGACTGCGCCGCCGGTGGCGAGCATTTGGGCGCCGCGAACGACGATGCCGTCTTCGCGTTCATGTTTCACACCGACCTGGATGAACTCGCCCTCCCAGGCCTGCACGGTGCTTGTGCGGGAGACCTGCGGCGGAATGATCGCATAGGAGACATAGAGATCGTTCTCGACGATCCGGCGGTGGAAGGCGAGGACGTTGTCACGCAGATCGTGTTCTTGCGCGAACGCTTCGGGGTGGGCCGAGAAGGCGGCGACGAAGGCGCCGACGTGGTCGGGTGAGCGGCCCACCCAGCCGTGGGTGTGATCGGCCCAGACCTGGGCTGCCGTGCGGTAGGCCGTGAGATCCTCGGCGCTGCGCGGCGGCAGGAACAGCCTGTTGACCGGGCGGCCGACAGTCTGGTGTATGACCTGCATTCCATTGCGCGGGTCCGCGGCGAGGTCGAACAGGTCCCCGATCGTGCGGGCGATCGGCGCGAATGCGGGATCGCTGGCGACGTGCTCTACGGGCGCGCCGTTGACGATCACGCGGCGGCCGTCGTCCAGCGAGGCCAGATAGTCGGTACTGGTACGCATTAGCTGCTCCTGACAGTGACGTTGTATGTGAATTCGATCGGGGCGTGACCTGGCACGTCGAGGCTCATCTGCCAGTGTCGGCCGTATCGGAAGGTGCCGTCGACCAGCGGCATGGTCCCGCCGAACAGAATCAGTGCGGACTCGTCGCCGTTGTGTTTGCCCCATTTGGACAGCAGATCGCCGATCGGCAGCATCGAGGCGAGGGTTCCTCGCTGGTAGATATCGCCGTTTGCCCAGCTGGACACCATGATCTCGTCCCATTGCAGGACGCTCGGGTCGGTTCCGAGGTCGATGATCGTGGTGGCGATCGGCTTGGGGCAGGCGGCTTTGGAAAGGGGGATGCTCTGGGTTTCGAGTACCCGGTCGGTGTGGTCCGAGCCGACTGTCAGGTAGTAGCGATGGTCGGCGTATATCAGGACCGGTTCTACCTCGCCCGACGTCGATGGCCCGTCGACCTCGATAGTGGTGTCGGTTGTCACGCGGTCGGCGCCGATTTCGTAGAACGCGGGGATGCTATCTGGTCTCGGCACGCCGATCGCGGCGAGCTCATCAACGTGATGTGCGACTGCGGCGGTGTCGCGTCCGGTATATCCGGCGACGATGACATTGGTCGGCGTGAAGGCCACTCCGTCCCCGGAACTCGTCCGGAGTCGTAGCTGAGTGATGCCTGTGGTCATGTGCTACTCCACTCCGATCGATGGGTCAGGGGGCCAGCGTCGGTCCGCCAGTGCTGGAAACTCGGCGCGCACGCGTTGCGGCAGAGCAGGATCGACCTCGGCGAAGGTGAATCCCTCGTCGGAACCTGCCTCGACGAGCACCTCACCCCAGGGGTCCACGATCCGGCTGTGGCCGCCGAGGCTCACCCCGTGTTGTTCGCCGACTGCATTGCAAGCCAGCAGCCACGACTGCTGCTCGACAGCACGCACGCTCGTGAACAGTCGCCAGTGCGCGAGGCGGGCGGCCGGCCACGCCGCGCACACGGCCAGCAGCTCGGCGCCGGCGTCGGTCAAACTGCGGAATAGTTCCGGAAAGCGCAGGTCATAGCAGGTGGTGATGCCGGATGGAACACCTGCTATCGAGTCGACGGTTATCGAGGTGCCCGGTGTGACGAGCTCGTGCTCCCGCGAGCCGTACCCGAAGACGTGCACCTTGCGGTAGGTGTTGCGGACGGAACCGTCCGGGCTGACCACCACGGAGGTGTTGAACAAACGGCCCTGCTCGTCGATTTCAACGATGCTGCCCAGGTGAACGAACAGCCGATGCGAGGTGGCCCAGTCGCGGGCCGCGGTGACCGTCGGGCCGGTGAGTGGCTCGGATCGTGCCGTGTACTCATCGAAGGCGAAATAGGCGACGCCCCACAGCTCGGGCATAACCAGCAGATCGGCTTTCTCGAGCTCTGATTCGCGATCGATCGCGTCACCGACCCGCCGTAGCCGAGTCGCCACGGGCTCGGAGTCCGGGCTAGCGACCTGAAACAGCGCTACGCGCAAGGTGATTCAGTCCTTTCTTGATGGCGACTCCGACGGCACACGAGTCGCTCGCGTGCCGCGGTCGCGTCGGCTCAGGCCGACAGAGAAGTTTCCGCGTTCTGCAGGTGAGCTATGAGCTCGTCGTTGAACTTCTGCCCGATACGCTGCACTGCGTGCGGACTGCCCTCGAACAGAACGCGTTTCGCCGACAACCCCTCTGCCAGAGCGTCGGCGACATCTTCGAATCCCGGAGTGCCACCGCCGGTGACTACCAGCTTGGGGAATGCAGTCCGCGCCAGTGCCTCCAGCGGAACACCTGTCTCCCAGGGCTTTTCGGTAGTGAGATTGCGGATGGCCTCCGCGAGCGGGGCAGGCAGTGGTGACGGTAGTGGCATGTCGATGCCGAGCACCTCGAGGAAGCCGGTCGCGAAGGACTCGAGATCGCTGGGGTCGGTCGCTGCCCAGTAGTCGCGCAGCGCCGCCGCGAGCTGGTCCGCGGCAGGCCGGCCGGCGCCGTTGGGCAGCGCGGGCGGCTCGATCACCGTGAGTGACCAGACCTTCGCGGGAGCCAGCGCCGCGGCACGCATTGCGATGACGCCACCCATCGACGTTCCGACGAGATGGGCGCCGTCGCCCAGCAGTTCGGCGATCTCGGCCGCATCCCGATCCGGATCGATGCGAGGTGTGATCGGACTCGGGCTGTAGCCCCGCCGGTACGGCGCAGTGATCTGGTAGCGGTCTGCCAGCATTCGCTGCTCAGCGAAGGCTGCTGCGGCCGAGCTCAAGCTGCCGTGCACCATGACCACGCGAGGGCCTGTAGTTCCCCATCTTTCTGCCGCAAGTTCGGTCATCGGACCCGCCCTCACTGCTGCGAAGCCACGGCGGCCGCGGCGGCGGCCCGCGCGAACACGCCGGGATCGATGTCCAACTGGCGCGACTGGAACTTCCAGCCGTCCTCGGTGCGCGCCAGCACATCGGTATAGATGCCCGTGGCGATGATGAAAGGCGGCTCCACGACCTGGAGTTTGGTGACCGTGCACGTCGCCGTCGCCGTATCGCCGTCGCCGTCGACGGTGTAGTTCGTCATTAGATGACGCGCACCGTCCTCCTTGCCGGCCGCGATGTGACCGTTGATGAACTCCCTGATGGCGTCGTGTCCGACAAACGTGCCGTAAGTCGCGATGAACTTTCCGTCGGGAACCCACGCCCCGAGCCAGGAATCTACATCGTGGTTGTCGAGCGACCGCATCTGCAGGTTCGACAGCTCGATGATCGCCAATTTGTCTGAAGCGGACAGAGGCATCCGTGTGCTCCTTTGCCAACTGGATGAGCTATGACACAGCACACACTACGACACTTGTATGCGGTATACAAGTGTGTGGCGTACTGAATCTCGCATACGGCTCTGTTAACCTAGGGGTATGGCAAAGCTGAGCGGCATCACAGCAGTTGAACGACCCCCAACGCTGGGTCGGCGCGCTTATCTGCAGATTCAGCAGGCGATCAGAGATGGCTCGCTCACCCACGGTGAGCAGTACTCGGAGAACGAACTGGCCGAGTCTCTCGGCATGTCCCGAACGCCCGTCCGTGAAGCCCTGCTCACGCTCAACCGCGAGGGAATCATCGTCGTCGAATCCCAACGCGGGTTCCGTCTACGCGAGTTGTCGACAGCGGAGCGGCAGGAGATCTTCGATCTGCGTTCGCTGCTCGAAGGCTTTGTGGCAAGCCGTCTGGCGCTCAGTGCCACGGCCGAGGACATCTCACGGCTACGTGCGATTGTTGGCGCGCAGGAAAGCCTCAGCAGCGGCCAAGAGTCGGAATTCTTGGCGCTGGACGAGCAGTTCCACCTGCTTCAGTCCGAAATCCTCGGCCTTGAGCGCACCCACGCAACGATGATCAGCCTGCGCGGGGCAATGTGGCTCATCGGTTTCGAGGCACTCAAACTCCCCCACCGCCTCGAAGCAGTCGTCGCCGAACACCGCGCCATCATCGACGCCATCGAGCAGGGCGACCCAGAGGCCGCAGCCAGCGCAGCACGCAAACACCTCGCGAACACCGCCGCCGTCGCACTCTAGTGGCCCGCTGCGGATTCACATTACGTTTCGCCGGCGAAACGACTTGAGCCCACCCGGACCTCCGGATGGGCTCGGCAGAGTCTCTACCAGCGTCAATTCTGTTATCGGCTACTGCGGGCTGAACGGCATTCGACGAACGAATATCGCCTATACGTTGAAGCGGAATTCGACTACGTCGCCATCGGCCATGACGTAGTCCTTGCCTTCCATGCGAACCTTGCCTGCGGCCTTGGCAGCGGACATGGAGCCGGCGGCGATCAGGTCGTCGTACGCCACTACTTCGGCCTTGATGAAGCCGCGTTCGAAGTCGGTGTGGATTACGCCTGCGGCTTTGGGGGCGGTGTCGCCCTGGTGGATTGTCCAGGCGCGGGCCTCTTTTGGACCGGCGGTGAGATAGGTCTGCAGGCCGAGGGTGTGGAAGCCGGTGCGGGCCAGGGCGTGCAGGCCGGGTTCGGATTGGCCGATGGATTCGAGGAGTTCCAGGGCGGATTCGTCGTCGAGTTCCAGGAGTTCGGCTTCGACCTTGGCGTCGAGGAAGACCGCATCCGCCGGTGCAACTGCGGCTTTCAGTTCGGCGACCTTCGCTTCGTCGGTGAGCACCGATTCGTCGGCATTGAAGACGTAGAGGAACGGCTTGGTGGTGAGCAGCGAAAGTTCCTTCAGCAGTTCGCCGTCCAGCTGGGCGCGCGCGGAGAAGAGGGTCTTGCCGCTGTCGAGGACTTCCTGGGCGGCCTTGGCCGCATCGAGCAGCGGCTTGCGGTCCTTTTTGACCTTGGCTTCCTTTTCCAGGCGCGGGATGGCCTTCTCCAGGGTCTGCATATCGGCGATGATCAGCTCGGTCTCGATCACCTCGATATCGGCGAGCGGGTCGACCCGGCCGTCGACGTGCACCACGTCATCGTCGGCGAAGACCCGAACCACCTGGCAGATGGCATCGGCTTCGCGGATATTGGCGAGGAATTTATTGCCGAGTCCGGCACCCTCGGAGGCGCCCTTGACAATGCCCGCGATATCGACGAACGACACCACCGCGGGCAGGATGCGCTGGGAGCCGAAGATCTCGGCCAGCTTGTCCAGGCGCGGGTCGGGCAGCGGCACCACCCCGACGTTCGGCTCGATGGTCGCGAACGGGTAGTTCGCCGCCAGCACGTCGTTCTTGGTCAGCGCATTGAACAGCGTCGACTTTCCGACGTTGGGCAGGCCGACGATTCCGAGGGTGAGACTCACGAGGAACAGAGTCTACGCGGCGCACCAGCTCGTCCTGTCCGCAGGCCATCGGCTGCCGAACCGCCGGGTCGGCACGGATAACCCGCTGGCCGCGCGACCGGCCCAGGCCGGCGAGCGCGAGCGGCATCAGCATCAGCATCAGCATCAGCATCAGCATCAGGGGATCAGGATGACCTTGCCGAGGTTCGAGCGCGACTCGATGACGGCGTGTGCCTCGGCGGCTTCTTCCAGCGGGAACTCCGCGTGGACGGCGGGGCGGAGTTGGCCGGAGGCGAAGTATTGCCAGAGTTCTTGGCGCCAGTGTTCGTAGCGGTCCGGGGAGTTGCGGGCGATGCGGGCCATTTGGAAGCCGATGACCGATTTGGCGCCGACGAGCAGGTCGTAGGCCTGGATGGTACCGCCGCCGGAGCTGTAGGCGACGAGTCGGCCGCCGGGGGCCAGGGCCGCGATGGCCGGGGTCAGGAGGTCGCCGCCGACCGCGTCCAGGACGTAATCGACTGGATCGCCCCAGGATTCGTGATCGTAGGCGACCACTTCGTCGGCGCCGAGATCGCGCAGGAAGTCGGCCTTGGCGATATCGGAGACCGCGGCGACCACCCGTGCGGCGCCGCGCACACGCGCCAACTGCAGGGCCAGGTGGCCGACACCGCTGGCGGCGGCGGTGATCAGGGCCGATTCACCGGGCTTCGGGTTCGCGGCATCGAGTGCGCCGAGCGCGACCAAGCCACTGCGGACCAGTGCGACGGCATCGACGGCCGAAGCGCCGTCCGGGATCGGCGAGGCCATCGCGGCGGAAAGCAGTGCGTAGTCGGCGTAGCCGTGGCCGAAGACCATCCCGGTCACCCGGTAGCCGGGCATGCAGCTGGTCACGCCATCCCCGACCGCGACGACCTCACCGGCGATCTCGCCGCCGAGCGCGATCGGCTCGCGCGGTTCACGCACCTTGCGGACCACCGGCAGGGTCACACCAACCGCATCGACCCGGACCAGCAGTTCACCCGGGCCGGGCGTCGGCACCTCGGCCGATACGACCTCGAGTACTTCCGGACCCCCGCTGCGCTGGTATTGCACCCGCCGCATCACACCTCCAAAAATCCTTAGGAGCGGTAAAGGTAGCCCGACGCCATGACAACTCCCAGCCGTTACCCATCCGAGTGCGATATCTCACCGCAAGCTCCACTCGCATGAGAGGCGCTGGCGACTGCCCGCTACCACGCGCCAGAGCCGCTACTTTTCCGCGTGGCCTCCGCCGTCGACAGCCGACGACCCGAGCCCGCGAACAAGCGTTAGCGCCAGGCTGTGGGCGAGTTCGGATGAAGCAGCCGACGCGTCCGGCCCCTCCTCGTAGAACCGCAGGAATGCCTGATGGAAGCAGGTGCCGTCGAGGAGCGCGGCGGCTGTGTCGACGTCGGCGGCGGCGTCGATGCGTCCGAGTTCCTGTTCGGCCCGCAGGTAGGCCGCGATGCCCGCGATGGCGTGACCCGGCCCCGCGCCGTGCCGCCGCATCGAATCACGGTGCGCCGCCATACGTTTGGGCTGCGCCAGCAAGCCGCCGAGGAGGGGTAGGGACTGCTGGTAGAAGGTGAGCGCGGCGCGGGCGAAGGCGGCGAGATTGGCTTCGACCGTGCCGGTGCCCGGCTCGGGTCGAATGGCCGCGGGACCGGGCATGCGGTACTGAAGGACGTTCAGGATGAGGTCCTCCTTATCGCTGAAGTGCTTGTAGAGCGCGGCTTCGGAGTAGCCAGCGGCCTTGGCGATCTCCTTGGTCGTCGCCTCGACGACGCCGCGATTGCGCATGATCTCCGCGGCGGCGTCGAGGATCTGGTCGCGCGTGCCCACGCAGCCTCCCGGGTTGACAGGTTAGTAAATACTCACCCATCATAGGTTAGTAAATACTCACCAACCAGAAGGACTGGAAATGCAACTCACGATCTTCGGAGCGACCGGCCGCACCGGTGGACATCTTGTTCGCAAGGCGCTCGCGGCAGGACATGAGGTCACCGCGGTTGTTCGAGGTCAGCACGCGCTCGCGGGTCATCCACGACTGCGGGTGATCACGGCCGATGTCATGAATCCCAATGACATCGCCACGACGATCCGAGATGCCGACACGGTGCTCAACACCGTCGGATCGCGGGAAAAGGGACCGACATCCGTGGCCACCGACTCCGCACTCGCCATTACCGAGGCCATGGCATCGGTGGGTGTGCGGCGGCTGATCCTGATCAGCAATAGCGCGAGAATCGCTGGAACGGGCGATGATTGGTTCACCCGATTCGTGGTCAAACCGCTCATTCTGCGTCCGCTGCTGCGGCACAGCCTCGACGATATGGCCGGAGCCGAACAGGCGACGCGCGACAGCGCGGTGGATTGGACCATTGTCCGAGCACCGCAGCTCACCGACCGTCCGGCGCAGGGTTCCTACCGAAGGGCGATCGAGCGCAATGTGACCTTCGGCATCCGGATCAGCCGCGAAGACCTCGCCGCCTGCCTGCTCGACCTGGCGGCCGATCCGGGATCGATCCACCAGCACATCAACGTCGCCAACTGACTCGCCTTGCGATAGCGGCCGGGCGGCGTAGCGTTTCCGGATATGGAGCCGACCACCGAAGTGGTGACGGCACGTCCGGCACCGGCGCTCGCGGCGTTCATCGATGGGTACGTCGGGTATCGACTGTGCGGGTTCGCGCCCGGACTGCATCGGGGGCTGCCGTCGCGGCATATGACGTTCATCGTGTCCATCGGGCCGAGCATTGACGTTGTCACACAGACCGATTCGCGGCAGTCGCCCGCGGACTACCGGTGTGTGCTGAGCGGCTTGCAGGCCAGTTCGGCGGTCATCGCGCACAACGGGTATCAGGAGGGAATCGGCATCGAGCTGACGCCGCTCGGCAGCCGGGCGCTGTTCGGGATGCCCGCGAGTGCGCTGTGGAACACGTCGGTCGAATGTGCCGAGGTGACAGGGCCGGTCGGGCGTCAGCTGTGGGAGCAACTGCAGGAGCTGGGCACCTGGCCGGACCGCTTCGCCGCCTGCGACCGGATCTTGACCGCGCTGACCTGCCACGACCGCCTGGTGACACCCGAATTGACCTGGGCCTGGCGGACTTTGGTCGACACCGACGGTGCGGCGCAGATCGGTACGCTCGCTGCGGAAATCGGCTGGAGCCGCCAGCATCTGGCCCGCCGCTTCGGCGCGGAATTCGGCCTCAGCCCGAAACTCGCCGCCCGAATCGCCCGCTTCGAACGAGCCCGGCGCATGATCGGACACACGCCGTCCTACGTCACGATCGCTCAGGTGGCCGCGACCTGCGGTTACTACGACCAGGCCCACCTGAATCGCGATTTCGCGGAGCTGGCCGGCTGCAGCCCCACCATATGGCTTGCGGAGGAAATTCCATCCGTCCAAGACCCGGCGGGGTCCGGCGGGTGAGGCTGGATCCATGACGACACCAACGCATTCCACCGCGACCCGCACCGCCGTCTGGCCGTGCCTCAATTTCACCGACGCACGCGCGGCAGTTGCCTTTCTGACCAGCGCATTCGGCTTCGAAGAGACCGCGCTCTACGCCAGGGAGGACGATCCGTCGTTCATCGAGCACGGTCAGCTGCGCTGGCCGCTCGGTGGCGGCATCATGTTCAGTTCCATCGGCAAGGGCGATAACCCGTTCTGTGCGCGGGGGCCGGGAACCGACTCGATCTATCTCGTCTGCGAGGACCCCGATGCCCTGCACGACCGCGCCGCCGCCGCGGGAGCGGAGGTAGTGCGCGGACTGCGCGATGAGGACTACGGTTCGCGCGGCTTCACCGTTCGCGATCCAGAGGGCAATCTCTGGAGCTTCGGCACCTACTGGGGCGAGTAGGCGCGCGTCGGCGTTCGGTCGCGGAAGGGCGATGGGCCGCGGCCGCGGCCGACGTGACCGTCAACGACCGCCGAGACCGGACGCCGCGATACCGCGCACGAACGCACGTTGCGCGATCGCATAGACCACCACCAACGGCAGCAGAATCACCACGGCCGCAGCCATGAGAATCGGCCATTGTGTGTGGTACTGACCCTGTAGCCGAACCAAACCCAAAGTGGCGGTGGCAATGTCGTTGCGCTGGATCATGATCAGCGGCCACAGGAAGTCGTTCCAGACGGTGATCCAGGTGAGCACGCCGAGCACCATGAGCGCGGGACGGGTGTGCGGCAATAACACCCGCCAGAACACCTGCCAGGTGGTGCAGCCGTCGACGATCGCCGCCTCCTCGAGCTCGGCGGGCAGCGTCCGGAAGAACTGGCGCATCAGATAGGTGCCGAATGCGCTGCCGAACAGCCCGGGCACGATCATCGCCCAGGGCGTGTCCACCCAGCCGAATGCGCGCATGAGCAGGAATTGCGGGATCACAGTCACGGTCAGCGGCACCATCAGCGTGCCGAGATAGGCCAGGAACAACACGTCTCGTCCGCGAAATCGCAAGCGCGCGAACGCGTATCCGGCCAGCGAACAGAAGAACACCTGCCCCGCCGTGACGCACAGTGCGTAGCAAGCGGTATTGGCCAGCATCCGCCCCAGCGGCAGTAGTTCGAAAACCTTCCCGTAGTTGGACCACTGCGGACGCGCGGGAATCAGTGTCGGCTCGGTGATCTCGCCATCACGCTTCAACGAACCCGATAGCGCCCACAGGATCGGCCCCAGCGCGCACCAGGCAATGCCGATCAGGGCCACGTAGATGAGAACCCCACGCACCGTTCGGCGCGCAATGGCCCGTTGCACCCGTCCATGAGCTGGCCGCGCACTGCCCGCAGCGGGCGTATTGCCGATGCACCGCACCGGAAGCGATCGCCGCACCATCTCCGACGTACTCATAACTCCACCTCCGCCCGCCGCGCGAACCGCAACTGCAATAGCGTCAGCACCAGCAGAATCGCGAAGATCACCCACGCCAGCGCCGCCGCATACCCGACCTCGTAGAACCCGAAGGCGTTCTGGAACAACATGATTCCGAGCAGATAGGTCCCGGTCTCCGGCCCGCCGTTGCCCCCGGTCAGCGCATACGCCTGATCGAAGGCCTGCACCGAATTGATAATGGTGATGACGAAGACGAACGACAGCGGCCCGCGAATCAGGGGCAGCGTGACCGACCAGAACCGCCGCAGCGGCCCCGCCCCATCGATGCGCGCTGCCTCGTACAGCGTCTCGGGTACCCCCTGCATCGCCGCGAGCAGGATGACCGTCGCGAAAGGCACGCTCTTCCATACGGTCACGATGCTCAGCGATACCAGCGCCCAATCCGGATCGGTCAGCCATGGCAGCGGATCGATGCCGACCCAGCCGAGCATGATGTTGAGCAGCCCGTCATCGGTGGTGAAGATGAAGCGCCACACCACCGCCATCGCGACGGTCGAGGCGACCAATGGCAGGAATGCGATGGTCCGAAATATCCCGATACCGGCCAACTTCCGATTGAGCACCGCTGCGACCGCCAGCCCGATCACCACCGTCGGCACCAGTGTCAACACGGTGAATACCGCGGTATTGCGCAATGCGATGAGGAACAACGGATCCGAGGCGAACAACCGCCGATAGTTCGCCACCCCAACGAACCGCGGCGCACTGAACAGATCCCACGACTGCATACTCAGATATAGCGAAACCGCGAGCGGAAACAGCAAGAACACCACCACCGCGGCCACATTCGGCGCCACGAACGCCCATCCCGCCCGCTCCCGCCGCCGCGCCAAGTGTCCCCGCTCCCGCGGCACGCCGCGGCGCGGCCTTCGGGCGGTCTGTCGGAGCCATATGCCGATCGATTCGCGCAGTTGTGTTGGGGTCACGGGGATTCCAGGAGGGTGTCGATATCGGCGGTCAGGGCGGCGCTGATGGAGTCGGCGGTGGCGGCGCCGCGTAGCACGCGGTTGCCGCCGCGCTCCAACAATGCGGAAACCTTGCCCCAGACGGGAGTAACCGGTAGCGCACGCGAATTCTCCGGCCCCTCCGTGAAAACCTGCAGGTTGCGTATCTCACGATGGGCAGCCGCGAATCCGGGTGCACCCATTGCCGATTTCAGCACGGGCACGAATAGTCCGGAGGCCGCGATAATGGCCTGCCCCACCGGGCCGGTCGCGAATTTGACGAATTCCCAGGCCTGTTCGATGCGCGGACTGTCCGCGGCGATGGACAGCCCGGTGCTGCCGACATCGGTAATCGAACCCGGGCCTCCGTGCGGACCGACCGGCAGCACCGTGACATCGATGGGCAGATCATCGTGTCCGGCGAATTCGGAATACAGCCAGTGTCCGCCCATCGCCATGGCCGCCCGGCCGCGCCGGAACAGATCCGGCGCCGAAACCGACTGCTGGTCCGCGACTTTCGGCGCAACCCGATGGCGCACCGCCAGATCGGCATAGAACTGGAACCCCTCGGCAAACCGGGGATCACCGAGATCGGTCCTGGTCGGATTCACCGACGGCGTGAACCACTCGGCTCCGTTGTTCATCCCGAAGCAGGCGGCCGAGAAGTACGGCACCCACGCGTCGGCGAAGCCCCACTGCCGGGTCCGGCCGGACGGCTCGCGGTGCGTGAGTGCCTTTGTAGCATCGAGGAATTCGTCGAATGACCAGGCCTCGCGCCACCGAGTCGGTGCACTGAGCCCGGCTCGGGCGAACAGCTCCCGGTTGTAGTAGAGGAATACCCCGGACCACTGCTCCGGCAGTGCGTATTGCCCACCGGCGTAGGTGAACGTGTCGTACAGCGTCGGGTAGCTGTCGGCGCGCAGTGCCGCGGCGTATTCGGGCTCCCGATCGAGCAGGGTGCGCAGATCCAGCAGCACCCCGCGCTCGGCGAGTCCGGCGTAGAGCAGCTCCCACGCCATCATGACGTCCGGACATTTGCCGCCCGCGCAGTAGGTGAGCATCTGTTGCAGTGGGTCGGGCCCGGACATGATGGTGCGAATCCGGATGTCCGGGTGCCGCTTCTGAAATTCGTCGATGATCCGCAGCCGGACCCGCGCCTCCTCCGGCCTGGCCTGGAAGAAGAAGGTCAGCGCGTTGTCATCGGATGCACAGCCGGTGGCGGCGAGCAGCGGCGCGGCCAGCACCGAGCCGAGCAGCGTGCGCCTGCGCAAAACGGCCCTCCTCCAGGCGGATGTGGAGCTTGGCGGAATCGCATGGCAGCATACGTTCGGCAACACCGAGGTGACGGCCGACACACGAACAAAACTTAACGTTGTCCAAAGCCGAAGGAAAACGGCCGCGTTCGGCGTCACCAATCGGATACGTTGTCACGAGTTCGAGCAGCATCCTGCGCGTTTTACAGGAGAGAAGACGGATGGCGACAATCGAATATTTGCGGACGGATCCCGATCTGCCGCCCGTCGGGGTGGTCGATCGATCGCCGATCACACCAAGGAAGAAGGCGATCTTCGGGGCCATCGCGGTCGTCGGCGCGATCGCCTGGGCCGTCCTCGCCATCTCGCGCGGTGAGAACGTCAACGCGGTATGGATCGTGGTCGCGGCGGTCTGCACGTATGTGACCGCCTACCAGTTCTACGCCAGGCTGATCGAATACAAGATCGTCAAACCGCGCGACGATGTGGCCACTCCCGCCGAGGCCATGGAGAACGGCACCGACTACATGCCGATGGACCGGCGGGTGCTCTTCGGGCATCACTTCGCCGCCATCGCCGGTGCCGGTCCGTTGGTCGGACCGGTTCTGGCCGCCCAGATGGGTTATCTGCCAGGCACGATCTGGATCATCGTCGGCGTGGTCCTGGCCGGTGCGGTGCAGGACTATCTCGTGCTCTGGGCCTCGTCCAAACGTCGCGGTCGCAGCCTCGGACAGATGGCCCGCGATGAACTCGGCCCGATCGGCGGCGTCGCCGCGATCATTGCCGTACTGGTGATCATGATGATCCTGCTCGCGGTGCTCGGCATCGTTGTCGTGCAGGCGCTGGCCGCGGTGAAGGGGCCCGACGGTGCGCTGCACGGCGGCAGCCCCTGGGGTGTGTTCTCCATCGGCATGACCATTCCGATCGCGCTGTTCATGGGCCTGTATCTGCGGTTCCTGCGGCCGGGTCGGGTCGGCGAGGTTTCGCTGGTCGGCTTCGCGCTGCTGCTGTTCGTGATCATCTCCGGACGCTGGGTGTCCGAATCCGGTTGGGGCCGTGATCTGTTCACCCTGTCCGGCACCACCATCGCCTGGCTGCTGATCATCTACGGTTTCATCGCCTCGGTGCTGCCGGTCTGGATGCTGCTGGCACCGCGCGACTACCTGTCGACCTTCATGAAGATCGGCACCATCGGGCTGCTCGCCCTCGGCATCGTATTCACCATGCCGGTGCTGAAGGCGCCGGCGGTATCGCAGTTCGCGCACAACAGCAACGGTCCGTCCTTCGCGGGCAGTCTGTTCCCGTTCCTGTTCATCACCATCGCGTGCGGCGCGCTGTCGGGATTCCACTCCCTCGTCTCCTCCGGCACCACACCCAAACTGCTGGAGAAGCAGTCGCATGCGCGGATGATCGGCTACGGCGGCATGCTGATGGAGTCGTTCGTCGCGATCATGGCGATCATTACCGCGAGCATTATCGACCAGCACCTGTACTTCGCCATGAACGCGGGCGCCGGGCTCACCGGCGGCACCGCCGAGAAGGCCGCCGCCTACACCAATTCCCTTGGTCTGAGCGGTGATCCGATAACGGCGGGTGAACTCACCCAGACCGCCAAGGATGTCGGCGAGACCAGCATCATCTCGCGCACCGGTGGCGCGCCGACGCTGGCGATCGGCATGTCCCAGGTGATGTCGCAATTCCTCGGTGGCTCCGGGTTGAAGGCCTTCTGGTACCACTTCGCGATCATGTTCGAGGCGCTGTTCATCCTCACCACCATCGATGCGGGTACCCGGGTCGCGCGCTTCATGCTCTCGGATTCGCTCGGCAACCTCGGCGGTCCGGCGAAGAAGTTCAAGGATCCGTCGTGGCGGCCCGGCGCCTGGCTGTGCTCGGCCATTGTGGTCGCAGCCTGGGGTTCGGTGCTGCTGATGGGTGTGACCGATCCGCTGGGCGGCATCTACACGCTGTACCCGCTGTTCGGCATCTCCAACCAGCTGCTCGCCGCCATCGCGCTCACCGTTGTGCTGACCATTCTGATCAAGAAGGGCCTGGTGAAGTGGGCGTGGATTCCGGCGCTGCCGCTGATCTGGGATCTGACGGTGACGATGACCGCATCCTGGCAGAAGATCTTCTCCGCCGATCCGAAGCTCGGATACTGGAAGCAGCACAGTAACTACAGTGCCGCCCGCGACGCCGGAAAGCTGTTGGCGCCAGCCAAGAATGCCGACGATATGGACAAGATCGTGCGCAACACGTTCATCCAGGGCAGCTTGTCGGTCATCTTCGCGGTGCTGGTGTTGATCGTCGCGGTGGTCGGTGCCGTGGTGTGCCTGCGCGCCTGGCGCGCGGGCGGCGGACCGAGCACCGAATCACCGGACGAACCGTCGAAGATCTTCGCACCGCGCGGCTTCATCGCCACTGCGGAAGAGAAGGCGGTGCAGAAGGAATGGGCTGCCCTGATCGAATCGGGGCAGGTCCGCGCGCCGGGCGCCGCACACGCCAAGAGCGCCACGGCGGAACCGGCGGAACCGGCCGAACCGGCGGCACATTGACCGCAGCAGCGCAGCCCAGTGACGGCCGGTCGCCTCGACCGGCCGTCATTCGGCGTCTGCGGAGCGCCGGAAGTGCCGGTGCGATACGGATTCGCGCGGTCGGATCGTGGTTCAACGCGGTCCTCGGCGGACAGGATTACCAGCGCTATGTGAACCATCTGCAGCGCAACCATCCCGGATGTGAGATCCCGTCCGAACGCGAGTACTGGCGTCGACGCCATGCCGATGCCGATAACAATCCGCAGAATCGCTGCTGCTGACCCGAACCCGTGCCGGCGCGGGACTATTCGATGGTCAACTGAGTCTTGCCACCTTCGTGATCCAATAGCCAGCGTTTAACCGGCAGCCCCCAGCGGAAACCGCCGAGCGCGCCGCCGATGCGCAGGACCCGATGGCACGGCACGAACAGCGCCGCGGCATTGCGGGCGCAGGCATTCGCGGCGGCACGGGTGGCATCGGGACGGCCGGAGATCGCGGCGTATTCGGTGTAGGTGACCGGATCGCCCGCGGGGATCTTGCGCAGCACTTCCCATGCGTGCATGAGGAATTCGCCGGATCGCTGGCGCACCGCGATCGCATCGATCGCGGTCAGCTCGCCGCGGTGGTATGCCGCGATCGCCCGAGTTACCGCGCCGAGTTCGTCGCGTCGGCGCAGCTGGTCCGGACGCAGGCTCGGATGGATCAGCTGCCGCAGATTCTCGGCATCGGCGGTCCAGCCGGAGGCCAGTACGGCGCCCTCGGCGTCGACCAATGCGGTGAACGGGCCGATCGGCGTATCCATGGTCGCGAAATCGGTTGGCGCATTCACAATTCGGTCTTCGCTTTCGCTGTGGCGACCGACTTCGTCGCGGATGACTTCGGCGGACTGGTTTTGCGACCGGCGAGCGCGGCCTTCCACAGCTGCATGGACAGATACGAGCGCCACGGCGCCCAGCGCGCGGTATCGGACAGGTCGACACCGAGCAGGGTGGCGCCTTGGCGGACAACGAGATCGGTGTCGAGCAGGACATCCGGATCGGCCAGCAGCCGCATGGTCACGTAGTCGGCGGTCCACGGTCCGACGCCGTCCAGGGCCAGCAGTTCGCGACGCAAATCGGTGGCGGTGCGGCCCTGGTGCAGCACCAGGTCACCCGAGGCGAGGGTCGAGGCGACGCCGATAATCGAGCGGATCCGGCGCGCCGGACCGGTCAGCACGTCGGCCCCGCGTTCGGCGATCGCGGCCGGGGTGGGGAACAGCCGTGATACCGGTCCGTCGATCGGCTCGCCGAGCGCCTCGACCAGCCGGGCGGTATGGGTCGCGGCCGCGGCTACCGAGATCTGCTGTCCGATCATGGTGCGCAATAACAACTCCGGGCCATCGAGGCAGCCGGGCACCCGGATACCCGGAGTGAACTGCGGACGAGCGGTGGCGCGGCGGGCGGTGGTCGCGCCGACATTGAAGGGATGGTCGGCGGGTGCCGCACCGGCATCCGGGAGATCCCGCGCCGATGTCACGACGACATCGGTATCGGCTGGCACCACACCGAGCGCCTCATCGATGCCGACCGGGTCGGCGTCCAGATCCAGCAGGTGCCGCAGTCGCGCGACGGTCGGCGCGAGATCGCGCATATCGTGCAGGGACAGTTCGGCGCGGACATGATCGCGCTGGAAACTCAGTCGCGCTATCGCATGCCCGTGCGGGGTACGCAGACTGCGGGTGTAGGCACGGTCCTCCCACAGCTCCATGCCCGGTGACACGTGTGCGGAGAGAAACCACTCCAGCCAGCTCCGATCCAGCGGTTCCCGAAATGGCAGGCGCAGCGCCAGCGAACCGTTGGTGGCGGCCACGGTGGGATTTCCCGAGCGGGTCAACCGCTGTGCCTCGGTGCGCATGGTGGTGGGGCTGACCGCGAATACCTCGCGGACGGTGTCGTTGAACTGGCGAATGCTGGCGAATCCCGCCGCGAAGGCGATATCGGACATCGGCATATTCGTGGTCTGGATGAGCAGCCGCGCGGTGTGCGCGCGATGCGCCCTGGCCAGCGCCAGCGGACCGGCGCCGAGTTCGGTGGTGAGCACCCTGGTCAACTGGCGTTGTGAATAGCCGAGGGTGGCGGCCAACGCGGGCACGCCGCCGCGCTCGATGACGCCGTCGCCGATGAGCCGCATAGCCCGCGCGGCCAGATCGGCGCGGGTGTTCCACAGCGGCGATCCGGGTGCGGCATCGGGCAGACAGCGGCGGCAGGCCCGGTATCCGGCCTGCTGCGCGGCCGCGGCCGTCGGTAGGAACGTCACATTCGTCGGCTTCGGCGTGATTGCCGGACATGAAGGGCGGCAATAGATTCCGGTAGTCCGCACGGCGGTGAAGAACTGGCCGTCGAATCGGGAATCCCGGGTCGACACCGCCCGATAGCAGCGCTCGAAATCCAAAGCCGTGATCGTCACCCAATCCACAATGTCAGTAACCCGCACCGAGCGCTAGCGGAAATCTGCCATAAACCCCCATGGTATGCGCGGGCGATCTGTTACAGGAGCTGATCCGGTCGACCGGCCGCGTAGCCGCCAGATACTCCCGGAAGAGGTCCGACTGTCTCGACGGAATCGGAACTGGAACAGCGTATGGACGGCAACACCGGACCGGTCCCGGGAAGCTCGGCAGGCTCGGCAGGCTCGGCAGGCTCGGCAGGCTCGGCAGGCTCGGCAGGCTCGGCAGGCTCGGCAGGCTCGGCAGGCTCGGCAGGCTCGGGAGAGCATCGAGACAAGGCGACCGAACCAATGTGTATCGCGCAAGGCGGTCTCCCGGCGAGCGACCGAGCGGTCTTCGGCGCCGCCGGGTAGCGACGCGGTCGGCTCAGGCGACGGTGGTGCGCAGTTGCGAGCCTGCCCGGCCACGGATGACGTGCAGGCGGCTCGGGATGCGCTGGCGCATTTCATCGACATGGCTGACCAGGCCGACCACCCGCCCGCCCGCGCGGAGTTCGTCGAGGACGCCCATGACCGCGTCGAGGGTATCGGCGTCCAGACCACCGAAGCCCTCGTCGATGAAGATGGTGTCGAGGACCACGCCGCCCGATTCGGCCGCGACGGTGTCGGCGAGGCCGAGGGCCAATGACAGTGCGGCCATGAAGGTTTCGCCACCGGAGAGGGTTTTGGCGGGGCGGATGGCGCCGGTGTAGTCGTCGCGGATATCGAGGCCGAGGCCGCCGCGTCGACCGCGTGGACCCGCCTTGTCGGAGTGTACGAATTCGTAGCGCCCGCCCGACATTCGGCGCAGCCGAACCGAGCCCGCCAGCGCCACCTCCTCCAGCCGGGCGGCGAGCACATAGGAGCGCAGTGACATTCGGCGGTTGTTCTCGCCGCGCCCCGCCACCACCTCCGCGAGCCCGGCCAGTTCCTCGTGGGCGCGCTGAACCGGGGCGATACGGTCCACCGCGGCCCACAGCTGTCCGCCCAAGTCCGCCAGGAGATTCACCCGGCGAGTTGCCTCGGCATCGGCGGCGACGGCGGTATTCAGCTGGGCCTGTGCGGCAGTCACCGCGGCTGCCAGCTCGTCGAGATCGCCGGGTTCGGTCGAGGCCGCGGCCTGGATCTCCGGTTCGGCGAGGACGGCCTCGGCATGTGCGCGGGCGCGGTCGGCGGCAACCAGTTCCGCCTCGATATCGTGCTGCCGCTGCGGGGTTCGCGATGCGGCGGTGACCACTCGGGCATAGGCGGTCAACCGGGCGACATCGTCCCGCGCTGGTGCGTCTACTTCGCCATTGACCTGCTCGACGATGAAACCCGCTCCCAGCGCGAGACTTTCGACGCGGTCGGCAATGACGGTGACTTGTTCCGCGGCGGCCGAGGCATCATTGCGGGCGTCGCGCAAGGCTGTCGCATCGCCGATCAGCGTATCGAGTCGGCCGCGGCGGCGGTCGATGGTTTCATCGGCGCCCGCGGCAGCGCGCAGGCGGTCGGTGAGTTCGCTGAGACGGGCGGTCGCCGTGGCGATGCGAGTCGTGACAGTGCTGCGGCGGGTATCGGATTCGCGCAGTTCGTCGTGCAGGCGGGTTTCGTCGGTGCGCAGGCGAGTCAGTTCGGCGGTGAGACTGTCCGAAAGGGCAGCGAGTTCGGCGGCGTCCTGGTAGCGGTCGGTGGCGGCGCGCAGGGCGGCGGCCAGTTCGACGCGGTCGGCATCGCCGCCGCGGGCGATGAGCGCCTCGATTTCACGTTCCAGACCGGTAATGCGCGCCAGCACCCGGTCGCGGGCGTCCTCGGCCGCGCGTTCGGTGGCGGCGGCCGCGTCCTCGGTCTCCTTCGATACCGAGCTCTGCGTCGGGCGGGCCGGTGCGGGGTGATCGGCGGATCCGCAGACCGTGCAGGGCAGTCCGTCGGTCAATTGACCGGCGAGTTCGGCGGCCATACCGGCCAGCCTGCGCTCGCGCAGTTCGAGCACCCGTTCCTTGGCGTCGAGGTGTGCGGCGCGGGTGGATTCGAACTCGATGCGGGCGTGGTCGAGAGTTGTATTGCGACTGGCAAGTTCGACGGCCGCCGCCGCTGCCGTTTGCAGCCGTTCGCATTCGGCGGTCAGCGTGGGCAGTGCGGCTGCGGCCTCGGTGGTTTCACGCAGCCTGGCCTCGATGGTGGCGATCGATTGGGGCAGTTGCTGACGCAGCCGGTTCAGTTTGTCCACTCGACCGGTCAGTGCGACGTCCTCATCGCGCAGCGTTGCCAGTTCCGAGGTGAGCCGGGTCGCGGTCGTTGCGTCGGCGCGCACCTCGTCGAGCGCGCCGATCTGTGCGCTCCACCGTCGAATGGCCGCATCGACATCGGCGGCCACGGCGACGGTCGGCGCACCGTCCGGACCCGGCTCGACCGCGATCAGCTCGATGCCCGCGATATCGGCACCAGCGGGTTCGGCGAGCAGTGCGGCCAATCGTGCCGCAATGCGTTGCGCTTCGTCCGCCTTGCGCCTGGCCTGCATGACCGCGGCGCGCGCCGCATCGATCGCCTCGGCGACCGGTGCGGCGCGACGCGCAAGTTCGAGTTCGGCCTGCAGGTCGGCGCGGTGGTCGGCCGCGACCGCATATTCGTCGAGCCGTTCGCGGGCGATGGTCATCCGGCGGCGCAGCTCGTGCAGGCGGCGCTGTTCCTCGGCAAGGGATCTGGTGCGCGCCGATTCCTGTTGGCAGCGTTCGGCTTCCGCGGCCGTCGCGGCGAGGGCGGCACGTGCGGTCGCGAGCAGGTCCTGGGACCAGCCGACCGCCTCCAGCGGTCCGACCGATTCCGCCGCCGTCTCCCCCGCGGCCACCGCGACCTGTGCGATCAACCGATCGATGCCCTGCTTGCGCGATTCGACATCGGCGGCCGAGGCCCGCCGCTTATCGGCCAGCCACTGCTCGGCACTGCCGAATCGCTCGGTGTCGAAGAGCTTTTCGAGCAGCTTCTCCCGATCCTCGTTCTCCGCGCGCAGGAACCGCGCGAAATCCCCCTGCGGCAGCAGCACGACTTGGAAGAACTGGTCCGCGCTCATGCCGAGCAGCCGGATGATCTCGTCCCCGATATCGGACAGACGAGCCAGATTCGCGCCGCGCCCGTCCAACCATTCCAATGTCGCGGCGGCATTCTCCTTCACCCAGCCGCTCTTTGCCCGCCTACTCGGCCGCTGGAATTCCGGCGAGCGGGTCAGCCGCACGCGTCGGCCACCCAGTGTCGCTTCCAGCACCACGCGCGGCGGCGTCTGCTCATCGGCATGATCGGAGTGCAGCCGCTTACTCTCGCCGCGCGCGCCGGGCACACTGCCGTACAGCGCGAACGCGATCGCATCGAGCACCGTCGTCTTGCCCGCCCCCGTCTGACCGTGCAGCAGAAACAGCCCATCCGCGCCGAGCGCGTCGAAGTCGACAACCGTGGTGTCGGCAAATGGCCCGAACGCGGTCATCTCCAGCCGGTGCAGCCTCATGCAGCGCCCAGCCTCGACTGACGGCCGCTCATGCGGACAGTTCCCCGGCCAGGGTTTCCACTGCGGCAACGACCCGTTCCGGTTCGGCGACAGCCGCGGCGAGCGCTCGCTCCAGCCAAGCCATTTCGCCTGCGGAGGGTTCGCCGCGGACATCGGTGAGGAAGCTCTGCGCTACTTCGGTATCGCGGCGGCCGTGCACGCGCTCACGGTAGCGCAATTCCGGATTACCTTCCGGGCGTGACCATTCCACGTGCACCGCATGCGGGAACCGCTCCCGCAGTTTGCGCATGGCATCGACTGGGCGGGCATAGTCGGTCAGCGTCGCCGAGACGTAGTGTTGCTCCGCCTCGGAATAGGCGGCGGCAGTGAGCAATTCGTCGAGGGTGCCGGTGAGGCGACTCAGGCCGCGCACGAGCGGAAGATCGCGGCGCTGCACCGAGCCCAGGCCGGTGGCATCCAGATCGACCAGCCATACCGCCTTGCGATGTGCGGTCTCGGCGAACGAATACGGCAGCGGGGAACCGGAATAGCGCACCGACCCCGACAGCGTCTGCGGCGAATGCAGATGCCCGAGCGCCACATAGTCGATGCCGTCGAACGCCGACAGCGGCACCGTCTCCACGCCGCCGACCGAGATCGAACGCTCGGAACCGGTCGCCTCGCCACCGACCACGAAAGCATGCGCGAGCACTACCGTGCGAGTGTCCGGCCGTTCGGCGATATCGGCCCGGATCCGGCGCATCGCCGCATCCAGGATCTGCGCATGCGAACGTGCTTGTGGCACACCGAGTTCGGCGCGAGTGATCTCCGGCTCCAGATACGGAATGCCGTAAAAGGCGATCGCACCGTGCGCATCGGATAGCAACACCGGCCGATCGGCATCGGCGACCGTGGTGCGCAGATGCAGCCCACCCGCCGCCGCGAAACTCGCCCCCGCACCGAGCCGCGTCGGTGAATCGTGATTGCCGGAAGTCGCGATGATCTGTGCCCCGGCCGCGCGAATGGCCTCGAAACCCTGGATACACACCGCGATCGCGTCGGCACTGGGAATGGACCGGTCGTATACGTCCCCCGGCAGCACGACCACGTCAACGGATTCCGCGGCCACCAATTCGGCAATGGCGGCAAGCGCGGCGGCCTGATCCGCGAGCAGATCGACCCCATGGAATGTGCGCCCGATGTGCCAGTCCGAGGTGTGCAGCATCCGCATGCCGCGAAACCGTAGGCGATGGCACCGACAGACTTCAATTGCCGCACCCGCCGTGTCGTATTCCGGCACTTCCATGCGGCGTGTTCGCGGCGTTTCATTTGAGTTTGCTGTATCAACCCCAATGACCGACCAAACAGTACGAAATCGCGGCTCGCGGCCATTCGCCGATTCGATGCTGCCAGATAGCTAGCGGGTTTCGAACTTGTCGGTGCCATGCGGCACTATCTGCGCTATGACCGCACCGATGCTCGTCGCACTGATGCTGGTGTTCGCCGCGGGGGTAGGGCTGGGCTGGCTCGGACATACCGCGCGCGCCGGGCAGCGGGCAACCGCCGCGGAGGCCAGACTCGCCGCGGCCACCGATAACGAACGGTTGCTGCGACAGTCGCTCACCGTGGCGAATGAGGATGCGGCACGCCGACATTCGCACGCCATCGGCGCCATGATCGATCCGCTGCGCGAGGCCGTCGGCGCGCTGAACCAGCACATCCAGCAGGTCGAGCACCATCGCATCAACGCCTATTCGAGTCTGCGCGAACAGGTCGCCGGCATGCAGCGCACCTCACATCAGCTCACCAGTCAGACCGGTCAGCTGGTCGCCGCGCTGCGCGCGCCGCAGGTGCGCGGGCGCTGGGGCGAGATCCAGTTGGAGCGCGTGGTGGAACTGGCGGGGATGACCAGGCACTGCGATTTCGACACCCAGGTCACCAGGGCCGCGCGCAGCGACGGCGGCACCGAGCGCACCGGCATGGTGCGGCCGGACCTTGTGGTCAGGCTGGCGGGCGGCAGGCAGATCGTGGTGGACGCCAAGGTGCCGTTCACTGCCTATCTCGACGCCACCATGGCCGATGATCCGGACGAGCGCGCCGAACTGCTCGGCCGCCATGCCAAACATCTGCGTGCCCATATCGATCAGCTGGCCGATAAGGCATACTGGCTGGCCTTCGATCCAGCACCGGAGTTCGTGGTGCTGTTCGTGCCGGGCGATCCATTCCTCGACGCCGCATTGACCACCGACTCCGCATTACTCGAGCACGCCTTCGGCCGCAATGTGATCCTCGCTACTCCGACGACTCTGATCGCATTGCTGCGCACGGTTGCCTTCGGCTGGCGACAGGAGGCACTGTCCCGCGATATGGCAACCGTTCAGCAATTGGGCCGCGAACTCTACAATCGGCTCGGTATGACCGGTCGACATCTGGACCGGCTCGGTGCGCAACTCGGCAAGGCCGTAGACGCTTTCAACTACACCGTCGCGTCGGTGGAATCGCGGGTAATGGTCACCGCGCGCAAACTCCACGACCTGGAAATAGCCGAACAGGAAGTGCCAGCAATCCAGCGCGTCGAGTCGTGGCCGAGGGCGGTCGGCTTCGCCGACGCCGACGATCAGCCGGGGTGACCGCCGTGCCGTAACACCCCCCGACGCGGCGGCAGTTAGTGTTCATAGTGTGGCTGCTTCCCAACGTGTGCGAACCCGGGTGCCCGCGCCGCATCGTTCGATCCTGCCCTCGGTGCCGGGAATCCCGGCCGGGGCAGCGGTCGGGATCGCGGTGGCGTGCACGTTTCTAGGGTTCCTGATCGATGCCCGCGGCGAGAGTAACGAGCTGACCGCGACGTTCAACACGTTGTACGTCCTGGGCTGCGTCGCGGCGGTGCTTGCCGTCCGCTACCGCGGCGTCTTCACGACGATGGTGCTGCCGCCGCTACTGCTGTTCATCGCGGTGCCGCTGGCCTATCAGCAGCTGACCGGCCACGCCTCCACCGGGCTCAAGGACATCCTGCTGAATCTGGCGATCCCATTGGTGAACCGGTTCCCGGTAATGGCGCTGGCCACTGTGCTGGTGCTGGCGATCGGTGCGGGCCGGATCCTGCTACACCGGCGCGGCGAGGCCACCGAGCGCGCCGACGAGCCCCGCAGGGGTACCAGTTGGGGCCGCAGCAATGCGCCGAAGCGTGCGCGGTCCGAACGCACCGAGGGCGGCTCACTGGCCGATGCCGCGCGCCGCCGGACCCGCCGCCCGCAGGTCGATCCGGCCGATCTCGATACCGATCTGCATCTGCCGCGGCCGAATCGGCGCGCGAATTCGGAAGTGGCGGATACGCCGCCGCGCGTCGGCGGCACCGCGAAGAGCGGCCGGGGTGAGGAACGCCCGGCCCGCGAGCGCCGACCGGATACCACCCGCGCCGCCCGACCGGCAGCGGCCCGGGGCGAAGGCGATTCGAACCGAGCCGCCCGACCGGCAGCGGCATCCACTCGGGCAGAGGGAGATTCGAACCGGGCCGGCACGGCACGACGACGCGGCGAGGCACCGCCGCCGCATCCGCAGCCCAATGTCCGCTACCGCGACCGCGATTCGAGCCGGACCGAGCGACGGCGGCCGGAAAACCTCTAGCCGGATCCGGCGCTGGCTCAGCTCAGCGACGCGAGGTGCGCAATTCCCTTGGCAGCGCGAAAACAAGAGTCTCGTTGGCCGTTGTGACCGGCTGCACATCCCCGAATCCGTGCTCGGCCAGCAGATCCAGCACACCGCGCACCAGGATGTCGGGCACCGACGCGCCGGAGGTGATGCCGATCGTGCGCACTCCGTCCAGCCACGCCAGATCCACCTCGCGGGCGAAGTCGACCAGGTGGGCCGCCTTGGCGCCCGCACCGAGTGCGACCTCGACCAGCCGCACCGAATTGGACGAGTTGCGCGAGCCGACCACGATCACCAGATCGCATTCCGGTGCCATCGCCTTCACCGCGACCTGACGGTTCGAGGTGGCGTAGCAGATGTCATCGCTCGGCGGATCCTGCAGCGCCGGAAACCGCTCGCGCAGCCGCTGCACCGTCTCCATGGTCTCGTCCACGCTGAGCGTGGTCTGTGAGAGCCAGATCACCTTGGACTCGTCGCGCACGGTGACCCGGTCGACCGAATCGGGACCGTCGACGAGTTGCACATGGTCGGGCGCCTCCCCCGCGGTGCCCTCGACCTCCTCGTGCCCCTCGTGGCCGATCAGCAGAATGTCGTAGTCGTCGCGGGCGAAGCGCTTGGCCTCCTGATGCACCTTGGTCACCAGCGGGCAGGTTGCGTCGATGGTGCGCAGATTGCGCGCGGCTGCCGACTCGTGCACCGCGGGTGAGACACCATGCGCGGAGAAGACGACCAGCGCGCCCTCGGGCACCTCATCGGTTTCATCGACGAAGATCACGCCGCGCTCGCGCAGCGTCTCCACCACGTGGCGGTTGTGCACGATCTCCTTGCGCACGTAGATCGGCGCACCGTGCTTCTCCAGCGCCTTCTCCACCGTCTCCACCGCGCGATCCACACCGGCGCAGTACCCGCGCGGCTCGGCTAGCAGCACACGCTTGCCACCGGCGGCATCGGCGGATCCGGAACCGGCCGAGCGGGCGATTCCGACGTTCAATGGGATGGCCGAAGACATGTCCCTCAGCTTACGTGCGGCCAGTGCATGCCGGACGGCCGGTCACCGCCTCGTTCAGGTCATTCTCGACACACTCCGGATAGATTGTGTGTCTGTGACACCAGTGCTTTGCATAACATCCCGTATCGGGCAGGCTAGGAGCATGTTTCGACCACCGTTCCTGGCCCGGGTCGCTGCCGGAGCCGCCGTATACGCCATCGAAGAAACGCGTCGGTTACCCACTGCCGCAATGAATTTCCCGATCACCGCGATCAGCCAGATGCTGCAGACCACCATGCACGTCCAGCAGTTCGTGACCAGCCTCGCCCTCAAGGGCGACGGCGTCTTCGACCGTCTCACCAACTCCTCCGTCGAGCAGCCCGAGTGGGCCACCTTCGACGAAGACGCGGAGCCCGAGTTCACCGCCACCGCGCGCGAAAGCCGCTTCGACCTGTACGCCCCCGAAGCCGAATTCGCCCCGCACGACACCCTGACCGCCGAGGCCGCCGCCCGCGCCAGTGAGAGCAATGGTCACGTCGCCCCGATCCAGGCCATCGCCGAGCCGGAGACCGAGGTCGCGGCCCCAGCGACCGCCGAGGCAGCCGAGGCAGCCGAGGCAGCCGAGGCAGCCGAGGCAGCCGAGGCAGAGGTAGTCGAGGCAGCCGAGGCAGAGGTAGTCGAGCCCGAGGTAGTCGAGCCCGAGGTGGCCACCCGGTACGACTACGCCAATATGACCCTGGCCCAGTTGCGCGCCCGGCTGCGCATGCTGACCGTTGAGGACCTGACCGCCCTGCTCGACTACGAGCAGCGCACCCGCGCCAGGGCGCCGTTCGTGACCATGCTGACGAATCGGATCGCCACCGTGCGGGCCCAGTGAGTTCGACATCGCGCAGCGATTCGCCGGGTGGGGGCGAACCCGCCGCCGCAGAGTCGACGGTTGGCCGGGAATCCTCCGGCCAACCGCTGCGTGTTTACCCGACCGCATGACACAGGACGGCTCCCCATTGACCGCATCCCCTGCCAATTCCGCCGAGCACCCGATGCCGGTGCGCTCGGTATCGATCAAGGTCGCGCAATGGATCGATCGGCTCGGCAGCATCTGGGTGGAGGGCCAGATCACCCAGATCAATCTGCGGCCGGGCACCAGCACCGCTTTCCTGGTATTGCGCGATACCTCCGCCGATATGTCGCTATCGGTGACCTGTCATCCGGACCTCATCCGCCGATCCGCAGTACCGCTGCAGGAAGGCAGCCGGGTGGTGGTCTACGGCAAACTCGCGTTCTTCACCGGTCGCGGCACGATTTCGTTGCGCGCCATGGAGATTCGCCCGGTCGGCATCGGTGAACTGCTGGCCCGCATCGAACGGTTGAAGGCACTGCTCGCCGCGGAGGGACTATTCGATCCCCGGCTGAAGCGGCCGATCCCGTTCCTGCCCAAGACAATCGGCCTGATCACCGGTCGGGCGAGCGCCGCCGAGCGCGATGTCCTGAGCGTGGCCCGAAACCGCTGGCCCGCAGTACGTTTCGAAATTCGCAATACCGCCGTACAGGGCCCGACCGCGGTGCCGCAGATGCTGGAGGCGCTGGCCGAACTCGATCGCGATCCGGCGGTCGAGGTCATCGTGCTCGCCCGCGGCGGCGGCAGTGTCGAGGATCTGCTGCCGTTCTCCGATGAGGCGCTGTGCCGCGCGATCGTCGCGGCGACCACCCCGATCGTCAGCGCGATCGGTCACGAACCCGATAACCCGCTCTGCGATCTCGTCGCCGATCTGCGTGCCGCCACCCCCACCGATGCCGCCAAGCGCATCGTGCCCGACGCGGCCGCCGAACTGGCCGGGGTCCGCGATATGCGCGCCCGCGCCGCCGCCGCGCTGCGCGGCTGGGTCGACCGCGAGACCAGGGCATTGGCGCAGCTGCGTTCCCGGCCGGTGCTCGCCGACCCGCTGCGCGAAGTGGACCGCCGCTACGACGAGATCGAGCGCCTGCGCTCGGCCGCCCGCCGCACCGCCGAGCAGCTGATCCGCACCGAAACCACCGCAACCCGCCATCTGCGCGAAAAACTCACCGCGGTGGGACCGGCCGCCACGCTGGCCCGTGGCTACGCTGTCGTGCAGCACGTCACCGGTAAGGAACGGCATGTGGTCCGGTCCATCGAGGACGCGCCTGCGGGCAGTCAGCTGCGCATCCGGGTCGCCGACGGCGCGATCTCCGCCGCCGCGCTCGGCACTCGAGCACTGGGCAACCCCGCGCTCGCACCGAACAACACCGACACAGGGAGGAACTGACCTTGGCCGACTCCGGCAAGGACGACGAGCTGGCCGAGATCTCCACCTTCGGCTACGAACGCGCCCGCGACGAACTGGTCAACGTCGTGAAAATGCTCGAACAGGGCGGCCTCGACCTGGACGACTCGCTGGCACTGTGGGAGCGCGGCGAAGCACTGGCGACCCGCTGTGAGGAACATCTCGCGGGTGCGCGCCAGCGCGTCGAGAATGCGCTGTCCCGCACCGATCTCGAAGCCGACGAATGACCATCCGCCGCGCCACCCCCGATATCCGCACCGCCGATATGGCGGCCAGCCGCGAGTTCTACCAGCGGCTCGGCTTCGAAGAGGTGATGGATCTCGGCTGGGTGGTGACGATGGCGTCCCCGGCCAACCCGACCGCCCAGGTGCTGCTCGTCGGCTCCGAAGCCGAACAGCCGCAACCGGATATGAGCGTCGAGGTCGAAGATGTGGACGCCGTACACGCGGCCATGGTCACGGCGGGCGCGGAAATCGTCTATCCGCTCCGCGATGAGCAGTGGGGTGTGCGCCGGTTCTTCGTGCGCGATCCCAGCGGGACGATTGTCAACGTGGTCAGCCACCGCTGAGTGGCGCGCTACTTCTGTAGCGGCTGGGCGGCGGTGACGGCGGCGGCCAGAGTGGTGAAGGCGGCGTGATTGCCCGCGCCGGTGATGAGCACCCTGGACCGGCCGAAATCACCGATCCAAGCCGTCTCGGAGCCTTGTTCGGCGTACACCACCCACTTCTGGTCACCGACCTGTTCGGTGCCGGTGCCGTAGCGGGAACCGAGGACGAAGCGGGACAGCGCTTCTTCAGTCGCGCTGCTCTGGCTCATCCGCATGTAGGTGCCCTGCGGTGTGATATAGCCGACTGTGCTGACCGGACCACCGCCACTGGTGGTGATGGTGTCGCGGCTACCGGAGTTGGGCGTCCAGCCCTCGGGCAGGCTCGGATTGCGGATCGGGAACGGCATCGACTTCGCGTCCACCGACAGCGCCGCGTTCACATCGAAGTGCGGTATCTGACCCTGGGTCGGCCCCTTCGCGGCGAAGCTGCACTGACTGGCGAGCCCGGCGAAGACCACGGCGATCAGCACCAACGGGATCAGCGACCAGAACAGATCCCGGTAGTCGTTGAGGATGCGCGGCTTTTGGTACGACACGCTCCCAGTATCCACGCTCGACCTGGCACCCGAACGAGAGGTGCTCCGTGATCTGGAGCTGACCATTTCGAGCGACCTGCAAGCAATCGCTACGGGCAGTACCTGATCGCGAACGGTCGCGCTTCTGAGACAATCAGCAGTAGCAACGACCGTAGGAGGCACACCGTAATGACGGCATCTTCGCCCGCACCCAGCCGCCGCGAGGCGCCGGACCGCAACCTCGCGCTCGAACTGGTCCGGGTCACCGAGGCCGGTGCGATGGCCGCGGGCCGCTGGGTCGGCCGCGGCGATAAGGAGGGCGGCGACGGTGCGGCCGTCGACGCCATGCGGCAGCTGGTCAGCTCGGTTTCCATGCGTGGCATCGTGGTCATCGGTGAGGGCGAGAAGGACGAAGCGCCCATGCTCTACAACGGTGAACTGGTCGGCGACGGCACCGGTCCCGAGGTCGACTTCGCGGTCGACCCGATCGACGGCACCACGCTGATGTCGAAGGGTTCGCCGGGCGCCATCGCGGTGCTCGCGGTCGCCGAGCGCGGTGCGATGTTCGATCCGTCCGCGGTGTTCTACATGCACAAGATCGCGGTCGGCCCCGATGCCGCGGGTGTGATCGATATCTCCGTGCCGATCGCCGAGAACATCGCCCGGGTCGCCAAGGCCAAAAACGTCTCGAAATCCGATCTCACCGTCTGCATCCTGGACCGGCCCCGGCATGCCGAGCTGATCCAGCAGGTGCGCGATGCAGGCGCCCGCATCCGGCTGATCTCCGACGGTGACGTCGCTGGCGCCATCGCCTGCGCCCGACCGGATTCCGGCACCGACATCCTGGTCGGCATCGGCGGCACTCCCGAGGGCATCATCGCCGCCGCTGCCATGCGCTGTATGGGCGGCGACCTGCAGGGCATGCTCGCCCCGAAGGACGATGAAGAGCGGCAGAAGGCGATCGACGCGGGCCACGACCTGAGCCGCGTACTCACCACCGAGGATCTGGTCGCGGGCGATAACGTCTTCTTCTGCGCCACCGGTGTCACCGACGGCGACCTACTACGCGGTGTGCGCTACTACGGCGGCGGCGCGTCGACCCAGTCGATCGTCATGCGCTCCAAGTCCGGCACGGTCCGCATGATCGACGCCTACCACCGCCTCACCAAGCTCCGCGAGTACTCCTCCGTCGATTTCATCGGCGACGAGCACGCGGTGCCGCCGCTCCCCTGAGCGATACATCCCTGACCGGTCGAGCCCGATCCGAGCCATTCGGATCGGGCTCGACCCATCTCGCGCGCATATTCGCTCCCGGCCGACTTCCGATCCCGAATCGAGAAGCACCCGGCTTCACACATCTGGCGCTTCGGCACAGATTCCGTCAGGAGCTGCGGATACGGCTCTCGAGAAATAGCGCATCCAGACCTGACATCGATCGAATTGCCCGGCCACGACACGATGCCGGTGACGCCGCACCAGCTCGACGGCGCCGACCGCGCACAGGAATGGCAGCGCATCATCGCCGCCCAACCTCGCTACGCGAAGTACCAGCGCAAATCCGATAGGGAATACCCGCTGATCCGGCTCACGCCGCACTGACTACGCGACGAGGGTGAGGTGCGCGGCATCGACATTGTCGGGCCCGCCCGCGCGCGTCAGCAGGCGGGCAATGGCCTCGGCGACCTGGGTCGGCTGCTCGAGAATCACCGAATGACCGGCGCCGTCGACCAGCACGCAATCCGAGTACACGACGGCAGCCGCCATTGCGACGGAATGCGACGGCGGCGTCATCAGGTCGGCGCTGCCGCACAGCACCAAGGTCGGGATATTCGAGAGCACCGCGAGCGCGTCGGTTTGGTCGTAGGTCATGAAGGCGCTCAAGAAGCTCGCCATCGTCACGATCGGCGTCGAGTTGTGCATCGCGTTGGCCAGGTTCAGCACCCGGCGGCTGACCTTGCGATCGCCGAATTCGGCGGAATGGATGATCGGAGCGAAAACCTTGCAGGCCATGAGCTTCGCGTGCTGCATCACGCCGGGAGCAGATCGGACGGCGGTCTGGAATGCCGAAACGGCCGGGGTGCGCAGCAGGCGGCCGAACCCGGCGTCGGCGAGTCCGCTCGCCGCGGTCGCGATGAGTGCGACACCGACGATGCGCGTGCCGATCTCGTGCGGGTGCTGGCTGGCATAGGTCAGTGCGGTCATGCCACCCATCGAGTGACCGACGAGAACGACCGGACCGGTGGGGGCGACAGCGTCGAGGACGTCGCGCAGGTCGTAGCCGAGCTGCTCGAGGCTGTAGGTCTGTGGTGACGCCGCGGCGGAGTCGCCGTGGCCGCGGTGGTCGTAGCAGACGACCCGGGCGCCGACGTACCGGCGCCGCAGGGCGTCGCGGACGTAGGTCCATGACGCGGCGCTCAGGCAATGTCCGTGCAGCAGGACGACGGTGAGGTCGGCATTTCGCGGGCCGTATTCACGAACCGCCAGTGCCACACCGTCTCTGGTCGAGACCGTGGCACGACGTTCCGCCGGGTGGGCGATGGTGCTCGAGTTCGACATCGGAGGCTCCAATTCGGCGTGCGGTGACCTGTCCAACTTTCCGCCGGATTCGCCGCCGGTATCAGGGCCCCGAGTGCTGGGGTCGGTCCCCCAAGGTGGAGCAGATCACCCACCAAGGTGAAAGCCCGCTATAACGCCGCTGTGGCAGCGATGAGTTTGCGTCGCATGGTTCGTCAGCACCGGTATGACCGAGCACACTCTCGAAACCGCCGAAGCCGATCTCGTCTACGACGTGCACGGACCGCTGCCCACCGCCGGCGGGCGCCCGCCGCTGTTCATGATCGGACAGCCCATGGATGCCACCGGCTTCCGCACGGTGACCTCGTACTTTCCCGATCGCACGGTGGTCACCTACGATCCGCGCGGTCTCGGCCGCAGCGTCCGCAAGGACGGGCGTGTCGATAATTCGCCCACCGTCCAGGCCGACGATGTGCACGCGATCATCGGGGTGCTCGGCGCCGGGCCGGTCGAGTTGTTCGGGAGCAGCGGAGGCGCGGTCACCGCGCTGGCGCTGGTCGCGGCCCATCCGGACGATGTGACCACGCTGGTCGCCCATGAGCCGCCGCTCATCCCGGTACTTCCCGACGCCGCTGCCGCCGAGCGCGCCCGCGCCCAGGTGCGCGATGTGTACCAGGCCAAGGGGGCCGGTGCGGGCATGGCGAGCTTCATCGCCATGACGTCGTGGCAAGGCGAATTCACCGATAACTACTTCGCCCAGCCCGCGGCCGATCCCGCCCAGTTCGGCATGCCCACCGAGGACGACGGATCCCGTGACGATCCGCTGCTGTCCGACCGTTCTTGGGCGGTCAGCGGCTATCACCCCGATGTCGCCGCACTCGCCGCCGCGCCCACCCGCATCGTCATCGCCGTCGGCGAGGAGTCCGCGGGCACCTTCACCGCACGCACCTCCGAGGCCGCCGCCGCGCTGCTCGGCCAGCAGGCAACGGTATTCCCCAGCCACCACGGCGGCTTCCTCGGCGGCGAGTACGGCTACCCCGGCCAGCCCGAGGCCTTCGCCCGCAAACTCCGCGAGGTCCTCGAAGGCTGACGAGTATTCCCCGCGCGGCCCGGCGCGCGGTGTGCGAATCGCCTCAGGTGTGGCAACCCCGCGCGGGTCGTCTCGGGCATAGGGTCGAAATCATGACGACCGAGGAGACGCAGTACCGCATCGAACACGACACCATGGGCGAAGTTCGGGTACCCCTGCACGCGTTGTGGCGGGCGCAGACCCAGCGCGCGGTGGAGAACTTTCCGATCAGCGGGCGCGGCCTGGAGCGGGCCCAGATCCGGGCGCTGGGTCTGCTCAAGGCCGCGTGCGCACAGGTGAACAGGGATCTCGGACTGCTCGATCCGGCGAAGGCGGATGCCATCATCGCCGCCGCGAACGAGATCGCCGATGGCCTGCACGATGACCAGTTCCCGATCGATGTCTTCCAGACCGGCTCCGGCACCAGCTCGAATATGAACGCCAATGAGGTGATCGCCTCGATCGCGAAGGCGAACGGCGTGACCGTGCACCCGAACGACGACGTGAATATGTCGCAGTCGTCCAATGACACCTTCCCCACCGCAACACATCTGGCCGCCACCGAGGCCGCGATCAAGGATCTGATCCCCGCGCTGGATCACCTGCGGCTGGCCCTGCTGGACAAGTCGACCGAATGGCGCACCGTGGTGAAGTCCGGCCGCACCCATCTGATGGACGCGGTGCCGGTGACCCTCGGCCAGGAGTTCGGCGGCTACACCCGCCAGGTCGCAGCGGGCATCGAGCGCATCATGGCGACGCTGCCCCGGCTCGGCGAACTGCCGATCGGCGGCACCGCGGTCGGTACGGGTCTGAACGCGCCCGCGGGCTTCGGCGCGAAAGTCGTTGCCGAACTGGTGCGGTCGACCGAAATCGACGCCCTATCGGAGGCGACCGATCACTTCGAGGCGCAGGCCGCCCGTGACGGTCTGGTCGAGGCGTCCGGTGCGCTGCGCACCATTGCGGTGAGCCTCACCAAGATCGCCAATGACATTCGCTGGATGGGATCGGGCCCGCTGACCGGTCTCGGCGAACTGCGGCTGCCCGATCTGCAGCCGGGCAGTTCGATCATGCCCGGCAAGGTGAATCCGGTACTGCCGGAAGCGGTTACGCAGGTGGCCGCGCAGGTGATCGGCAATGACGCGGCCATCGCGTTCTCGGGTGCGAGCGGCGCGTTCGAGTTGAACGTCTACATCCCGGTCATGGCACGCAATCTGCTGGAGTCGATTCGGCTGCTCGCCAATGTTTCGCGACTGTTCGCCGATAAGTGCATTCGTGGCCTGATCGCCAATGAGGATCATCTGCGCACCCTCGCGGAATCGTCACCGTCCATCGTGACGCCACTGAATTCCGCGATCGGTTACGAAGAAGCCGCCGCGGTCGCCAAGGAGGCTTTGAAGGACAAGAAGACCATTCGCCAGACCGTGATCGATCGCGGTCTGCTGGACGAGAAGCTGACGGTTGAAGAACTCGACCGCCGACTGGATGTGCTGTCGATGGCGAAGGTCGACAACGCGGAGTAAGCAAATGTGCGGGTATGGCCGCTGTGGCCATACCCGCACAAGTGGTCGATCCGCGAACCAGGTCAGCGATCAGAACCGCAGATGCCCGAGTTCCGCGCGCGCCTTCTCACCCACTTCACCGAGGTCGGCCCGGGTGAAGAACTCCCATCGCTGCAGCAGCGGCGCGAAAACCAACTCGCCTTCCTTGGCGGGGTCATAGATGCCCGCCTCGGCGAGTACGTCGTCGCTACTGCGCCCGTCGGCCAGCGTCACCGATGGCACGTGGAAGTTCGCCACACTGTCGGCAATGGCCCGCATCGTCTGATCCGGCGCGATGCCGAACGCGGCCGTGATCAATTCGGCGAAGAACACCGACTGCAGCTCATCGTCGCGCGCGATGCGCTCGGCCATGGCGGTGACCATCTTGTTCTCCCCGAGCGCCGCGGTGTTGCGATGCCGGATGGCGGCGGCGGCTTCCTCGAACGCGCAGGTAGCGAGCACATCGAGCAGGTGCAGCGGGGGCCGCCGGAACCCCTTGGTCATATGGTCCATCCGCAACCGCTCCAACTCCACCGGGTCGACCGACCGGGTGACCATGAGGTAGTTGCGGATCATGATCTCGTGGCGGTTCTCCTCGGCCGTCCACCGGCCGACCCAGCGCCACCACGATCCGATGCGCAGATATTTGCCGATCTCGCGGTGGTACGAGGGCAGGTTGTCGGCGATGAGCACACTGACCGTCAGCGCCAGCTTGGCGGTCTCGCTCAGTGTGGATTGCTCCGGCTCCCAATCGATTCCGCCGAGAAAGCCGAAATTGCGGCCGTCGTCCCACGGGACGTAGTCGTGCGGCTGCCAGCCATCGGCGGCGGCGATATGGCGGCGCAGATTCAGCTCCACCTCATCGGCGAGGGACGCGAGTAGTTCGCGATCGGTCAAGAGAGTTTGCACTAACACAACCTAGCGGCTGGGCCCGGCGATGCGGGGATCTGAGTAGGAATCGGTATCGGCGTCCGAGCGTACAAGCGCTGGCCCTTTCGGGCGAGCACCGCATTTCCAGTGGTGAAATGCCGGTGCCCGGACGCCGTGCCGGATCAGGACTTCGGTGTGACGGTGGTATTGCCGTCCACCCAGGTGATGGTGCCGCTGACGAAATCACTCTGCTTGCCGCCGGGAATATCCTTCTCATCGCTGGTCGGGTAGCCGAGCGTGCCGTCGGGGCCGCCGTTGTCCTCCCACGCCTTGCGGATTTCGCCCCAGAGTATGTGCGCGCCGGTGTCCTTACCCCAGACGATCGCGCCGCCGGTGAAGTCCTGCCACCTGCCGTCGTTCGGGCCGTCCTCCTGCGCCTTCAGCGGAGCGCCGAGCGGACCGGTCGGGCCGCCGGACTGTACGTACTTGTCGAAGATCATGCCGGTGACCGCGATGTCGCCGCCCTGGGTCGCGATCTTCGTTTCGCCCGCGGCGCCGGACATGTGCTCCTCGCCGTGGCCGACGGCCGCCGAGGTGGTCGTCATGGACGCGGCGGTGCTCTTGTCCTTGTCGTCGTCTTTGCTGCAGCCAGCGGCCAGCAGCAGTGCCGTCGCCGCGATGACCGCGGTGAATCCAGCCGTTCGTCGAGCGAAGTGGTGCATTTCCATCCTCTCGAAAGTGGCTACCGATGACACCGCGCGTAGCCTAGGCCGATGTTCGGCAACGGCCCGGCGAATCCGTATGAGACTCGCCGGGCCGGTACTGAACAGGTTATCGCGCGGATATTACCCGCACGATTGTGAGGTGAAACACACGCTGCGCATTTGCCATGCGCCGCTTTGAGTTCGGGCCGCTATTGGTTCGGGCCGTAGGAGCTCGGGCCGTACTCCTCCAACATCTCGGTCACCAGTGCCGCGATCGGCGACCGTTCGCTACGGGTCAGCGTGATGTGCGCGAAAAGCGGGTGCCCCTTGAGCTTTTCGATCACCGCGGCGACACCGTCGTGCCGACCGACCCGCAGGTTGTCGCGCTGGGCCACATCGTGGGTGAGCACGACCCGCGATCCGGTGCCGAGTCGGCTCAGCACCGTCAGCAGCACATTGCGTTCCAGCGACTGCGCCTCGTCCACGATCACGAATGAATCGTGCAGCGAGCGACCGCGAATGTGGGTGAGCGGCAAGACTTCCAACATATCGCGGCTGAGCACCTCCTCCATCACCTCGCGACTGGCCAACCCGTCGAGCGTGTCGAAGACGGCCTGTGCCCATGGGCCCATCTTCTCGCTCTCCGATCCCGGCAGATAGCCGAGATCCTGCCCACCGACCGCATACAGCGGACGGAACACCACCACCTTGCGCTGCGTGCGGCGCTCGAGCACCGCCTCCAATCCCGCGGTCAACGCCAGCGCCGACTTGCCGGTACCGGCCCGGCCGCCGAGCGAGACGATGCCGACGCTCTCGTCCAATAGCAGATCCAGGGCGATGCGCTGTTCGGCCGAGCGGCCGTGCAGTCCGAACGCCTCGCGCTCGCGCACCAGCTGCACCCGCTTGTCCGGCGTGATCCGGCCGAGCGCGCTGGAACTGGAGCCGAGCAACCGGATCCCGGTGTGGCACGGCAGTTCCCGCGCCTCGTCCAGATCGATCATGCTTTCGGCGTAGAGCTGATCGATCTGGGATTTGGAGACATCGATCTCCACCATTCCGGCCCAGCCGGAGGTCACCACGTCCTGGGCGTGGTACTCGTCGGCGTGCAAACCCACCGCACTCGCCTTGACGCGCAAGGGAATGTCCTTGGACACGAGCACTACCTCGCGGCCCTCGGCCGCCAGATTGAGCGCACAGGCCAGGATGCGGGAGTCATTGGTGTCGGTGCGGAATCCGACCGGAAGTACCGCGGGATCGGTGTGATTGAGTTCCACCTGCAGCGTTCCGCCCTCGGTGCCGATCGGCACCTGCTGATCCAGCCTGCCGTGCTGCAGACGAAGATCATCGAGGTTGCGCAGGGCCTCCCGCGCGAACCAGCCCAGTTCGTGATGGTGGCGCTTGCCTTCGAGTTCGCTGATCACGACCAGCGGTAATACGACGTCGTGTTCGCCGAACCTGGTAAAAGCCCAGGGATCGGACAGCAGAACCGAGGTGTCGATGACGAAGGACTTGGCACCGGTTTTCTGGGAATGCGAGGGGCGGGCCCCCTTCGCGGCGGCTTCGCCTTTCGCGGAGCTGGAGTGCGCCGAGGGAGCGGGAACGGAGCGTGCAGCAGTCACGGTGGGCTCCTTTGTGTTCGCGCGGCACCCGCACGAACGATCTCGCTGGACCGGTCCGTCCCGATGGGATCCGACTTGCGTCAGATGCCCTGAGGGCCGGGTGCCGGCCCTCTCGTACTGAATAGCTCAGTCACGGTTCAGGACCTCCCGTACGAGCCACACCGACGCGGCCCGCACCACCGACGCTACCGCCGACTGCCCGGTCTCCGCTCGGGCACAGGTAGGCGTGTCCGTGAATTTGTCGTTAACCCCTTATTGGTGCAGCAGATAGAGTCGCAGGTATGGCCGGTAATGAGGAGTTGGAGAAGCTGTCGTCCAAGGAGCTGCACGACCGGGCGGTCCGGCTCGCGGTGCGGCGCGCGGACATCAAATACCTGTGGCGGCTGCTGAAATCGATCCCGGCCGCCGAGGCCGCCGCGGGCGATCTCGGCGAGAGCGAGGCCGATATCAAGTACGTCGTCCCGATGATCGATGACTACATCCACGCGGGCGACGGCAGGATCGCCGAGGTGCTGCGGCCGTACTACCTCGACTACCTGGCCGAGCACTCCTGACCGGGGCGAGTCGACTGCGCGCTTCGGGCAGCCGCCATTCGACTCGCCGCAAGACTCCGTCAGCGGTTGGGCAGCGCGGCGCGGACCAGTCCGACGACGGTCCCGCGCAGGAAGTTCTCCCAGCTGAAGTGGTCGTGCCACAGGAGGATTCGGCCATCGTGCAGTTCGAAGGTGCCGCAGACCCAGAACGCGATCCGCAGCGGGCCGACGCGCAGGATATCGGTGCGGTCGGTCAGCACGATGTCACCGTCGGCGGCGATGTGATGTATCTCGGCCGCGAAGCCGATGGTGTCACGGTTCAGGCCGCGCAGAATTCGGCGCGTGAGGCCGCCGCCGACGGTCGGCAGCGAGGTGTTCTTCCAGATGACGTGGGGGTGCAGCAGGTCGAGCGCCTCCTCGACAGCGCCGAGTTCCAGCGCGGCGAAGAACTCCCGCACGGTGGTGATCGCGTCCTGTTCCAGCTCGAGTTCTTCGGTCATATTCCGAGCGTAGGCCGCCGCTGCATCGCTCGACAGTGCCCACCGCAGCTCACCGCGATTCGCGTCGGCGCTGCTCGATGAGCACGGCCAGGCCGTCGAGCACACGGGCGATACCGAAATTCAAGGCATCGTTCGGCCCCCCGGCGTAGGGCGCCGCGGATGTCGCGGACGCCTCCTCGGCGAAGGCCGCGACAACCTCGGGATAGCGGTCGCCCGCCGCGGTCATCATCTCGGCGAACTGCGCGTTGAACTGCACCGTGGCATCGCCGCCGGTTGAGTTGACCTGCTGGGCCAGGCTGCGGACGTGCCCATTGAGCAGCACGATGGTGTCCAGTCGCTCGGATCCGTTCAGCCCGCTGTCCTTGAGCGCCACCAGCGCGGCCTCGGTCCAGCCCATCTCATTGGGCCCGATGGGACGCAGTCCGGTGGTGAGTTCGATCGCCCAGGGATGGGCGGTGTAGCGCTCGAAAATCGTCCGGGCCCAGCGGCGCAGTGCACCACGCCACGGTTCTTCGGTCGAATCCACCTGCGCCGCTGCCATATCCGGCGGGGCCCCCATGGCGGTGTCGAACATCAGCGCGGTGAGCTGCTCCTTGCCGGGGACATAGCGGTACAGCGACATCTTGGTGAAGCCGAGGCGTTCGGCCAGGCGCTGCATAGACAGATTCGCCAGACCTTCGGCATCGGCGAGCGAGATGGCCTCGGCGACGATCCCCTCCAGTGAGAGCGCGGGCTTGGGCCCGCGCTTGGGTCGCTGCTGGGTGCCCCAGAGCAGTTCGACGGTGGTCGGTGACGGCATCTGCACATCCTTCCGGAAAGCGTGTTGACAAGTAACTGTGTCTACCATACTCTAATTCGTGTCCAGCGGATACAGATTCCATCGGACACAGATACCGACATCAGGAGTCATCATGCGTAACAAGTCCGTCCTCATCTCCGGCGCGAGCATCGCGGGCCCGGCCCTCGCCTACTGGCTCAACCACTACGGATTCGAGGTCACCGTGGTCGAGCGCGCGCCGCAGTTGCGGCCCGGCGGTCAGGCGGTCGACTTCACCGGCGAAACGCACCACAAGGTGCTCGAGCGGATGGGCATTCTGGACGAGATCTACGCGCACCGAACCGGCACCACCGATATCGCGATCGTCGACGGCGATGGCAAGCAGCAGGCCGTCATCTCCGGCGATTTCACCGGCGGCGATGTGGAGATCCTGCGCGGCGATCTGGCGCGGATCATGTACGAAAAGACCTACCGGGACTGCGAATACATCTTCGGCGACTCGATCAGCGCCCTGACCGAAACCGACGACGGTGTGTGGGTCGAATTCGAGAAGAACGCGCCGCGCGCCTTCGATCTGGTCTTCGGCGCCGATGGAATCCATTCGCGGGTACGGCGTCTGGCGTTCGGACCGGAGCGGGAATTCGTCAAGCACCTCGGCCACTACTACTGCGTCGCGGGCGCGAGCCCGTGGGCAACCAGGTCCGAGGGCGCCCCCGAGCGGGTGACCGCCTACGGCTACAACGAGCCGGGCAAATGCGTTATCACCGGCGGCTCGAAGGCACAGCAGCTCTACATTTTCGCCTCGCCCGAACTCGATTACGCCCGTGACGACACCGCGGCGCAGCGCCGCATCATCAGGGAGACCTTCGCCGACGTCGGCTGGGAGGCGCCGCGCATGCTCGCCGAAATGGCCGAGTTCGACGACTTCTTCCTGGACTCGATCAGCATGGTGCGCAAGATGAAGAGCTACAGCCGGGGACGGGTCGCGCTGGTCGGCGATTCGGGCTACGGAAACACCCTGGGCGGCTTCGGAACCGGACTCGCGGTGCAGGGCGCCTACATCATCGCCGGTGAACTCGCGCTCGCCGACGGCGACTATCCGACGGCCTTCGCGCGCTACGACGAGCTCATGCGCTCCCTCACCAAACTCGCGGACTACAGCAATGCGGGGCGTTTCTTCGCGCCGAAGACCGCGTACGGCATCAAGTTCCGCAACTGGTTCCTGCACTCGTGGATGTTCGACAAGATGTTGAAAATGACCGAGAACGTCAAGACCATCGAGCTGCCGGACTACCCGGCGCTGGTCGCGGCCGCGAATGCGAACTGACACCGGTACCACCCCGACCTTCGGCGGACCGCACGGTCTAGCACGGCGAGATCGGCTGTGTTTCGATGGAACCGGGGTGGGGTCGGGTGCGTCTATATGGTCAGACGGCACTGACGGAAGGGGCTGAGTCGGCCATGACAGCACAGACGGACGGCCGCGCGATCACCAATCCCGAGAACGCGCAGAACTTTTCGCACGCGGAAATCAAACAGGCTGCCGACCAGATGAATCCGGACGGACTCGACGGCGCATTCGACGCCTGGGCGGCCATCTCGGCGGCGGTGACCAAAGCGGGCCAACAGTTCGAAACCGCGATTCAGCAAGCAGTGGAACAGCATTGGGAGGGCGCCGCCGCAGACCGGGCGGTGCGCGCCATCCGGGATTACGCCACGCGGGTCGGCGAACTCGGTGTGTCACTGGATCAGCAATCGGCACCACTATCCTCGGCCGCGAGTGCGGCGGCGCGGTTCAAGGTTGCGGTGCCACCGGTGGTGCAGACCTCGAACAGTCCGGGCGGACCCGAACTGCGTAATACGCAGGAGGAGCAGGCTCGCGACGATATGAGCACCCTGTACATCCAGCCATATGGGAATACCGCTCCGACGATTCCGACGCTGCCGCCGCCGGTCGATCCGATCTCCGTTCCGGGGGCGGTGTCCGGAGTCGTTCCGGGGACATCGCCAACCGATACCGGGTCGGGTCAGCCCAGTAGGACGGAGGACTCGGTTAAGGCGACCGAGCCGGGGAAGACCGAGGATGCGAGCAAAGCGGGGAATCCGAACAAACCCGAGGACACAGGTAAGACGCAGGAGCCGGCCAAGGCGGAGGACTCCGGTAAGACGGTCGGCTCGGGAAAGGCCGAAGCTGTTGCTCCACAATCGGTTTCACCGACCCAGCCGAGCGGTTCGCAGACCACACCCACCTCCAGCACACATACCGCCACGACCACCGCCACACCATCGACGACCGGTGCGCAGCCGACCTGGCCGATCACCGTCACCTCGGCCGGAGTCACGCCGGGCACCTCGATTCCGAGCCTCACCGCTACCTCTCCGAGTCCTGGTGGCCCACCCGGTGCCGGCGCGACGACGCCGAGTCCCGGCAAGTCGGTACCGGGAACCACAACTCCGGGAGCGGCAACGACACAACCCGCCACCGGTACGCCGAGCCGGGTGGGCGCTGCGGGGGGCGCCGGGTACTCCGGGATGTTTCCGCCAGGGGCCCGTGCCCGACGCGGGGAGGACGGCGAGCACAAGGCGGCGCGGTACCTGCGTACCGAGGAGCATGGCGAGGAGCTCATCGGCGAAGTGGAAAAGACCGTGCCGCCAGTGCTCGGGGCGCAATGATGACGCAATGGACCTTGTCCGCCGAGCAGTTCGCGGCGGCCTGGTTCGGTACCGGCCTGGATCGCATGCCCTTTCCGTTTCGCTTCACCAGCCGCTTCCCCGGACTCCACGAATATCACTCCTACCAGCGGAAATTCCGGGCCGAACTGGCCCATGCCGACCATGCGCCGCTACAGCGCGCCGTGCAGGTGCTCGCCCGACCCGAGTGGCGCATCGAACTGTTCGGCATCGATAACACGCGCGGCGGGATCGAAATGCGCGCCATCGGCTGCGCCACCCGCAGCGGACCCGGCGTCATCGCCCTGCAGGCCCCCGCACCGGACGGCGGCAAGGTGCGGCTGCGCCGCGTCCGCGTCGACCAGTTGGCCACCGAACTGATCCGCCTGCTCCCCGATCCCGCGCCCGGCACCGCGGCCGAAAAGAGCTACCTCCTGGACGATCTCAGCGACGACCGCCCCGATCTCTTCGGCAACGCTCCCGCCCGCACCGTCCAAGACCGCTACCGCCGCTTCTGGCGCCAACCCTGCGATACCAGCGGCACCGCAACCGTCCTGGTCGGCCCACGCAATGCCGAACCATTGCGCACCGGCAAACTCCGTTGGATCGACACCAAGGGCGGCCGCTACTGCGAGATCCCCGCCAACCGCGCCCTGATGATCCGCCCCGCCAACAGCGCCGACATCACGCGGTATCTCGACGAGTCCATCGTCCGCGCGAAAGCGCGCATGGACCAATAGGATCCGCGTGCCCACTGCCCCTGACCGCGATGGGAATACCCAGGTGGTTCATGGGAAGTTGGGCGCTCGATAGGTTTGTCGGATGACAACCGCCGCGGAAATCGAATCCTATCTAGTCGAGTATCAGGAAGCGTTGAGCGCGTTCGACGCGCAGCGTTCGGTCGCGCAGTGGGGTGCGCCGGGAACCATGGTCACCGACGCTTTCGTGGGATCCATGGCCACCACCGCCGAGATGGCGAAGGGCCTCGAGCAGTCCTATCCGCTGTATCAGGCGCTCGGCCTGGCCAGCGTCGACCACACGGTGCTCGAGCATGTGGATCTCACCGATCGCATCACCCGTCTGCACGTCCGCTGGCACTTCTACGACGTCGAAGGCAATCTGCTGACCGACTGCGATTACGAATACCTGCTGCGCCGCGATGACGATGGCCAACTGCGCGCCTACGTCGCGGTCGCCATCGACGAGATGGAGCAGATCGCGAAGTTGGCTGCCACCAAGGGTATTCAACTCCCGTCCTGAATTCGGTTGCCGTCGAATCGAATCCGGACCGATGCCAGGCCCCGCCATGGAATCGCGGCGGGTACGCACTGCCAGAGCTGTTGCGGCCCGGCTGATTCGGCGGCCATTTTCGGGCGGCAGCAGATGCGCGCTGATGACCAAATCCACGCGCAACCGCCCCGACCTTTGGCCCCGACGCCACCGCAGGTGTCGCCACCGATACGACCGCCCACATTCTCGCCTCCGGGCCGCACGCCAACTCTGTAGCGCTGAATCAATGTCGGCTGCGTCAACGGAATTCACGAAAGAACGCAGCCGTGCAACCAGCGCCCGCGAAGGCCTGGTCTATCCAGGAAAGTTGGAGACGTACGCGCCGGTGGCCGAAAAGCCTTCCACCGCGTTGCCGCCGAGACAGGTGATCCGCTCGGTTGAATGCGGCTGGAGCGACCGGGTCAGTGCGTTCAACTCACCGTCGCAATATCCGTAGCCCGTCACGCGGTACACCTCATCGGTGTCGTTGTCGCACAGGTCGGCACTGCAACTGACGCCCGGCGCTACCTCCTTGGCGCTGGCCACCGGGGCACCGACACCGAGCATCGCCGCCGCGAAGACCGCGATACCCACACCGAATATGTACTGACGCTTCACCATTCAACCCCATTGCCGGAAATTCACCGACAAAGGTAAGCGCAATTCGCCCTTGACACAACTGCTGCAACATTCGCCCCCGCGACCCGGTACGCACCGAACGAATTCGCCTGGAAACCCGGCCAGCGCGCACACAACCGCAGGGTTGCTGTCGACGCGACGCCGAGTTCCCAGGCGAATCGAATCGAACCGGGATCAGCCGAGCAGACGCCAGTCCTCGAGACCGTTGTAGAGCGGCAGCTCCCGAGCCAGCTTGCTGACCCGCGCGCGCAGCGCGTCGACATCGGAACCACCCGCGAGCGCGGTGGCGATGATGTCGGCGACCTCGGTGAACTCGGCATCGCCGAAGCCACGGGTGGCCAGCGCGGCGGTGCCGATGCGCAGGCCGGAGGTGACCATCGGGGGGCGCGGGTCGAACGGAACGGCATTGCGGTTCACGGTGATTCCGATTTCGTGCAGCAGATCCTCACCCTGCTGACCATCGATTTCGGAGTTGCGCAGGTCGACGAGCACCAGATGCACGTCGGTACCGCCGGTGAGGACGCTGATGCCCTTGTCCTTGACATCGGCGCCGCCGAGCCGCTCGGCCAGGATCTTCGCACCGGACAGGGTGCGCTCCTGACGCTCCTTGAATTCGGCACCCGCCGCGATCTTGAACGCCACGGCCTTGGCGGCGATCACATGCATGAGCGGGCCGCCCTGCTGCCCCGGGAATACCGAGCTGTTCAGCTTCTTGGCGTACTCCTGCTTGGCCAGGATCAGGCCGGAGCGCGGACCGCCAAGGGTCTTGTGCACGGTGGAGGACACCACATCGGCGTAGGGCACCGGCGAGGGATGCAGCCCGGCGGCGACCAGACCGGCGAAGTGGGCCATATCGACCCACAGCTTGGCACCGACCTCATCGGCGATCTCCCGGAACGCGGCGAAGTCCTGGTGCCGCGGGTAGGCCGACCAACCCGCGACGATCACCTTCGGACGGGCGGCGAGCGCAGTCTTGCGCAGCTCGTCCATATCTATGCGGTGGTCTTCCTTGCTGACCCCGTAGGAGTGCACTTCGTAGAGCTTGCCGGAGAAGTTCAGCCGCATGCCGTGGGTGAGGTGACCACCGTGCGCGAGGTCCAGGCCGAGCAGCCGGTCACCCGGCTCCATCAGCGCCATCAGCACCGCAGCATTGGCCTGTGCGCCGGAATGTGGCTGCACATTGGCGAATTCGGCGCCGAAGAGCTCCTTGGCGCGGTTGCGGGCGAGGGTCTCCACGACGTCGACGTGCTCGCAGCCACCGTAGTAGCGACGGCCCGGGTAGCCCTCGGCGTACTTATTGGTGAGCACGCTGCCCTGCGCCTGCAGCACCGCGCGCGGCACGAAGTTCTCCGAGGCGATCATCTCGAGGGTGTCGCGTTCGCGGGCGAGTTCGCCTGCCATCGCGGCAGCGAGCTCGGGATCGAGCTCACCGAGAGATTGGGTATTGACAGAGGCGGTCGTCTGCGTCACCTGATCGAGTCTATTGGCCGTCCGCGCCGCGTCGATCAGGGGGTTCTGCGTCTCGGTGTGCATAGCAACCTCCGTGGTCCGGATGCCTCGGGGTGCGCACCCCGAAGCACATGAGCCCGGCACCCAGGCGCGCGGTGCGGGGCGAGGGTGCTTCCCGGTGGTTGCTTCCACCTCGAGTGCGCCAGTCGCGTCCGACCATCTTATCCGCGGGTGCGCGACGGGCTGATGCGCCTCTGCTGGCCCGCGCGTCAAGCCTCGGGGACGGCGGACCGCAGCAGAGCGGTGAGGTGGATCTGCGCGTCGTCGAGGGGCCGAGTGGATTTCAGCGCCCGGGATTGGATGATGGCGCCCTCCAGCGCGCTGATCACAAATCCGGCCAGTGAGCGCGCCTGCTCGACCGATAGACCGTTGTCGCACAATGCGTTCGCGAGTCGGTCGGTCCAGTCGGTGAAGGCGGCGCCCGCCGCCGCCTGCACATCCGGTTCGGATTCGGCGAGTGCGGCACCGACGATCGGGCAGCCCGTGGTGAACGAGCTGTGTGTGAGGGCGCGCTGCCACCAGCCGGTGAGCGCACTCGCCCATTGCACGGGCGCGCCCGTCGCGGTGATCTTGTCCATCACGGCGGCCAGGCGCTCACCCGCCGTCTTGGTCGCGACCTCGACCAGCTCGCTCTTACCGGATGGAAAGTGCTGGTAGAGCGAATTCCGAGAGGCATGGCTGCGCTCGAGCAGGGCGGCGAGCCCGGCCGCGTGCACACCCTGCTCACGAACCAGCTCGATGGCGCTTTCGATCAGTCGGTCGCGCGGACCCGCGGTCATCGCTGTCCTCCCTGGGCTGTGTCCATTGTTAGCGCACTCATGGTTGCGTGAACCGATCGGTCCATGCTCCAATCATGACAGATATGGACCGATCGGTTCACCGAAAGACGGGATTGTCATATGAGCGAGCGCAGCGAGCGAACATCCGACACAGCCACAGTGGCGGTCATGACGGAGCCGAGCGCTAGCGAGGCGCAGTCAGGGGCACCGACCGACCTGGCCGAGCTGTCCGGGCTCGAACTGCTGCGCACCGCGATGACGGCGCAGGGGCGGCCGCCGTTCATCGGCGATCTACTCGGCATGGAGGTCGAGCAGATCGAGCACGGCGAAGTGGTCTTCGGGCTGCGGACCCGCCCGGATTTCGCCAATCCGCTCGGTACCACGCACGGCGGCATCTGCGCGACCCTGCTCGATTCGGTCATGGGCTGCGCCGTGCACACCACCCTCGACGCCGGTGTCGGCTATACGACGCTGGAACTGAAGATCAACTACATCCGCGCGGTGCCGACCCACGGCAGTCGCCTGATCGCGACCGGCACCACCATCCACATCGGCCGCACCACGGCCACCGCCGAAGGCCGCATCGTCGACGACCAGGGCCGTCTGGTCGCACACGGCACCACCACCTGCGTCATCTTCCGCTGAGCCGGAGGCCGCAGGCTGACGAAGGAGAACACCATGAGTCAGCGCACCACCGCAGCGACCGTGCGCAAGTTCCGGCGCGAACGCTTCATCGGCCGCTATATCGTCAATCCCGCTGTCGGACTGCTGGATCGGATCGGCATCCGCTCCGCGTTGCTCGCCGAACTGGAGACCACCGGCGCGAAATCCGGTCAGCCGCGTCGCGTTCCGGTCACCGTTTCGATCGACGACGAGGGCGCCTGGCTCATTTCCCAGCACGGCCACCGCGCCGGTTGGGCCCGCAATATCACCGCGAACCCGCAGGTCCGGCTGCGTCACGGCAAGCGCTGGTACACCGGCACCGCCGCCTTTGTCCCCGATGACGACGTGGTCGCCCGTGCGCGCAGCTTCGCCAAGGGCCGCATTCCCGCCCAAGCCACCGCATGGACGATCAAAGCACTGGAATCGGACCCGATTTCGGTGCGTATTACATTCACCGCGGACTAGGTCGCCACAGCTGAGCGTGCGTCGAGCTCACCCGGCGCGCAGACCGCCAGGGGTGAGGGGCTCGTCGAGCAGGCGGCGGAAGCGGTCGGCGCGATCGTCGGCATCGGCCGCGCGGTCCAGCCAGCCGCCGAGCAGGCGGTAGCCCTCGACGTAGGTGCTGATGTAGGCGCGCCACAGCGGTGAGGACAGGAAGCGCAGGGACTGGCGGGCGCGTTCGGGGGTGGTCAGGCTCCAGCGCTGCAGGAATCCGGCGACCTCGTCGGCATCGCGATGCTGATCGTGCAGCAGCAGGGCGGCGTCCTGCCTGACCCCGAGCAATTTGGCCGATGCGTTCGAAAGCTGTTCGGCGCGTTCACCTTCGAAGCGCAGCCCCAGATCGGCGTAGATCTCCTGCGCCCATTTGCCCCAGCCAGGTCCGACGATCGAGCGCAGCGCCAGATCCGCCAGCCCCTCCGCCATCAGGCACTGCGGGGTGTTCACCAGGAACAACGTCTGCTCGGCCTGCCCATTCGCGACCAGCCCGGCCTCCTTGCGGCAGTGCTCGGTGTGATGTCCGGGATAGGACTCGTGCGCGATGAGGGTGGGCAGCTGCGCCATATGCTGCTTCAGGTCGGAGTTGATCGCCACCCGGGAGTGGTAGTTGCCCAGGTAGTAGTTGAAGCCGGACCAGGGCTTGTCGCCGACCACCTCGTAGGTGACGTGCTCATGGTCGGGCAGCGGATAGCGCTCGCGCACCAGTTCCCGCAGCGCACCCGAGAATGCCTCGACGCAGACGTGCAACCGCTCCGGCGGAATCTCATCGGCCTTGCGGAACGCCGTCACCCGCTCGGCGAGCGGACCGTCGCCGGTCAGTACCTCGTCCATCTGCCGGTGCGCATCGCGATAGTCCTCGACATCCCCCGGTGCGATCTCGACATCGAAGTACGCCCGCACCTCATCGACGAAGCCGATATCGTCCCCGGCGAACTTGCGTGCCGAACATTCCAGCGCCCGCAGGTGCACGTCGAGGAACTCCGTCCGCTGCGGCGCCAACCCGGCGGCGGGCAGTTCCGCACGCAATGCCGCGGCCCGCCTGGCCAGCTCGCGCGGCTGCGGTGCTGGCGCGTTGTCCACCTCGCGACGCAGCGCCGGATCGCCGGTATACGCGTCGACGAACCCTTCCTCCAGCCGGTCGAATGCCAAGCCGAGTCGCAGGTACTCGGTCACGAGGGGATGCGCTTCCATGTCCGCCGACATTAGCCGCAATGGGCCTGCGTATCGACCGGTTACACCCGGTAGTGGCACCCCGCGTTTCACACGATGTTGACGCAGAGCAGAATTCGGCTATGCGAGAGCTGGACCGAATCTCACACTGTCGGCGCATCACGTATGCGTGTTTGCCTGAACGGAGTGTCGGGTAAGTGGCACGAATGAGCGAGCCGAGTCCCTATGTGGAATTCGACCGGAAACAGTGGCGCACCCTGCGTAAGTCGACTCCTCTGGTACTCACCGAGGAAGAACTGATCGGACTTCGCGGCCTCGGCGAACAGATCGATCTGGAAGAGGTCGCCGAGGTCTACCTTCCGCTCGCTCGCCTCATCCACCTGCAGGTCGCTGCACGTCAACGGCTGTTCGCCGCGACCGCGACCTTTCTCGGGGAGAAGCATCCCGATCAGCAGGTGCCATTCGTGATCGGTGTCGCGGGCAGTGTCGCGGTCGGAAAGTCCACCACGGCCCGTGTACTACAGGCCCTGCTCGCGCGATGGGACCACCATCCGCGTGTGGATTTGGTCACAACCGATGGATTCCTTTATCCGACCGCGGAACTGACCCGGCGCGGCATCATGCATCGCAAGGGATTTCCGGAAAGTTACGACCGCCGAAAACTGCTGCGCTTCGTCACCGAGGTGAAATCCGGTGCGGCCGAAGTATGTGCGCCGGTGTATTCGCATATCTCCTATGACATCGTGCCGGGCAAGTTCCACTGCGTCACTCAACCCGACATTCTCATCGTGGAAGGTCTCAATGTGCTGCAGACCGGTCCACGGTTGATGGTCTCGGACCTATTCGACTTCTCGATCTACGTCGACGCGCGCATCGAGGACATCGAAAAGTGGTATGTGCAAAGGTTTCTCACCCTGCGCCAGACCGCCTTCGCCGACCCGAACGCACATTTCCACCACTACTCCGGTTTCACCGATGACCAGGCGACGGCCGCCGCGCAGGAGATCTGGAACAACACCAACCGGCCCAACCTGGTGGACAACATCCTGCCCACCCGTCCACGCGCCACGCTGGTGTTGCGCAAGGACGCCGACCACAGCATCAACCGGCTGCGATTGCGCAAGCTCTAGCCGGGGCGACTGTTTGCGGGCGGCTCGACGGGATTACAGCTTCCAGGCCGCGTCCAGCCGAGCCGCGACATCGATATCCCGGACCGCGGCGATATGCGGTTTGCGGATTTCGGTGGCGATATAGCGCGCCACGAAACGCCGGATCTCATGGTCGACGCTGGCCAGGATGCGCAGCAGCTGCCCGCGCTTGGTGGCGGTGGCCACATTGATGCGGACATCGCTCGGGCGAGGCTCGGCGATATCGATGACGACCCGCAGCGGTTCGGCGGTCCGCACGGCCAAGTGCAGGTGGACATTGCCGTGGACCTGGAAGCGATGCCGGTCCACGGCGAGATCGAGCAGCAGATCGACATCGAGCGGGATGATCAGCTCGAAGGAGATGATGTCGTCGACATACCGATGCAGCTTCGGCTCACCGAGTTGCACCTGCGCGGCGACCTTGGCCAACTTGCCCGGCCCGACGCCGATCGGCCCGAAATCGAAGGCGGCCCCGGTCAGCTGGGCGAATGCGCCAGAAATGCGTTGCTCGGAGGCCGCGTACTCCAGGAACCGCCGACCGAACTGCGCATAGTCGATGTAGGGCGTCGGCCCATCCCCCCACGGCGGGTTCACTTTTCGTCCTCAGCTGGCGTCGCCGACCCGACCACAGCGGAGCGAGTCTTACGAGCGACGCTCGTGGCGCCGCAGGCTCCGCAAATCAAATACCGTAACGGCGATGTCGTGCGGCGAAGTCGCGCAATGCGCGCAGGAAGTCCACCCGCCGGAATTCCGGCCAGTACGCCTCGGTGAACCATATTTCCGAGTATGCGCTCTGCCACAGCAGGAATCCGGAAAGCCGCTGCTCACCGGAGGTTCGGATGACCAGATCGGGATCGGGCTGGCCGGAGGTGTAGAGGTGCTGGCCGATGGAGTTCACGGTGATCGACTGGACCAGATCCTCACCGGTCTCCCCCGCGGCTATCTCCTGACGAACCAGTTTGCGGACGGCGTCCGCGATTTCCTGCCGACCGCCGTAGCCAACCGCAACATTCACGTGTACGCCGTCGCGTCCGCTGGTGCGTTCGGCCGCGGTGCGCAGTCGCTTGGCGACCAGTTCCGGAAAGCCGTCCAGCGTGCCGACGATGCGCACGCTCCAGTTCTGCTCCGGTGCGGACAGCTCCTCGACGACATCGGTGATCACCTCGAACAGCGTCTCCAGTTCGTCCGGATCGCGCTGTAGGTTCTCGGTGGAGAGCAGATAGACGGTCACCATCTCGATGCCCTCGTCCGCACACCAGCCGACGAGTTCGGCGATCTTCAGCGCGCCGACCCGGTGCCCGTGGCTCACATCGGTGAAGCCGTTCTCTCTCGCCCAACGCCGATTACCATCGCACATCACCGCGACGTGCCGGGGATGTTGTTTGCCCGCCAGCTGCTTGGACAGCCGGGCCTCGTAGATGCGGTAGGGCAAACCACGCACCTGACTCGGAAGCTCCACGGCGACCAACCCTACGCCCCACCGGCACGATCCCGGCACCGGCTGTGTCGGATTCGCGGTGTTCGCGGTGCGCTCCATCGTTACGCTGCGCTACCGCCTCCAGGCCCGTCGTTCCCGTCGGTGTGTTGGATTCGCGGCGTTCCCCGTACCCTCGTGCGCGCGCATTTCTGGCGGCGGATCACCTTGACGGCCCGCACCCGCTGCCTTCTGGCCCTCGCCCACACCGCGGGCGACCCGGTACAGTGGCCGATGACCCACAACTTACGGCACCGTAGGTTACCGGTGGGTATTTCTAGGAGGTAGCTCGTGTCCGAAACGATCGGCACAGCCGATGCGATACCAGACGTGATCACGGACACGGCGACACCGACAAAACCGCGCATGCGCGGCTGGATCCACACCTGGGCGGTCGGCATCGCGGCGATCGCGGGGATCGTCCTGGTGGCCACGGCCGCGACGATTTCGGCGACGGCAGGCTGGTCCACCCTGGTCTACGGGCTCACGGTTTGCGGGTTGTTCGGCATCAGCGCCGTCTACCACCGGGTGACCTGGGCAACCGCGAATGCGCGCATCCAGATGAAGCGCGCCGACCATTCGATGATCTTCCTGTTCATCGCGGGCAGCTATACCCCGTTCGCACTGCTCGGGCTGCCGGGGCGGACCGGGCAGACGCTGCTGCTGGTGGTGTGGCTCGGCGCGCTGGCCGGTGTGGCGCTGAAACTCCTGTGGCCCACCGCACCTCGCTGGGTCGGGGTACCGCTGTATCTGCTGCTCGGCTGGGCGATCGTGCCGGTGGCCGGGCAGCTGAACACGAATATCGGCATCGCCCCACTGATCCTGTTGCTCATCGGCGGGCTGATCTACAGCGGCGGCGCGATCCTCTACGCAACCAAATGGCCGAACCCCTGGCCCACGGTCTTCGGCCATCACGAGTTCTTCCATGCCGCGACGGTCCTCGCGGCACTGTGCCACTACGCCGCGATCTGGCTGGTCGTACTGCGCTGAGCCGCTCCGAGAAACATCGTGGGTGTGCCGAATTGCCCATTGCGGCAATAGAGTTGGGGACGAGGGACGGGTAGACGGCGGGGCGAAATGGCACAGCGGACGATCGAGACCGGCAGACGGCACGCCGATCGACTGGTCCGGGAGATCCGTGACCGGGCCGCCGTACTGCCCGGAGCGGCCGTATTGGTCGGTTGCGTGACGGCCGAGTTCGCCGATATGTCCGAGGAGATCACCGGGAAACTGCCACTGGTGATCGCACTGGTTCTATGCTGCTCGTTCGTGTTCCTCATCGCCGCCGGCCGCAGCATCGCACTGCCGATCAAGGCAATCGTGATGCATCTGCTGGCCACCGGCGCGGCCCTGAGCAGCACCGTCGCGGTATTCCAGTGGGGCATCCGGTTGGTGCTGGTGCCCGCGCTGATGAAACCGTTCGGGACCTGGAATTGGTGGCTGCCGAGTTCGACGCGATCGGGTGTGCCAGTGCGGGTTACGGTACGTGCGAACGTAGCGGCGCCGTGATCACCAAGCTCGTCATCTGGGCGCTGAAGGCGCGGTGGGGTTTGGCAGCGGTGGTGATCACCGCGAATCTCAGCGGCCTCGCGGTGATCGTGACCGAGCTCTGGCTCAGTGGATTTCTCGGCCGGATCGGAGCCGACTGGCACCGCATCATCGGACTGGTGTCGATCTATCCGGTGGTGGGTTTTCTGGCCGGGGTCGGGCTGGCCGTGCGCGATCGCACCGTCTACTTCGCCTGGCTCGATGCCGGGCGCAAGCCCACGGCCGAGGAGGCGCGACGACTGCTGCGCCTGCCGATCGCCATAACCATCCGGGCGCTGGCCATCTGGCTGCCCGGTGTGATCGTGGCGGCCTCGACGTTCTCCCATCTCACCGCGCACAACAGCGCGGCGGTGACGGCGGCGCTGTTCACCCTCGGCGCCCTGGAATCCGCCGGATTCACCTTTCTGATCGTCGACCGGCTGATCCGCCCGACCATCCCGGTGGTGGCAGGAGTGCTCGGCGGCACCATGCACTGGAGTTCCTCGGTGCTCGTCCGGGTCGTCATGACCTGGGCGGTGGCGGGGGCCATGCCGCTGCTCATGCTGATCGTGGTGCTCGCCGATCCGGCCGCCGGTGCGCCGGACCGCATCCGCACCGCCATCTACCTCTCCGGTGTCGGATTCGGTGTCGGCGCACTTGCCACCGCCTTCCTGGCCCGTTCGGTGGCCACCCCGATGCGCACGCTGCGCCGGGCGCTGGACCTGATCACCAAGGGCGAGTTGGACGTTCGGGTGCCGGTCGGCAGTACCAGCGAGATCGGGCGGCTGGAGCATTCGGTCAACGAACTAGCCGCCAACCTGCGTGAACGTGAGCGGATGCGGGATGTATTCGGCCGCCATGTCGGTGCCGAAGTGGCCGAGCGGGCGCTGGCCGGCGGATTCGATCTGACCGGCGATGTGCGCGAGGTGTCGGCGCTGTTCGTCGATGTCACCGGATCGGTGGAACTGTCCAGCGGTCTGCCGCCGCAGGAGTTCGTCGCCAAGCTCAATCGATTGCTCGCGATCGTCGTCGCGGCGACCGAGGAGAACAACGGTCTGGTCAACAAGTTCGAAGGCGATGCGGCGCTGTGCATCTTCGGCGCGCCGATTGCCTTGCAGGACAATGCGACACCGGCGCTGCGGGCGGCCAGGCGCATCCGAGACGAGGTCATCGCCACCGGCGAACTCGATATCGGTATCGGTGTGGCGCGCGGTCCGGTGTTCGCCGGTGATGTCGGCTCCGATACCCGTTTGGAGTACACGGTGATCGGTGATGCGGTCAATGAGGCGGCCCGTTTGACCACGGCGGCGAAAGAGGTGCCGCGTCGCATCCTGGTGAGCGGCGCGCTCATCGAGGCCGCGGCCGCGCACGAGCGCGCCAAATGGACTCTCTACGACCATATTCTGCTGCGTGGCATGCCCGACCCCACCGCTTGCTGGACCGATGTCGAGACCGCCGAGACATCCAGTGACACGGCGCCCGATACCGCCCCAGCCGATGACCAGACCGCTGTCAGCCCGATCACTGAAGTGCATACCGCGGCGACCGAATCGCCGTCCCAGAATTGAATTGGTTTTCCTGGTACCGGGCACGTATGCGATCCGAGGTCGATCATGTCCTTCCTCGTCGGTGAGCTCACCAAGAAACAGAGTGCGCCAACGACTTTCGACGAGTCACCGCTACCGCTGCGATCAAGGCAACCAGCGAGTCAGGCCAACGACCTCTGCCGCGATATCCGACACTCCACGGCCATCGGTGCCGACCCGATGCACCCAGTCCGGGACCTCGGCATCCAGCTTCGCGGCCATCACCTTGCCGCGCGCGATGTGCTCGTCCAGTGCGCTGCCGATCTCCCGACCCGCGAGCCGCTCGGCCGCCGCCGCATCCGCACAGGTCAAAAGGACCGCGGTGATCTCGGGCTGCTCCCCCAATGCCGCGACAAGTGCATCGATCACATTCATGAACACACTGGCGGTGTTCGTATACACGATCCGCCGATATCCGAGCGCGCGATAATTCGCCCACATCGCAGCCAGATTGCGTTCCGCGAGTCCGTGCTCCCACGGCGCCGGATAGGCCTGATCCAGATTGTCGCCCTCGATCAAACAGTGCCGCACCCGCGCCGCCGAAAGCCGCGCATGCACCTCGAAGGCCACGGTCGTCTTCCCGACCCCGGCCCTACCGCCGATAAAAAGTGCCTGACTGCGCACGGTCACCCAACCACTGTGCCGCATCCGCGGCCACGGTGACGGGCCCGATCCCGACCCGCCGGGAACCGTCAGCAGGACCACGGCACCTTCTCCGGCTGGACGCCCACGGCCGGTGCCGGATAGCGACTTGACGAGATCGAATCTTCCGTGCACACTGCTCTCATTAGAGAGCGATGCTCTCGATGATTCGAGGGAGTACGGACATGTTGGAAGTCTGGAAATGGGCCAACCTCACGCTGGCATTCGTGATGGAGCTGGTCACGTTCGCGGCGCTGGCGCTGTGGGGCTGGAAGACCGCCAATGCGACTCCGCTCAAACTCGTCTTGGCCGTGGGCATGCCACTCCTCGCGGCGCTGGCCTGGGGCCTGTTCGCGGCACCGAATGCGTCATTCGACTACCCACTGCTCGCGGTCGCCACCAAGGTCGTGGTTTTCGGCAGCGCCACGGTCGGACTGTGGGCCATGGGCTACCGATCGGCCGCGGTCGTCTTCGTCGTCGTCCTGGTCGCGAACCTGCTGATGATCAGGCTGGGGCACCTGACCGTGTGAGCGGGTCGACGACGCCCGAATTCGCACGGGAGATCCGAACATCCACGCCACCGACCTGCCGCCCGGACTTCGGGCGGCAGGTCGGCCGGCGCACGATCCAAACGGTCCATGCGGAGCAGACCGCGGGCAACCGCCGGTGCAGGCTAGGGGCGTTTCAGCGAGGCGCTCAGGTCGGCAGGAGTCGTCACCGGGAGGTCGCAGACCGAGCCGCGGCAGACGTAGGCGGCCGGTGCGCCGTTCTTCTGGGGTCGGTCGACCAGGAGGGGAACCGAGTCGGTGGGTGCGGCGATAATGACCGTGCCGCCCGGGGCTTCAGTGCGTGCGGTGGCGATCAATTCCATTGCCGCGGTGGAGCTGTCGGCCGCGATCGCGACCTGCAGCGGGCCACGGAGGGCGGCTTCGGCGACGGTCAGCCATTGGCCTGCCGAGCGCGGAGCGCGGGCGAGGACGACGGCGCCGCGGGCGAGCGTCTGGTCGGCCAGTTCGCGGTAGCGCAGGGCGGGTTCCGGTGCACTGGCGGCAGCGGCGGTGAGTAGGGCTTCGGCCAGCGCGGAGGCACCCGCCGGGGTGGCGCCGTCGATGGGGTCGCGGGGACGCGTGACGAGGGTTTCGGCATCGTCGGCGGTGTCGAACCAGCTGCCGGGGGCGGCGGGATCGGCGAAGTGCTGAATCGCCTTGTCGAGCAGGTGTTGTGCGTGTTCGAGCCAGTCCAGTTGGCCGGTGGCCTGATGCAGGGCGAGCAGGCCGGTGACCAGCCAGGCATAGTCCTCCAGGACGCCGGGAGACGCACCGACGACACCGCCGAGGGAGGCGCGGCGCACCCGGCCGTCGACCACATGCTCGGCCAGCAGGAAGCGGGCGCAGCGGACGGCGGCGTCCAGCCAATCATCTTGCCGCAGTGCGGAACCCGCTTCGGCGAGAGCGGTAACGGCCATACCGTTCCATGCGGTCACGACCTTGTCGTCGCGGTCCGGTTGTGGGCGTCGGCCACGGGCCGCCCGCAGCGTCGCACGAATCCGCTCGAAGCGCTCGCGGACGACGGCCGCGGTAGCCGAGTCGGATAGGGCATCGGGGTCGGAGTACCGGGTGAGGACCGAGGTGCCCTGTTCGAAGTTACCGGCGGTGGTGACCCCGAAAACCTCAGCGGCCCATGCTCCGTCGATGGAACCGAGTTCGCCGATCAAGTCGGCGGGCGCCCATACGTACGTCGCGCCCTCGACGCCGGGACCGCCGGATTCCAGGTGCGTATCGGCATCGAGCGCGGAGGCGAACCCACCACCGTCGGTACCGAGATCATCGATGATGAACTGCACGGTCTCCCGAGTGACCCTGTGCGCCAAGGACTCCCGGTCCTGCTCGGGAGTACGCCGGGCGAGATGCGCATAGGCGCGCAGCAATTGGGCATTGTCGTAGAGCATCTTCTCGAAATGCGGCACCACCCAGGCGGCATCGACGGAGTAGCGCGCGAAACCGCCGCGCAACTGGTCGTAGATACCACCGCGCGCCATGGCTTCGGCGGTGCGGTTCACCACATCCAAGACGGCCGCGTCGCCGGTGCGCTCCCAACTGCGCAGCAGCCCCTCCAGCAGCGCCGATGGCGGAAACTTCGGTGCGCCGCCGAATCCGCCGTGCTTTGCATCCTCATCGCGGATCACCGCGGCGACGGCGTGCGCGAGCAGATCGGCCGAGATCGCCACCCCGGCATCGGGCAGTCCGGCGGTTTGCGCTCGCAACGCCTCGGTCACCTGGGCGGATGCCTGGTCCACTTCGTCGCGCCGGGTCTTCCAGGTATCGGTAATGGCCGCGAGTAACTGGGTGAACGACGGCATCCCGCCGCGCGGCAGTTTCGGGTAGTAGGTGCCGCAATAGAACGGTTCGCCGCCCGGGGTGAGGAAGCACGTCATCGGCCAGCCCCCCTGACCGGTCATCGCCACCGTGGCATTCATATAGACCGCATCCAGATCCGGACGCTCCTCGCGATCCACCTTGACGCACACGAAGTTGTCATTCATCAACGCGGCCGTCTGCGCGTCCTCGAACGATTCGTGCGCCATCACATGGCACCAGTGACAGCTCGCATACCCGACCGACAGCAGGATCGGCACATCCCGCGCCGCCGCCTCCGCCAGCGCATCCGCATCCCACTCCCGCCAATCCACCGGATTGTCGGCGTGCTGACGCAGATAGGGAGATGTCGCACCAGATAATTGGTTCACACCCATCAACCTCCTGTGTCGAGCCAGCACGTAACTCGCTCAGCGCCTCTTCGCCTCGAGCCACACGATGGAGATCGGCGGTACGGCAAAACCTGCCCCGCCACCACACCGGAGACTCGTGGGCCATCACTTGAAGAGTAGTACGCCATCACATGGCGACGGATACGGCAGGCGATAGTCCGGCTTGGAGCTGAAACCGATTGCGCGTGTTGACAATTGCTGTCCACCGGCGGGCGAACCCGCGGACCGTCAACGACCCGGCGCTCTAGCAGTACGCCGAGCGCATCACGAAGCTTCCATGTGGACCTGGCGATCGATCATGCGCACCAGGGTCGAGACAAGTTCCTCGGCCGTGACGTGCCACTTGTCCTCGGGCAGGTGCCCGCTGATCTGCATCACCGTGATCCCGTGCGCGCTGGTCAAGAGCAGCGCCCCGAATCGCTGAGCGTGCTGTGCGCCGACGACTTCGCCGACGATGGCGAGAAATTCGTCCTGGGCGCGCTCGGCCGCCCGGGTCGAGGCGTTGATCGCGGACGAGTCGCCGGCCGGGGAGGTGAACATCAGCTGGTACCGGTGCGGCTGACGACGGCCGACGGTCATCAGCGCGGTCAGGGCGCGCTGCAACTTGTCGGCCGGGGATAACTGCGGATCGGCGCGCACGGTCCGCATCTGATCCGCGAGCCGGTCCAGTGCCTCGGTTGCAATGGCGGTCAGCAGGCTGTCCTTGTCGGGAAAGTGCCGGTACGGCGCCCCGCGGGTGACCCCCGCGCGCGCCCCGACCGCGCGCAATGTCACCGCGTCCGGGCCACCGCTGTCCAGCAGGTCGGCGGCGGCGTCCAGCAGGGTGCGTCGCGTCGTGGCGGCGGATTCCATGCGGCTGACCATGCCGATCACAATACAGTTGACGCTGTCATCTGAGATGCCTATCGTCATCAAGATGACAATGTCATCTGAAAAATCGCCGAAACCTCAGGGCTGCGTCGTCGTGACCGGGGCCTCGACCGGGATCGGCGCGGCGGCTGCCCGCGAACTGGCTCGCCGAGGATTCCACGTCATCGCCGGAGTCCGCCGCGACCAGGACGCCGACGCGCTTCGCACGGACCGCATCGAGCCGATCATTCTCGACATCACCGAGCAGGATCACATCGCGCGACTGGCCCCCCTCTTCGCCGATGAGTCGCGTACAGGTGCGCTGCGGGCGCTGGTGAACAATGCCGCCATCCAAATCAACGCCCCCGTCGAGACCCTGCCGTTGGACGAGTGGCGCAGGCAGTTCGAGGTCAACCTCTTCGGTCACATCGCCGTCACCCAGGCGTTGCTGCCTGCGCTGCTGCGCAACTCGGGCCGCGTGATCAACATCAGCTCGGTCGGCGGGCGAGTCGCCATGCCCGCATACGGCCCCTATGCGGCCACAAAGTTCGCCCTCGAGGCGGTTAGCGACTCGCTGCGCCGAGAACTGGCACCGCTGGGCGTGCGAGTGGTCGTCGTCGAGCCAGGAGCGGTCCGCACCGAGATGTCGGACCGGGTGATCGCCGCAACGAACCAGCAGGCCGCTGCCATGTCACCGGAACAGCGTGACCGCTACGGAAGGCTGATCCAGGCGGTGAACGCGCAGGCCGCCGCCCACATCCCGAATGGCAGGCCCGCCGACGACGTCGCGCGGGTGATCGCGAAGGCCGTAACCGCCGGAAAGCCCCGCACCCGCTACACCGTGGGCCGTGATGCGGCCCTGATCACCCGCCTATCGCGGGTACTACCCGACCGGACGCTCGACCGCATGCTCGCGTTCGGCCTCCGTCCGCACTACCCGACGACCGCCACTCAGTGATCTCGATACCGAAGTGCCCGACCCCGCGCAGGTCGGCAAGTTGATCGCCGAGCGCCCGCACCTAGCCGAAACCGATCATGCAGCGGCCTCCGACGTTCGCCCGGGTCGATCCGGCGGGCAACCGCCAACCCGTCCGCTACTGATGAGAGCCAGTAGCCGGACGCAAGGAACTGTCCGATGATCCCGTCCTCGCCTGCCGCGCCCACGCCGACGCCGAGTCATCCAGTCGACACAGTGACGAGCGCCGACGACCGTCACACGAACTGTGGTGCGCTAAAGCTGAAGGCTTACTTGGACTCGACCCGCCCCAGCGGGTCGGGTCCCGCCGTCAGCGCGTCACACGCCGTCTGCCAAGCGGAATTCCCGGGGTACAGCGCACTGCGGAGGTAGGCCGAGGTGAGCCGCTGGACCACTGCGACTCTTTCCGGATTCTCGTCGGTGGTCTCGGCGACGTCGTATCCGGCGATCCCGCCGAGGCCGTGTTCGGCGTCGGCCAGGGTCAGCAGGGTTTTGCGACCCGGGGAGAGGAAGTACGGATCGGTGTGCCAGCCCGGGCCCGCGACCGTCAGGTGGGTGGAGGTGTCCTTGTCACCGGCGACCACCAGCGCGGGTGTCGTCATGGTGGTGAAGTCCGCGGTCAGGAAGAAGGGATAGTTCTCGACAACGAATTCGGTGAGGGCATTGCCGCCTCGCCCGGGCGCGGCGAGCAGCACTCCCGCTGCGATCCGGGGATCGGCCAGATCCACTTCGATTCCATCGCGGGGATCGGTGAGCCGCGCGCCCAGCAGCAGGCTTGCGGTGTGCCCGCCCAGCGAGTGCCCGGCCACCGCGACCTTGCCGTGGTCCAGGCGGCCGCGCAGCTGCGGGACCGCGGCCTCGATCGCGTCGAGTTGGTCGAGGATGCGTTTCATATCCTCGGCCCGCGACCGCCAGTACAGCGGCGCCTCCGGATCATCGGGGTTCAGGTCGGGATCACCGACCAGCGTTTTCGAGTCCAGGTGAGTGGGCTGGATGACGGCGAAGCCGTGTGCGGCCCAGTAGTTGGCAAGGGGCGCATAGCCGTTCAGCGAGGACAGGTGGTTCGAGTAGCCGTGACCGTGCGAGAGCAGGATGATCGGCAACTCGCTTCCGGTCACCGGTGCCGAGACCCGCAGTTGCAGATCCACGGGGCGGCCGGGAACCGGCAGCACCACCGGAGCGACCGAGAAGACAGCACCGGGGGCGTCGGCGGTAGCGACAGTCGATTCACTCATGATGCGCACTTCCTTGCTGGGGATGTTGGCCGCGCTCCAAAGCGGAACGTTGCTCCGGAACTATACGGAGCAATGTTCCGCTTTGTAAACCCGTTCAGTGCCGCGGCTACTGCTTGCCGGGCGAGCCGGGTGCGGACAACAAGCCGCGCACCGCGTCGCCCCGGCCGCTGACGCATCGGCGGAGCAACGGGCAGCGACGGCTGCGACCAGCCCAGACCGGGTGCGGAGTACCCGCCGGTCAGCGATAGCGAGAGAAGGGTGCGAGCAGACCCGTGGCGCGGGCGACGGCATCGGCGCGGCGGTTCACGCCGAGTTTGCACGTCCCGAATGCGAAGGGACGCAACACAAGGTTGTCCGCCAGCAGTTGCGAACGCGTGGAACTACGGCCGTCATGGACCTACCCAGCGAGCTGGGCGCCATCCGGGAAGTCGGTCGAACGAGACAGGTCGGCCCACCGCTCGATCTCGTCGTCCACGACCGCCCGGCCCGCGGTGATCAACCGCAGGGCGTCGGAGCCCAGCACCAGGTGTGCCGGCGCGTCGTCGGTGTCGAGCACCGACAGCACGGCGGCCGCGGCCTTGCGCGGATCGCCGAGTTGGTTGCCGCTGGCGGACAGTCTGCGCTCGCGAATCGGGTTCATCAAAGCGTCGTATTCGGAGATCGAGCGTTCCGTGCGGACCATCGACCGGCCTGCCCACTCGGTGCGGAATGATCCGGGTGCGATCGCGGTGACGTGAATCCCGAACTGCGACACCTCCTTTCCGAGCGTCTCCAGGATTCCTTCCAGCGCGTACTTGCTGCCGTGGTAGTAGGCCAGGCCCGGAACGGTCATCAGTCCACCCATCGAAGTGACCGCGAAGATATGACCACGGCGACGACCACGCATATGCGGCAGCACGGCCTTGATGGTGGCGACCGCACCGAAGACGTTCACGTCGAACTGTGCTCGCAGTTCGGCCATCGGCGACTCCTCCAGGACGCCTTCGTGCCCATATCCGGCGTTGGCGATGAGCACATCGATCGGGCCGACCGTCGCCTCGACATCGTCCACCGTGCGGAAGACCGCCTCGTCGTCGGTCACATCGAGGATGCGCGCGATGGCCCGATCCGGGTGCAGCGCTTCGAATTCGGTCGCGTCGGCGCTGTTGCGAACGGTGCCGACCACCGTGTGACCGGCCTGCATCGCCGCTTCCGCGAAGCTCAGCCCGAACCCCGAGCTCACGCCGGTGATGAAAAAGACTCTCGCACTTGTCTGCACGCTCATGGCCACACAATCTACACTCGGTCAGAAAAAATCTACAGTGCGTAGAAAAATTTCTATAGCGGGTAGAGTCGATTCGTGCCAGACACCCCGACCAGACGAGGACGCCGACGCAACACACCGACGAAAGGTGATCTGCGTGAGCGCGCCATTCTCGATGCCGCCGAACGGCAACTGCAGGAGATCGGGTTCGAGCGCATGACGATCGAAACCGTCGCCACGGACGTGGGCATCACCCGGGGAGCGTTCTACTTCTATTTCGCATCCAAGAACGCCCTGCTCACGGCGCTGGTCGAGCGCACAGTCGAGACACTGCGCACCGAGATCGACGACGCCGACGCCTCCGGTCCACCCGAGACCGCCATCCGCCGGGCCGTCGCCCGCACCGCTCAGATGTGGCGCGACCACGGCAACGTCGTGCGTGCCGCGGTCGACCTCGCGCCGACGGTGCCCGCGATCGAAGAATCCTGGCATTCGGCAGTGGCAGCCATCCGCGACACGACGCAGGGCATCGCGGAACGAGCGGGAATCCCCCACGACGACGGCCCCGCGGGCGCCGGGGCTGTCGCAACCGCCCTGGTATGGATGACCGAGCGCTCGTTCTATCAGGCTTCGCGGTCCGGCGGCCCGCTGGACGACACCGCCGCCACCGTCACCCATATCTGGCTCACCGCGCTTGGGCTGGCCATGCGGTAGCGGCCCGTAGCGTGGACGCGTGGATCCACCGCTCTCCAACGGAATCACGTCGTCGCGGAGGATCCACTGGTGCGGTGGCTGTGCGCGACCAGCATGACAAGTAGCGCTTGTGCTTTCGGCCGCAGGATAATCTGCGCGCCGCCGACTCGCGTCTGCACCGGTCCCAGGAGCGCCAACCGCAGCGGTGCCGCGGATCCGACCGGCGAGCGGTCGCCGTACACGAGGTCATCCGGGCGGGTCCCCCCTGGTGCCGGTTCCTCGACACGCGGCGGTGCGATACCGGACTCGAAACTTCACCCGCATGGGCGCGGTGTGGGACGAATTGCGGGTTGTTCCCGAGGAAGTCGTCGGTATCGCCGACCGGGTGTTCGCACTCGGCTACTACTCCGCCGTATCCCAAACGACCGGCCGATCGATGCTGGCCCGGTTCACGCACGCATGGCGATTCGCGGATGGCGCGCCGGTCTCGTTCGAGACGTTCGCCGACACCCACATCATGGTCGCGGCTCTGTCGTAACGCCCCGGAAGCGAACGGATGCAAGGGATGAAGCCCTGGGGTGATGACGCCTGGTTGCCGGGGCACACCCCGGCAACCATCAGTGCACTCGCAATCGAACACCCGCGGGCAGCGGCCCGCGATGAACGGCATGACCAACACACCCCGATCGGCCACAGCAGCAGCCAGATGACGTCAACCCGGGGGTTGTTGCCCCTCCTGCTGCCGGATGGTGGTGCCGAAAACACCGGGGGAAGCCTCATCTGGATCGCCGCGGCGGCGGCACCGACAGTTGAGCTCATGTCGGGCAGGCCTCGAGGAAGGGAGCAGGCATGCGCAAGACCGACAGGATCCCGGCCCCCGATGGTGGTCGTGACCGGAGCGGGTACTGGCCACGGCACCAACACGATCGAAGGAAAGATAATGACGAGATCGCTCAACGAACTGATCGAGACCTTCTACCGCGGCTTCAGTGGCGATACCGCACTGTTCGATGACGTCGTGACACCCGACTGGGACGACATACCCCTCGGTCCGGATCAGGCGCCGGGACGTGATGGCATCAAACCCCTTGTCACAGCGATCAATCGAGCATTCGCAGACTTCAAGATAGTGGTTCACACCATCGTCGACGGCCGTGCAGACAACGGCAACGGCCTTGTCGCGGTGCGCGCCGAGATATGCGGCACCCACGACGGTGATTGGTTCGGCGTACCCGCAACCGGGCAGCAAGTCCGAATCAGGATCCATGAATTTCACGAAGTGATCGACGGCCGGATGGTACGGACCTGGCACCTCGAGGATTGGCTCGGCTGGTTCCAGCAGGTGGGTGCGTGGCCGACGGTTGGAAACGAGGAGAAGTAGCAATGAAAGCAGTGCAGATTCAGGCGTACGGCGATCAGGCCGTGGTGCGGGATGCCCGAGCGCCGACCATCGGGCCGCGGGAGGTATCGGTGCGTGTTGCGGGCTACGCCGCCAATCCGCTGGACCTGAAGATCGGCTCGGGCGTGATGCGCGACTATTTCCCGGTCGAATTTCCCTACACGCTGGGTACCGACCTGTCCGGAACAGTCGTGGCAGTCGGCGACGACGTCACCGGATGGTCGGCCGGTGACCGAGTCGTCGCACGCCTCGATCCGAGCCGGGGTGGCGCCGCCGCCGAATATGCCGTGGTACCAGCAGACCAGCTGGTCCGGGCACCCTCGACTGTTTCACTGCATCTCGCAGCCGGGATTGTGACCGCCGCCGCCACCGCCTGGCAGGCGTTGACCCAGGTAGCAAACATCCGATCAGGACAGACGGTGCTGGTACACGGCGGTGCGGGCGGGGTCGGCAGTTTCGCGGTCCAATTCGCCCGCGATCTCGGCGCCCAGGTGATCACGACGGCTTCCGGCGCGGGAGTCGACATCGCGCAGAAGCTGGGGGCTCACCAGGTCATCGACTACACCGAAACCGATTTCACGACGGTGGCAGCGGACGTCGATGTCGTGCTCGACACCATCGGTGGTGTGAACGAGGTGCGGTCATTGGACGTCCTCCGAAGTGGTGGAATCCTCGTCGCGACGCCTGTCCCACCCGACGCCGAACGTGCCACCAGCCGTGGCGTGCGTGCCGAATTCGTCTTCCACAGCTCGGATGCGACCCGGCTCGCGACCGTGGTCGAGAAGATCGATTCCGGCACGCACATCCTGCTCGACCGCGTGCTGCCGCTCGGCGAAGCGCCCGCAGCGCTGGACTACCTCGCCGACGGCAAGGCCAAGGGCAAGGTCGTCCTCGTTGCCGACAGCGTCGTCTGAGAGCGGGCGCGGTCACCTCGCCGAGAGTGGTGCCGTCACCCCCTGGTAGGTGGCGGGACCGGGTACAGATACTGAATGCATGGATCTCTCGGAACTCGGCGCCTTCCTGAAGTCCCGGCGAGACCGGGTGCGACCGGCCGACATCGGACTTCCCACCGGACCCCGTCGGCGCGTACCCGGTTTACGTCGTGACGAGGTGGCGACGGTCGCCGGGGTATCCACCGACTATTACGTGGAGTTGGAGCAGGGGCGCGGAGTGCAGCCGTCCGAACAGATGCTGGCGGTGCTGTCGCGGACACTGCGCCTCACCTCCGACGAACGCGATCACCTCTACCATCTGGCCGGGCGTCCACTACCGCCGGTGCACGGCATTGCCGCGCATGTTCATCCGGGCATGCTCGACCTCCTCGACCGGCTGCCGAACACCCCGGCGCAGGTGATCACCGATCTGAGCGCACCACTGGTCCAAAACCCGCTCGCAAGAGCGCTGCTGGGCCCGCCGAAGGGCGGAAAAGGCATCGAGGCGAGTTTCATCTACCAGTGGTTCGCGGACCCCTCCGTCCGTGAGCTCTACCACCCGGACGAACACGCATACCACTCCCGGGTGTTCGTGGCGGATATGCGGGCGGTCGCCGCGCGCCGTGGAAAAGATCCCGAAGTCATTGCACTCACCCAGAAGCTTTTGGGGATCAGCGCAGAATTCGCAGAGCTCTGGGGGCGGCGTGACGTCGGCGTCCGTCGAGCAGACCGCAAGCGGCTGATCCACCCGGTCATAGGCGAGCTCGAACTGAACTGCCTCAGCCTGCTCAGCGAGGACGGCACCCAACGGCTGCTCTGGTTCACCCCCGTGCCGGGCACGCGGGCGGTCGAACAACTCGAATTGCTTGCGGTGGTCGGTGAACAAGAAATAGCCCAGTGATCGGCCGGGCCCGCCGATTACCTGGTCGCGACAGCAACCGCCGCCGCCGAACATCGCACGCCGCTACGCATGCGAGCTCATCCCGATATGCGCACCATTTCAGAGGAAGACGCGAGCGATCTCCAGCCACTTGCGGGCGTCCTCGCCGACCGCGGTGAGGTCGGTCTCGGCCAGGGACCTGCGTTGGGTGACTCGAAGACAGAAGTCGAGGGCACTGCCCTGAACCCGTTGCCCGGCATCTTCTGGGCCCCAGACCCAGGTCCGGCCGTCGGGACCGGTCAGCTCGACACGGAACGGCTCTGCCGGAGTAGGCAATTGGGCCGCGTAGAACGACAGCTCTCGTCCTACGACTCCCAAGGAGGCCACATGCCGGAGCCGACCCGTCGGACGGTGTGCGACACCCAGCGCATCGAAAACGTCCTGCCCGTGCGCCCACGTTTCCATCAGTCGAAGCGGCACCATGAGCGCGGCGGTCAACTGCGAGCCGTACCACGGAAACCCATGGTCCAGTGGAACATCACGCAGCGCGGCCGCCACCTCGGTTCGACCAGCACGCCATTGTTCCAGCAGTACCGATCGCGGTTTCGCCGCTCCCGCGGCAGCGTCGAGATCAGCGTATCGGCTGCCTGCGGCTTCGGCCTGCTTCAGCACGGCGTCGAACGCTTCCGGGGTCCGTATGGCGATGAGAACATTCGCATCGGCTGCAGCAAGATGAGCGATCTGGTGGGCGATCGTCCACCCCGCTGCCGGTGTGTCCTTGGACCAGTCGGCCTGCGCTGACACCAGGGCGTCGAGCTCATCTCCTTCAGCCACCAAGTCGGGCAGAGCCAGATCGCGCTCCACATCGGACATGTCAAGGCCGTAATCCAACATCCCGTATCACCTTCACGCATGGTCGAACATGATCACCACCACGATAGACAGCGACTGTGCCACACCAGGTTTCGCGCTGTCGGGGCGGTCACATGCGCGGCATGCTCGCGGCGATCTCGCGCCGTGATCGCATATCGAGTTTCGCGAGGATCTTCGATACGTGGGACTGAACTGTGCGGTGCGATAAGAACATCTGCGCCGCGATGCCGGAATTGGAGCGGCCTTCGGCGACCAGCACGGCTACCCTGCGCTCGGTATCGGTCAGTGCCGCCCAGCCGGATTTGGGGCGGTTGCGCCGACCGCGCACACCTCGTCGAATTTCGTACGGCCGCACGCGCGCGGCCGTACGGGCGATATCCCACGATGCGCCGAGTCGGCCGTAGATCGCTATCGCGGTATCCAGCGAGCGACGAGCGTCGGCATCGGATCCGTTGGCAGCGAGCAGCACGGCGGCGTTCTCGTGTGCCTGCGCTTCGTAGAGCGGCCGTCCGGACCGCCGGAAGGCCTGGGCGGCCGCCAGCAGGCGATCGGAATCACGCTCGGCCAGACCGCGACACAGCAGCGCTGTCCCGCTCCGGGAAGCGGTCGACTCTCGCGCCACGAGTTCGTCGGCGCTGGCCGCAACCGACCGCGCCGCATCCGGGTCACCGACGTCCGCGGCCAGTCGAGCGATATCCGGGAAGATGTAGTACAGCGTGGCCGCGGCCGAGCGGTCGGCCAGTCGCTCGTGGGTCTCGACGAGCAGCTTCAAGGCCAGGTCCGGATGACCGCGGGCCTCGTGGGTCAATGCTTCGGCCCACGAGTGCAAGTGCGCGTAGCCGATGGTGCCCACGCGGTCGCCCGGCAGGGGAATGCTGTCCACATCCGGTAGGAACGTGCCGCGGTGAATACCGATCAGCGCCGCGAGGGTGGGCGCGACCGTCGAGTACCCGAGCACGTCCGGCGCCGCCGCGCCCGCGCTGCATTCGGCCACCGCGTCATCCCAGCGACCGTCGAGCAGATGTAGCCGTGCCTTGGCGACCAGGTTCGAGCACAGGTGCTCGCCTCGGATACGGCGGTTGTGCGCTATCGCCTGTTCCAGCACGTCTTCGGCCTCGGTCAGGCGATCGAGCTCGAGCAGACAGTCTGCCCGCAGCGCGTATGGATCGAACTGATCCGGTCCGGCGCCGTCGGTCGAGGCTATGGGTATTCGAGTACTCAGCTCCAGCGCCTCGGCGAGATCGCCTCGGGCATACCGGATCGCGCCGACGGCGGCGAGACCGCACCCGACGGTGCGCAGATCCCCACTGGATTCCCCCATCGCGACCGCCGCTCGGCCAGCCCGCTCCGCCGCATCGAACCGCTCGAGGGATAGATTGAGCACTGCGCGCATGCGTTGGAAACGGCCCGCCTGCTCGGCATGGAGATCCATTGTGCGCAGCGCAGTTTCGGCGATGTCGACGGCATCGGCCATGCGCCCCTGGGCCTGGCAGGCGCTAGCGAGCAGCCAGCGCAATTCGATATCGTCGCCGCACTCCGGACGCGTCGACAGTGCAGCGCGCGCCTCGGCCTCCGCCTCGGCCGTCCGGCCGCTCCACAGCAGCGCCTTGATATACGAGCGGATCAGCTGTGGATCACTCGACTCCACGACCGACATCGCGCGCCACAATAGCTGCACCGCCAGCTCAGGGGTTCGAGAGGCCAGCTTGTCGGCTACCGCGACCAGCCAGTCGATGCTGGTCTGGTCCAGTTCGCAGTCGGCGACCGCCAAATAGTGTGCGATCCGCTCGATCGGCGCGTTGGTCGTCTGCAGAACCTGTCCAGCCCGGCGCAGCAGACCGGCGCGCACCGTAGCGGGCAGCTGATCGGACAGCACGTGGCGGATCAAGTCGTGACGGAACATCACTTCGGAGTCCACCCGCATCAGCAGTCCGATCACCATCGCATCACTGACCACGCTCCACACATCCAGCAGGGGTTGGTTCAGAACCGCCGCCAATTCCGTGACGTCGACGACCGGGCCCAGCGCGGCGGCAGTCGCCAGCACGTTCCGTGTCCGGCGGGGCAGAAAGTCCAGCCGCCGCGAAATCGCCTGTGCGAGTGTCGCGGACGGGCGCTGCTCGGCGACCGCCTCGGTGCGATCGGCAGTGTCGGCGACCACCGTGATCGCCTGCTCGCGCAGCAGGGCGGCCACCAATTCGGTGATATAGAGCGGATTGCCGCCCGCGCCCGCAACCTCCCGCAGCAATGCCGGGCCGGGTGCGGCACCGACGAGATGCGACACCAATTCCGCTGTCGCCGCGTCGGATAGTCCACCGAGACGGATCTGCGCGGCGCGGCATTCGACGAGTTCTGCCGATAGTGCGGTGAACGCCGAGTCCTGGGGCTGTGGGCGGGCCGCGAGCAGTAGCAATAGTGGTAGCTCATCGATGCGGGCACACAGTCGCTGCAACACCGACAGGCTCGACCTGTCGGCCAAGTGGACGTCGTCCACTATCAGCGCGAGCGGGCCCCTCGCACACCAGGTCTCGATGTGATCGAGGATCGCCTCGGCGATGACGATCTCGGGCGTTGCCTGCGCGTCACCCGACGGATCGTCGCTGTCGACCAGGGCGCGGATCGGATCCGCCTCCGGCGCGTCGGCGTTGTGGTCGACGTCGAGCCAGGAGAACAGCGCCGCGAACGCTACGGTCTGGCCTGGTTCGCTGGCGGCGCCGAGTCGAATTCGCAAACCTGCCGCCGTAAACCGTGCCCTGGCCGCGTCCAATAGCGCTGTCTTACCGATACCCGGTTCGCCCTGTACCAGCACCACGGCGCCCTGCCCCGCGGCGGCCCGGCGCGCGAGCGCTGTCAGTGTGTCGATCTCGCCCGAACGACCGATGACGACCGACGTGCGGGAGTCATGCATGTGGGTGAGCCCTAATTACCACGGGCGCAGCTGACAGACCGAAAGGTCCGGGCCGGACCGGAAGGCCGCGCCGTCGACGAACAGGGCACGCTCGGGCCCGACAACCGGCGGATGGACGCCGGTACTACCTCGATATCCCCGGACGCGGATACGGTGATCGACGGCAAATCCCATTGTCGTGCCGACTTTTCGGCGCGCCAGGCAAGGTTCCATCCGAACGGCATCAGATGGACGCGTTCCCCGTATTCCCCCAATTGTTCGGAAAGATCCGCAAGCACGTCGAGGGTGTCGGCGATGTGAGTGAGGACATCCAGTGGACGAGCGCCCGACGTGAACCGACTACCCCGGGTCGTCCAGTTCGGCGTCCCGGCGATAACGATATGGTCCGCCTCGCTGACGAGGCACAGGTACCGGATCGCGCGAACGGCCTCGGCGGTCAAGGGGCAATCGCCCGGTTCGACATCGACTCGCATTACCAGGCAATCGGCGAACATCTGTGCCATGCCCACCGTCGGTAGGTCGACGGCTACGGCGCACGGACCGGCCGACACCAGCGTGTATTCGAAACTGCGCCAACGATTTCCGACGGCCCTCATGTGAGCGGCCTCCGTCGTGGGCGCTGCTGGAGATGAGTCATGGCTGCGTCGGCGCATTCCGGTCGGCGACGCCGCAGAGGGCGTAACAGAAGACGAACGGCACCACACCGTCGTTGAACCAGGCGTGCGGTGCGCCGTTCTGGATCACGCAATCGCCCGACCGCAGCGATACATCGACACCGTCGCCGAGGCGCATGCGGCCCTGGCCGCTGAGCACGACCACGAAATCAATGCTCGCAGTGCTGTGCATGCCGGGCGCGGCGGGGTCGAATGCCGCCATCATCCCCGGCAGTTTCGCCTCCGCTTCCGCGGCGACGGCCGCCATTGCTTCCTCGGACAGCTCGGCATCGGGCTCATAGGTCAGGCCCGGAGGTACGGAGATGAACCCGAAACGCAACCCGCCCGGGCCGGGAAAGTAACGCGTATCGGTTTGCGGCGGCATCCGATCCACCGGCAGATCGGGCAGCTCGTCGAGCTCCCACATCCGATAGATTTCGGCGCCGGGCAGCAGCGCCAATGTCAGCGGGTCGACACTGTCGTCTGCCAGTACCCGTCCCTGCCCGGTTCCGTCGTCGCCGACCACGATTCTGCGCATATGAACTCCCGGTTACCTTCCACCACTAGCTGAATCAGGTCGGCACCGATAGCCGCACCTGGCCGATCCGAGCTATTCGGACCGTAGCCGCGGCCCGCGCATCCCCACTTGTCCCAGCACGCACGAGCACTGTCCAAGTGCGCAGAGTCGAATGCCCGCGATTTGCTGCTCCGGCGGTGATCCGCGCGGTTCTGCCGTAGTCTGCTACCAGAATTGGGGTCGACGCCTGGGCCACCGATGATCGTCGATCGGAAGGCAGCATTCATGGATCGAGCGGCTATCGCCGACTCCGCCACGACAAGTGCGGTGGACCCACATGAGCGAGCCGACTATTGGGCTCATCTGATCAGCACATATCACTGTCGGCTCGGCTACCGGTTCCCCAGCCACACCGACTTCCAGGGGCACACTCAACTGCGCCGCACCGACGCCTATCAGCTCGTCGGCTGGAAATCGGATGCCGTCACCTATCTGCGCACCCCAGCGCACATCCGTGCCGACCCCGATGACGACTATCGGCTGATCGTTCCTCTCGTCGGGCAACTGTCCTTCCGCACCGACGACGGTTACGGGGTCCTCACGTCGGGAACGATGGGCCTGGTGGCCGTCGACCGGCCTTACGAGATGTCCATGTCCGACGGCTCGCGCGGGCTGATCATCACCATTCCGCACAAGGAAATACAGCATCGCCTCAACCGCGTCACGCCGCCCAGCCACCCGCTGGATCTCACGAGCGGGCTCGGGCGGGTGACCGACGGGATCGTCAGCGGCTTGTCCACCCAATCCGCCGCACTCACCGACCACGAATTCGACGCCGTCTCCGAACGGCTGGTGGATCTGGTCTGCATGCAGATCCTCGGCGACCCGGGGAGCTCACCCACCCAGCTCGCCCATGTGGCGGCGACCGCCCGTCGATATATCCACAGCCATGCCGGAGATCCGAACCTCACCGGCACATCCGTCGCCGGTGCGCTCGGCTGGTCGCTGCGTCAAATTCAACTGGCATTCAGCACTGTCGGCACCACGCCCAGCGAAGTCATCCGGGAAGAACGCCTGCAATTGGCCCGCGACCGCCTGCGCAGCCCCGCCTACCGGCATCGAAGCATCACCGATATCGCATCGGAGCTGGGCTTCGGTTCGACCAGCAGCTTCAGCAAAGCCTTCCGCCGACGTTTCGACACCACGCCGGGACAACTCCGCGAAGGACCGGCGGGCCACGGCCAACCCAGCCGCACGGCGTCATCGCCGGACATCAGCCGATAAGCACGAGCACGCTATCGTCGCAGCGTGGACTCCCTGCGCCAGTTGCGGTACTTCGTCGCCGTCGCCGAAGAACTGCATTTCGGACGTGCGGCCGAGCGGCTGGGCATCGCGCAGCCGCCGCTGAGCCAGCGCATCCGCAAACTCGAGCAGGATCTCGGTGCGCGGCTGTTCGATCGGGACAGCCGACGGGTCGAACTGACCGAGGCGGGTCAGATCCTGCTCGCCGAATCCCGCGATCTGCTGGCCCGCTGGGATCGGGCGCAGCGGCTGGTGGGTAAGGCACATCGGGGTGAGATCGACGCGCTGCGGGTCGGGGTCCCGCCCGAGCTGGCCGGGCGGGTGCTGGCGGCGATCCTCACCGCCTGCGAAGGTCGCGACGTCCGGGTCGATCTGCAGGAGCTGACCACCGCGGAACAGATCAGGCTGCTCGCCGACCGCCAACTCGATGCCGGGCTGCTCCAGCATCCGGTCGATGTGGTCGGCCTCGAACTCGGCCCCGAAGTCGAGACACCGCTCGGCGTGGTACTGCCGCGCGACTCGCCGCTGGCCGTTCGCTCCTCGCTCACCCTGGCCGAGCTGGCCGGACTCGGTCTGGTGATCTTTCCGCGGGCCGCCGCGCCCGGACTCTACGACGCCACCCTGCGCACCTGCTGGGAGCACGGCTTCCGCCCCAGCCGGGTCCAGCACGCCCGCAACCCCGAATTCGTGCTCGGCATGGTGCTTTCCGGCCGCGGCGTCGCCTTCGACCAGGGCATGGTGGCGCAGAAGGAGCCCCGGGTCGTGTGGCGCCCGCTGACCGACACCTTGAGCTGGCGGCTCTCACTCGCCTGGCCCGCGGCGGCACCGCATCCCCTGGTGCACGAACTCGCCGACCTCATCGTCGAAGTAATTCAAGGCGACGGCGCGTCGCGGCCCGCACCCGCTCAGGAGGTGGCGCAGCGGCCGTGGAATGTCGTATTCGGCAGATCGTGATGGATGCGCTCGATCGCCAGCCGCGCGGCCTCGCCGATCGCATGATCGACATCGGGCAAGCGTTGCACGAGGGTATCGGCCCTGGTGAAAACCGCGACCGCATAGCGACTGCCGCCGGGGTACTCCACCACGCCGATCTCATTGCGAATCGCGGGCAGTGAACCGGTCTTGCCCCACACCGACACCTCCGGCGGGAAGGCCGCGGCGAGTCGGTGCCAATTGACCTGCTGTGCCATGAGTCCGCGCACCCACCGGCAGGCCTCGGGTGCGCCAGCGCGATCCTGACCGAGCAGGGTGAGCAGGCGGGTCATATCGCGCGGCGTGCTCGCGGTGGTGCGGTGCGGGTCCATGGCACGGGTGGCGAGCACTTCGGACACGCTCAGCGTCGGGAAGCGGCGCGCGAATTCGGCGGTATCGGGTGCGCCGATATCCTCGGCCATGGTCTGCACGACATACCTGGGCGAGCCAACGATCCGGGTGCGGGTCAGGCCCAATTCGCGGACCAGCGAGCGCACATTGTCCAGGCCGACGCGATCGAACAGCAGGTCGGCGGCGGTGTTATCGCTCACCGACAGTGCGAAGAACGCGGCATCGCGCAGGCTGAATTCGACATCGTCCAGACAGCCCGCGGTGCCGACGCCACCGAGCCGGTCCGCCGCGCTCGCCCGCACCCGGTCGGTCGGATCGAGCTGACCGGCCACGACCTGACGCGCGAACTCCAGTACCAGCGGCACCTTCACCACCGATGCCAGCACCACCGGTTCATCGGCACCGAGCCCGGCCGCGCCCTCGCAATCGAAACATCGGGCATGCACCCAGCCGTGCACACCGACCTTACGGAAGATCTCCTCCACACTTGCCAAGCTTCCATACGGGAGCGATCCAAGTCATCTTGACTCTCCCGCCGATGGAGGGTTCAGGCTCGTCAGCGTCCGCATTCGACTGGGAGGACCCCGATGAAACTCGACCTGGCCAAGAGCGATAAGCACTACTACGACGCCACCACGCAACCGCAGCTGCGCACCTTCGACACCTACGGCTACCTGACGGTCGCCGGCTCGGGCGCACCCGGCGGCGAGGTGTACACCGAGGCGGTGCAGACGCTGTATCGAACCGCCTACGGCGCCAAGAAGCTCGCCAAGGCGGATGGACAGGATTTCGTGGTGCCCAAGCTGGAGGGCCAGTGGTGGGTGAATTCCGATGAGCCGCCGCTGTCGGTGCCGCGCGAACTGTGGCAGTGGAAGCTGATGATCCGAATGCCCGATACCGTCACCGCCGAGATGGTCTCGGGCGCGACATTCGAGCGGCTGACCGAGGGCGAAGCCATCCAGGTCATGCACATCGGACCGTATGCGACCGAACCGGAGACGCTGGCTCGGATGGAGGCGTTCATGGCCGAGCAGAACTTGGTCATGAACGGCCGCCATCATGAGATCTACCTCTCGGATCCGCGCAAATCCCCCGACACGAAGACCAGGACCATCCTGCGTCATCCCGTCCGCCGCGCCTGATCCGGCGATCGACCCGGCGACACCGAGCTCGGGCACAACGCCGAACGCGACGAAATCAGCTGCGCGGCAATCGGTTACGCAATCAACATGCCCGCCCGAGATAACCGAGCAAGCGGCGGTGCGCTGGCGCGTCGGCGGGCACGGCGACCTCCGCGCCGAACATGCCCGGTTTGCGGAAGCCGTCGAGGCCGCCCATCGCGTGCATGGTGGTCAGCAGTTCGGCGCACAGCTCGTCGTCGGCGAGATCGGGGCGGTCGATGGCCACTGCGATATCGATACCGTGTGCGACGACCTCGGTGAGATGGATCATGGCGGCGGCCGGGCCGGACAGGTCGCCGAGCGAGAAGTGAACGGTGCCGGCCAGTGCGTCGGGTCGATGCCAGGCCGCGCGGTCGACCTCGGACGCCGCGGCGAAGGCGCCCTGCGGATCGATGCCGAGCCAGTCGTCATCGTGTCCGGCACCCGCGTCGGTGCCGCTCACCTCGGCGGCGAACAGGTGCATACCGCCCACGGCATGGTTGAGCACGGCGTGCACATCCCACTCCGGACACGGCGTCGACGCCGCGAGCCGGTCGCCGTCGACGGCGGCGACCACGATCGCGCCCGTCATATCCAGAGCGCGGTCGATCTGTCCGATCACATTGTCCATGGGCATCCTTCGCTCGAAGAGTTCGCAGAATGGGTAGCACGACGGGGTGACATCCAAACTCGATCCAACGCCGCCCGGATCACCGCATGAGCACGGCAGGGACCCAAAAGTGTTGCGCTGCCGCACTTCCGGCGGATGTGTGGTCTTCGAAACCGAAATGTCAACCGGCCATGCCGAGCGCCGGATGCCCACGCGAGGACGTCGGCCGGACTGCTGCCGACCGACGGTCCCGACCCGGCGGTCGGCAGCGGCCGAAATGCGTTATCCGAGCACCGGATAGTTGGAGCGGATCACCGACCGCGGATCGCGCGCACGCTTGATCTCCCGCAACCGCGCGAGCGTGCTCTCATCGAACGCCGCGGCGGCCGTCTCCTCCGGCGTGAGGAACGTGTACGGCTTGCGGCCGCTGATATGCGCGCCGATCGCATCGACGATCTCGGCCCGTCGGGCGGTGACCGCGGCCGTCAGATGCGGCAGTCCGAGACCGAGTGCGTAGAGCAGGTACGGCTCGGTGACCGGACCACGCGCGCCGCCGTCGGTGGCCGCCCTGGCCAGTGCGCCACCGAGACGGCGGATCTGGATATCGACCAGTGGGGCAACGGGTTCGTCGAGCAGGGTTTTCACCACCGCATCGCCCAGGTCGGTGAGCAGTTCACCGCGCGAGAGGGACGGGCTCGGATCGGTCGGCTCTGCGGTGATATCGCCGAGATTCGCCACCGACAGCGCACCACGCTGATCGGCGATCGGCCCCTCGATCGCGTCCAACCGGGTGAGCAGCGACCGGCCTGCCTCCGCATCGCCCAGGTAGGCGACATCCAGCGCGACCATCGGCGGCGCATCAGGGAACTGGAACCGGTGGAACCACACCGACAGTTCGTCGGGTACATCCGCGGTGATCTCCTGGAACGCTTCGAAGACCTCGGCCGTGCGCGCACCATGCCACATCACCCGCCCGCCATAGAGCGCGGGGGCCGGGAAGAGGTCGAACTCGAGTGCGGTTACCACCGCGAAATCGCCGCCGCCACCACGCAATGCCCAGAACAGCTCCGGATCGTCGGCGGCGCTCACCCGGGTCTGGATGCCCTCGGCATCGACGATCTCGAAGGCGCGCACCGCATCCGAAGCCCAGCCGTACTTACGGCTGAACCAGCTCAGCCCGCCGCCGAGGGTGTATCCGGTCACACCGACCGCCGGATTGCTGCCCGCCAGTCCGGTCAGCCCATGCGCCGCGGCCGCGGCCTGCACCGCGCCCCAGTTCACACCGGCACCGACCTTCGCCACCCGCCGGTCGGCATCGATCTCGATGCTGTCCAGTCCCCCGGTACGCAGCAGAATCGCGTCCTCGATCGCACCCGAGGCCCCGTGTCCGGTCGGCTGCGCGATCACCGGCACACCGGTCCGGCGCGCATGGGCAACCACGGCGGCGATGTCCCGTGCATCGGCTGCCCGCACCACCGCGGCGACCGGCTGGGTGACCGTGGTGGTCCACGGCCGCGCCGCCGCATCGAAGCCATGCTCGCCCGGTAGCAGCACCCGGCCGGACAGGGCAGCGCGCAGATCCTCGAATGTCATTGGTATTTCCTCACTTCGCAGCCGTGCCCGAAAGCACCTGCGGCCCGTGGATCGAGCCGCGACTACCCCATAGACGAAATACGGCCCGCGAACGTAACACCGGCCGCCCGAATTCCTCGGGCGGCCGGTGTCGCAGCGGGCGCTATCAGGTCTTATCGGGCCGATCGCCCGAGTCGCCATTGCTCTCCTCGAGCCGGGTGATGCCCGGCTCGGTGCCCTCATCGGCCTCCTGATCCGGCTCCGGATGGTCGGGCTCGAAGGTCGTGGGCAGACCCTTGATATGCCGGTTCATCGACCGCACCAACAGCACGGTCCCGGCGAGCAGCACCAGAATGATCACCAGACCCAGCGGCGACGCCTTGCCGAACTCCGGTCCGGTCGGTGTGCCGGGCGCTTGGGCGAGCAGAGCCAACATCACCGGTGCTCGTCTTCGATACCAGCGAACAGGTCGGTCTCCGGAAGCGAGCTCGACACCCGGGACTTGGCCAGTTCGAACTCCTCGGTCGGCCACAGCCGCTGCTGCATCTCCATCGGAATCGCGAAGAACGCGCCGTTGGGATCGATCTGGGTGGCGTGGGCGCGCAGGGCGTCGTCACGCTGCGGAAAGTATTTGGCGCATTCGATCTGCGTGGTCACCCGGGTCATTCCGTCCGGGCGGCCCTGCCGGTAGGTGCGCATCCGCTCCAGCCACTCCTGCAGCGGGAACGGCTCGCCGATCCGCTCGTACTCCGCGGCGAAGACATCCAGGCGCGCCATGGTGAAGCCGTGGTCGTAATAGATCTTCAGCGGCTGCCATGGCTCGCCCGCGTCCGGGAACCGCTCCGGATCGCCCGCCGCCTCGAATGCGGCCATCGACACCTCGTGGCAGCGGATGTGATCCGGATGCGGGTAGCCGCCGTTTTCGTCATAGGTGGTCATCACATGCGGTTTGAATTCGCGCACCACCCGGACCAGCGCCTCGACCGCCTCTTCCAACGGGACCAGCGCAAAGCTGCCCTCCGGCAGCGGCGGCGGCGGATCGCCCTCGGGCAGGCCGGAGTCGACGAAACCGAGCCAGGTCTGCCGCACCCCGAGTGCGGCGGCCGCGGCGTCCATCTCCTCGCGCCGGATCTCATCGATCCGCTCCAGCACCCCCGGGGTATCCATCGCGGGATTGAGAATGCTGCCGCGTTCGCCGCCGGTCAGCGTGACGATGAGGACGTCATGGCCCTCGTCGGCATAGCGCGCGGTCGTCGCAGCACCCTTGCTGGATTCGTCGTCGGGATGGGCATGAACCGCCATGAGGCGAAAGCCACTCACGTCTCGTCCACCTCAGAACTCACCGTCATACCTCGTATCTCCGCCGCCGGGGTCCGATCTGCTGTCCCTATAGTTCCATTCGACAGACTTTTGTTCCGACGTACCCCCCGGGAGCGATACACCATGAGTGACACGCCCGGTGCCGCCGCTTCGGCGCCCGCCGACCGACGTGCCGACCGGTACGGTACGACGCCACGCCCGAGGCGTCGTTGGATTCCTTTCGCACTCGGCGCGGTCGTACTCGCCGCGGGTCTCGTGGTCGCGTATATCGGTTTCCAGAAGTACGGCCCGAACGATATCGACGCCGAACAGCTCGGCTACACCGTGGTCGACGATTCCACGATCTCGGTGCACCTCAAGGTCACCCGCAAGGATCCGCAGCAGCCGGTGGTGTGTTTCGTACGCGCGATGGCCAGGGACGGGTCCGAATTGGGCCGGCGTGAGGTGCTGATCGAACCGTCCGGCAGCGGCACCATCGAGCTGACGACCACCGTGCGCGCCTCCGAGCGGCCGGTCTCGAGCAGCATCTACGGCTGCAGCGATGACGTCCCGAAGTACCTTCGGGCGGGCTGATCCCGGGCGGTACCCCGTCACGGCGTCCGCAAAACGAACGCCGACCTGCATGTTTGTGATTCATGCTAAAATGGCGTGATACACGGTTCCGGGGCACGGAGCCGTGTTTGCTGCATTGGCGGCCAGCGCTGTCAGTTCCGGGTGTGTGAGTTCGCCGGACCTGAGGCCTGTCGGGGTTCGATGAACTTCCCCAGGATGGCACTAGCCGTCGGCTGGTGCGTGCCCGCCCCCTGTGGGCACTGCAGCGGATCAGGGAGCCCGGTCTCGGCCGGGAACAACTACTAGGGAGTGATCGAGATGACTGAGACGCAAGTGACTTGGCTGACCCCGGAGTCGCACGACAGGCTCAAGGGTGAACTCGACGCGCTCATCGCTAATCGTCCGGTCATCGCTGCTGAGATCAACGAGCGCCGCGAAGAGGGCGACCTCAAGGAAAACGGCGGATACCACGCCGCGCGCGAGGAGCAGGGTCAGCAGGAGGCGCGCATCCGGCAGCTGCAGGAGCTGCTGAACAACGCCAAGGTCGGCGTTGCGCCCACCAAGTCCGGCGTCGCACTGCCGGGTTCGGTCGTCAAGGTCTATTACGACGGCGACGAGTCCGACACCGAGACCTTCCTCATCGCGACCCGCGAAGAGGGCCTCAACGATTCCAAGCTCGAGACCTACTCGCCGAATTCGCCGCTCGGCGGCGCGCTCATCGACGCGAAGGTCGGCGACACACGTGAGTACACGCTGCCCAATGGCAAGACCATGAAGGTGACGCTGGTCAGCGCGGAGCCCTACCACAGCTGATCTGGGGTCGAGACCGGCTCGGCCGGAGCATCTCGACACCGATCCCGAAACGAACGGCCGCATCCGGGAGATCCGGATGCGGCCGCCGTTCGGGATATGCATACCTAGTTCGCCAGCGCCTGTTCGATATCGGCCAGCAGGTCGCTGACGTCCTCGATGCCGACCGAGAGCCGCACCAGATCGTCCGGCACCTCGAGCTGCGAGCCAGCGGTGGAGGCGTGTGTCATCGCGGCCGGGTGTTCGATCAGCGATTCCACGCCGCCGAGCGATTCGGCGAGGGTGAAGATCTTGGTGCGCGAGCAGAACTCGTGTGCCGCGTCCTTGCCGCCGTTGAGCCGGACCGAGATCATGCCGCCGAAGCGCTTCATCTGCTTATCGGCGATGAAGTGGCCGGGATGTTCGGCCAGGCCGGGGTAGATGACCTTCGAAATCGCCGGATGCCTTGTCAGGAATTCGGCGATGGTCTCGGCATTGTCGCAGTGCCGATCCATCCGCACCGCGAGGGTTTTGGTGCCGCGCAGGGTGAGGAAGGCGTCGAACGGACCGGGCACCGCGCCCGCGCCGTTCTGCAGGAAGGCGAATGCCGCGTCGAGCTCCGGATCATTGGTGATCAGCGCGCCGCCGACGACATCGGAGTGCCCGCCCAGATACTTGGTGGTCGAATGGGTGACGATATCGGCGCCGAGCAGCAGCGGCTGCTGCAAATACGGCGTGGCAAAGGTGTTGTCCACCACCAGTTTCGCGCCCGCGGTGTGCGCGATATCGGCGAGCGCCGGGATATCGCCGATGCTCAGCAGCGGGTTGGTCGGGGTCTCGATCCAGATCAGCTTGGTATTCGGCCGGATCGCGGCGCGCATTTCGTCGACGTTGAACACATGGGCGGGCGAATGTTCGATGCCCCACTGGCTGAAGACCTTATCGATCAGCCGGAAGGTGCCACCGTAGGCGTCATCCGGGATGACAATGTGGTCGCCGGGACGCAGCGTCGCCCGCAGCGCACAGTCGGTGGCGGCCATACCGGAGGCGAATGCCCGTCCATAGCGGCCCGATTCGAGCGCGGCGAGGTTCGCTTCCAGCGCGGTCCTGGTCGGGTTGCCGGTGCGGCCGTATTCGTAGCCGTCGCGCAGCCCGCCCACCCCGTCCTGGGCGAACGTCGAACTCGCGTAGATGGGCACGTTCACCGCACCGGTCCGGGCTTCGGGGTCGTATCCGGCGTGCACGGCTCTGGTGGAGAATCCCAGCTCACTCATGGGGTCAGCCTAGCGTCGGGCGATCGGCGGGCTATCGGCCGGATCAGCGTTGTGCACCGATCCGGGGTTTCGGCGCGGGTGCGGCGGTAGGTTGAGCTCATGCTCAGCGTTGATGAACTGTTCGCGATCGATGCCCTGTTGACCGAGGACGAGCGCGAGATCCGCGATACCGTCCGCACGTTTGCCAATCAGCGGTTGCGACCGCATATCGCGGACTGGTTCGAGGCGGGAACGTTCCCGGCCCGCGAGATCGCGCCGGAACTCGGCAATATCGGATTGCTCGGCATGCACTTGGAGGGCTATGGCTGCGCTGGCCTTTCGGCGACCGCGTACGGTCTGGCCTGCCAGGAGCTAGAGGCGGTCGATTCGGGCGTGCGCAGCATGGTCTCGGTGCAGGGCTCGCTCGCCATGACCGCGATCCACAAATACGGCTCCGATGAGCAGAAAGAGCGCTGGCTGCCCGATATGGCGGCGGGGCGCGCACTCGGCTGTTTCGGCCTGACCGAACCCGACTTCGGCTCCAATCCGGGCGGCATGCGGACCAGGGCCAAGCGCGACGGCACCGACTGGGTGCTCAATGGCTCGAAGATGTGGATCACCAATGGCTCGGTGGCCGATATCGCGGTGGTGTGGGCACAGACCGAGGATGAGGGCAAACAGGTGGTGCGCGGATTCCTGGTACCCGCGGGCACGCCGGGATTCACCGCCCGCGAAATGCATCACAAACTCTCACTGCGCGCCTCGGTGACCGCGGAACTGGACCTCGACGACGTGCGCCTGCCCGCGGACGCGGTCCTCCCGCAATCCCGCGGACTGAGCTCCCCCCTCGGCTGCCTGAGCGAGGCCCGTTTCGGCATCATCTTCGGCGCACTGGGCGCCGCCCGCGACTGCCTGGCCGCAACCATCGAATACGCGCGAACCAGAGAAGTCTTCGACAAACCCCTGGCCGCCTACCAACTCACCCAGGCCAAGCTCGCCGATATGGCCCTCGAATACGGCAAGGGCCAACTACTCGCACTACAGATCAGCCGACTGAAAGACACCGGCAAGGTCCTCCCCGAACAAATCAGCGCAGGCAAACTGAACAGCACAAGAGAAGCCATCGCCATAGCCCGCGAATGCCGCACCATCCTAGGCGCCAACGGCATCACCCTCGACTACCCAATCCTCCGCCACGCCAACAACCTAGAATCCGTCCTCACCTACGAAGGCACCGCCGAAGTACACCAACTAGTCCTAGGCCAAGCCCTCACCAACTCCAACGCGTTCCGCTAAACCGACGAGAATGCGCTGATGCAGGGAGCTCTCGGCGTTTGCCTGCATCAGCGCATGGTGATCATCTGTCCACCTCCTGGGGGTGTCGGCGGCTGCCGGGGCATGGGGTGGGGGTGGGGGTGGTAGTGCGAATCATGGTGGGGAAGTGGCGAATTCGGCGTATTTCGGACTGGTCGGCACATTTCACAGCGGCGCTCGCACCGAGTTGAGAATATTGTTACTACCTGTCATCGCTGTGCCATCTTCATGTCACCGATTCGCCAAGGCGGATAGCGAAGCTGTAACGGCACTCGGTTTCGGGAAGGCCTCACAGCATCGGAGCCGTACAGCGTCCCGGATCAACGCGGCGAATCCGAGTGCACCGACCGCTTATTCGGAGGTGCACCATGTTCATGCCGTCGTCAGATCTGGGGGCCCATAATGTTCGTCCGTGACCGCGCGCCGATCATCGAGGGCGCGAAAATGCTTCCGGACCAACGAGAATTGATCGGCGCATTCGGCGGACATCCGCCCGAACCGGGTTCGGAACATCCGCTTGTTCCGCTGGCGCGCGTGCTCGCGGATCTGCACAGGAAGCGGCACGACGATCCGCTCGCCACTGCCGGAATCGATTGCCGCCGAGCCGAACTCGTCTCGGCTATCGACACCTGGGTGATCACCCGGGTGCCGCAGCGGCGATCGACGGCACATATCCGGGCCGAATCCATCGGCGCGACATTGGATCGGATGGCCGCCGCCTACACCCACGCCAGCCATCTGCTGCACACCGCCGAAAAGGTCTCCGACGATCGCGTACACGCCGCCTGGTATCGCCTCGCGCTGCTCGCCGACCAGTGGAGCGACCTCATCATCGGTGCCGCACAAGATAATTCGCGCACGCGTCGATCCGCATAGCAACCGAGTACCGGCGACAGTCGCCGCTGGACATCGAGAGCAGGTGCAGGCTCTGGTGGCCGCCGCCCTCGGCCCGGTTGACCGCCTCGGCCCGCCCGTCGTGCAGTGCGACGATCGAGCGCACCAGCGCGAACCCGAGTCCGTGGCCACGCGCGAAGCGTCGGAAGACGTGCGGCAATACGGCGGGATCGAATCCGGGCCCGTCATCCCATACCCTCGGCCGTGGCTGGCAAGGCGTTGATGGCCCCGGGTGTTGATGCCGGCTACAGACCTGACAGCACCGGATCTACGAACAGCGCCGAGCCGAACAGTGCCACGGCAACGGCCGAAAACGCGCCCGCCGACCTGTGCCCGGCCAATGCCACTGATCCGTCACCTCGACGACCGACGGGCGACTCAGTGGCGACCGAGCCAGGTGGATTCAGCTGGATCAGGTGCTGAGGAACCCGAGCAGATCGTGCCGGGTGATCACGCCTACCGGCTTGCCGTCCTCGACCACCATCAACGCGTCGGTATCCGACAGTGCCTTGGTCGCGGCCGAAATGGGTTCGCCCGAACCGATCAGCGGGAACGACGGACTCATATGCTGGGCCACCGAATCCGTCAGATGCGCACGGCCTTCGAAGACCGCGGAGAGCAGATCGCGCTCGGTGACACTGCCCGCGACCTCACCGGCCATGACCGGCGGTTCGGCGCCGACGACCGGCATCTGCGAAACCCCGTATTCGCGCAGGATCTCGATCGCATCGCGCAGGGTCTCCGACGGATGGGTGTGCACCAGATCGGGCAGCGCGCCGGACTTGCCGCGCAGCACATCACCGACCAGCGGTTCCGCGGTGCCGTCCAGACGGTCGCGCAGGAAGCCGTAGGAGCTCATCCACTGGTCGTTGAAGATCTTGGACAGATAGCCGCGGCCGCCGTCGGGCAGCAATACGACCACCAGTGCATCGGGATCGCGGCGCGCGACCTCGATGGCCGCGACCACCGCCATTCCGCAGGAGCCGCCAACCAGCAGACCCTCCTCGCGCGCGAGGCGGCGGGTCATATCGAAGGAGTCGGCGTCGGAGACGGCGATGATCTCGTCGGGCACGGCCGGGTCGTAGGCCGAGGGCCAGAAGTCCTCGCCGACGCCCTCGACCAGATACGGCCGACCGGTGCCACCGGAGTACACCGAACCCTCCGGATCCGCGCCGATGATCTTCACCTTGCCGCCGGACACCTCCTTCAGATACCGGCCGGTGCCGGTGATGGTGCCGCCAGTGCCGACGCCCGCGACGAAGTGGGTGACCTTGCCGTCGGTATCGCGCCAGATCTCCGGGCCGGTGGTCTCGTAGTGGCTGTCCGGGCCGCCCGGATTGGAGTACTGGTCCGGCTTCCACGCACCGGAGATCTCGCGGACCAGCCGATCGGAGACGCTGTAGTAGCTGTCCGGGTGGTCCGGCGGCACCGCGGTCGGGCACACCACCACCTCTGCGCCGTAGGCGCGCAGCACATTGCGCTTATCCTCGCTGACCTTGTCCGGGCAGACGAATACGCACTTGTAGCCGCGCTGCTGCGCGACCAGCGCGAGCCCGACACCGGTATTACCCGAAGTCGGCTCGACAATGGTGCCGCCGGGCCGCAGGGCACCGGAGGCCTCGGCCGCCTCGATCATCTTCACCGCGATGCGGTCCTTGGCGCTGCCGCCCGGATTCAGATATTCGATCTTGGCCGCGACGACGCCAGCGTTGGGTCCCACCACCGAGTTCAACCGAACCAGCGGCGTATTGCCGATGAGGTCAACGACATGATCAGCGATGCGCATGCCCCCTATCGTTGCAGAAGGACTTCCAGGGCGTTCGCGACGGTCCCGGAGGCGGATGCGCAGCGTACGGCGCGTCGGGCACCGCGAATGTCACAAATCCGACTCCGCGGTCTGCACAATGGCCCCGTAGACAGCAAGCACAGCGAAACCGCGCAGGGCACCACGACCGGTCCCGCAGCCTGCACAAGGGGGCGCAGCGTATCCGCCGCAGAGTGCTGTGCGCCCGAGCCGGAAGACCGACGAAGCGGAAAGCTGGGCTGACTTCGCGCAGTGGCCACCGGTCGGTGCCACGCAGGTGCCGACCGTCACAGGTCAGCCCCGACGGCGGTCGAGAAAGCAGCACAACGAACGTCACACAGATCCCTCCCACGGCGTTCGCAACAGGCACGCTGGCGGACGCACCGCACAACACGCAGTGCACCGCGCATGTCGCGGATCCGACACTGTGAGTTCGCGCACGTCGCCTCGGACGGTTTTGCGTGACAAATGCACCTGAGGCCGATCACTTGCCTAGGATCGCGACCATGAGGCAGCCGAACATTGCTCGCGCCGCAACAGTTCTCGCCGGAGCGGCACTCGCCGCGGGAGTTGGCGCGGCGCAAGCCGATGCCGCGACCGTCGAATTCCCGCAGGTGCCAACGCTGGCCCATGGCGGCGTCTGCTGGACGAGCATCCGCACCTGGGCCGATACCAGTTCGGAGTGGCCGGGCCGGGCCATTCTCAATGTGCGCGCGAATCCGGCGGCGGGTCTGGGCCCCGGCGACTATCCGCTGGCCCCGCTGTGCGAGGTCCGCACCACCGTCACCTGGCGCAATCTGAGCACCGGCGCGACGGGCGTCTACGAGAACAACGTGGTCACCGGCCTCTACGGCAGCATTCAGTACGCGCTGTTCCAGGACACCGGTCCGGGGCGCGTCGAGGTCACCGTCACCACCGACACTGCGAGCGTCCCGGCGCACGGCACCTTCGACGTGCCAGCCTGATCCCGCTCGCCGGGACTTGATCGCCGCGCCGAAGTGGCTCCGGCACGCGGTTGCCCGCCACGCGGCGACGGCACCTTCGGCGTGCCGGCCTGATCCCGCTGGCCGGGAGTTGATCGCCGCGCCGAAGTGGCGGTCCGGCATGTGGTTGCCCGCCACGCGGCGACGGGCACCGATACGGTGCCGGAGCCGCATATCGGATGAGCAGAACGGCGCAGTTCGACCGACCGCAGGCCGCCGATCAACACGTACTATTTCTAGTCGTGGCACCTCGAATCAGTTGGCGGACAGCCGCGGTGACGGGTATGGCTACCGTGCTGGCCGGATCCAGTGCGGGCACCGCGTCCTGGGCCGCGTATCGACTTCTCATGGCGCAGGCGGGAGCAGCGCGCGGTCTGATCGGGCGCGATACCACCAAACCGCCCGAGGCCGACGGTATCTATTCGGCCGGATGCGACGTCCCTGAGCCGTGGCGTCCCGGTCGGCCGGTCGACGTCCACCTGATGGTCTTCGGCGACTCCACCGCCGCGGGTGTGGGCTGCGTCACCGCCGAAGAGGTACCGGGGGTGCGCATCGCCCGCGGGCTGGCCGAGGCCACCGGCATGCGGATCCGGTTGAGCACCAAGGCGATCTCCGGCGCGACTTCGAAGGGGCTGGCCGGACAGGTCGACGCCATGTTCGTCGCGGGGCCGCCGCCGGATGCCGCGGTCATCTTCATCGGCGCGAACGACATCACCAAGAAGCATTCGATATCCGCGTCGGCGCGCAGGTTGGGCGTGGCCGTCGCGCGGCTGCATGCGGCCGGAAGCGTCGTTGTGGTCGGCACCTGTCCGGATCTGGGCACCGTCGGCGCCATTCCGCAGCCGCTGCGCACCATCGTGCACAACTGGAGCGTCCGGCTGGCCAAGGCACAATTCGCGGTCACCCACACCGCGGGCGGCAGCCCCGTCCCGATGGGCGATCTCGGGCCGGAATTCCTCACCGCGCCGGACCGGCTCTTCGCCGACGACGGCTTCCATCCTTCTGCCGACGGCTACGCATTGGCCGCCGCGCATCTGTTGCCGATCCTGGTAACGGCACTTGCACAGCGGCGATCGGAATCGCCCCAGGCCTGCTCTGCCGAACGTCGCGGCATCACCGCCCGGCTGCGCCGACTCATCGAATCACCGGGGTGGCGGATGTCCCGCTCAGCGGATTCGGTACACATAGAGGTGCCAGTACAAAACTGAGCAGCGAGTACATAAGGAGCCCTCATGCCTGAGGCAGTTATCGTTTCGACCGCCCGCTCCCCCATCGGCCGGGCAGCCAAGGGTTCGCTGGTCGATATGCGGCCCGACGATCTGACCACCCAGATCGTGCGCGCGGCGCTCGACAAGGTGCCGGCTCTGGATCCAGCCCAGATCGACGACTTGATCCTCGGCTGCGGCTCCCCCGGCGGCGAGCAGGGCTTCAATATCGCCCGCATCGTCGCGGTGCAGCTGGGCTACGACTTCGTGCCCGGCACCACCGTGCACCGCTACTGCGCCTCGTCGCTGCAGTCCACCCGGATGGCCTTCCACGCCATCAAGGCGGGCGAGGGCGATGTGTTCATCTCCGCCGGTGTGGAGACCGTGTCCCGCTACAAGAACGGCTCTGCCGACAGCTGGCCGAACACCAAGAACTCGCTGTTCGCCGAGGCCGAGGCCCGCACCGCGAAGGCCGCCGAGGGCGGGGCCGGCATCTGGCACGACCCGCGCGAGGACGGCCTGATCCCGGACGCCTACATCGCCATGGGCCAGACCGCCGAGAATGTCGCGTCGTTCACCGGCATCACCCGCGAGGAGCAGGACCGCTGGGGCGTGCGCTCGCAGAACCGCGCGGAGGAGGCCATCAAGGCGGGCTTCTTCGAGCGCGAGATCACCCCGATCACGCTGCCCAACGGCACCGTGATCTCGAAGGACGACGGCCCGCGCGCCGGAGTCACCTACGAGGCGGTCAGCCAGCTGAAGCCGGTGTTCCGTCCGGACGGCACCATCACCGCCGGTAACTGCTGCCCGCTCAACGACGGTGCGGCCGCGCTGGTCATCATGAGTGACACCAAGGCCAAGGAACTCGGCCTCACCCCGCTGGCGCGCATCGTGTCCACCGGCGTCTCCGGTCTGTCCCCCGAGATCATGGGCCTTGGCCCGATCGAGGCGGTCAAGCGGGCGCTCGCGCTGGCGGGCAAGTCCGTCGACGATATCGACCTGTTCGAGATCAACGAGGCCTTCGCGGTGCAGGTGCTCGGCTCGGCCCGCGCGCTGAAGATCGACGAGGACAAGCTGAACGTCTCCGGCGGCGCGATCGCGCTCGGCCACCCGTTCGGTATGACCGGCGCCCGCATCACCACCACGCTGCTCAACAACCTGCAGACCTACGACAAGCAGTTCGGTGTGGAGACCATGTGCGTCGGCGGCGGCCAGGGCATGGCGATGGTCATCGAGCGCCTGAGCTGATCGGGTAACTCGCCAAATCGCTTCAGCGGCTCCCCATCTCGATGGAGATGGGGAGCCGTTGGCGTGTCAGGGCTGCTGCTCGCCGTGGTGTCGATCGGCCCGGAGAATCCGCGTCCGCTCGCGGATGTCACAGTGCGCACCCGGGTTTCGACTTCTCAGCGAACACGCCAGGATTCCCTGCCCGCTGCTGTAGATGGTTCCAGTCATCATCGTGACGGGGCTCGGGATCGCCGCCTGATCCACACAAGCTCCCCCGATAAGCGAGAACGGCCCCAGTGGCCTGGAATACCAAGGCAACTGGGGCCGTATCGTCAGCGCCGGACCCGGGTGGCCGGATCAGTCGCGTTATTGAAGTACCGGATCAGTCGTTGTTGAAGTAGCTGAGCAGGCGCAGGATTTCGAGGTAGAGCCAGACCAGGGTGACGGTCAGGCCGAGGGCCACGCCCCAGGCGGCCTTCTCCGGAGCCTGGGCGCGGATCAGCTGGTCGGCGGCGTCGAAGTCGCGCAGGAAGGTGAATGCGGCGACCGCGATGACGACCAGGCTGAAGACAATGGCGAGCGGGCCGCCGTCACGCAGGCCGAGGCCGCCGTCGATGAAGACGCTGGCGATCACATTGCCAAGCATGAGCACCAGGACGCCGATCGTCGCGCCGAAGATCATGCGGGTGAAGCGCGGAGTGACCCGGATCGCGCCGGTCTTGTAGACCACCAGCATGCCCGCGAAGACACCGAAGGTGCCCAGCACGGCCTGCGCGATCATACCGCTGCCACCGGCACCGCCGAATTTGATATTGCTGAATATGAACGACACCGCACCGACGGCCAGACCCTCCAAGACCGCGTACGACAGCACGACGACCGGGTTGTCCAGCTTCCTTGCGAAGGTCGCGACCAGCAGCAGCACGAAACCGATCAGACCGCCGCCGACGACGAACAGCGGGGCCAGCGCGGTATTGGCATTGGTCAGGCCGTAGGACACGATCGCCGACAGCGCGACCACACCGAGGGTGATGGCGGTCTTGGTGACCACATCGTCGATGGTCATGGCCCGCGTGGTCGGGGCCTGCTGGTACGGCTGCTGATATTCGGGGTACTGCGGGTATTGGCCGTACTGCTGGCCCATCTGGCCCGCGCCCGTCACCCCTGACCCGAAGTTGGCATAGCCACCGCCCTCTTGCCGAGGAAGTTGACGGAATACCGGATTGCTAGTGGTGCGCACCGTGAATGCCTTTCTGGAGTCGTGGTCCACGTCGCCGTGGCCGATCGCCAGCGCCTACTTGCCGGTCGCTCGAAGATCGGTCCCGAGCCGTGTCTATCGAGCCGGTCGCTCGATATCCAACTAGGTTGTCCAACGTGTATCGGCCCGCTCGGGTTCCCGAGCAACCCTTCGGTACGGACAAATCGGACTCTACTACCGCTGGACGTCACGCAGTCCACGCACGGATCGCGTGACCGTGAATTTCCGATTGCGGCCGATCACCTCCGTCTGGCCCACCATGCGCTGGACCACACCGCGATAGTTCAAATGTGAGTTGTACACCGTCCACAGCTCACCGCCGGGCCGCAATACCCGGCCGGTCTCGGCGAACATCTTGATCGCCGATCCGGTGTGCACGGCCGCGCCGACGTGGAACGGCGGATTGCAGAGCACCAGATCGGCGCTATTGTCCGCGGCCGCGGACATGGCATCGTCGCGCACCACCGTCACCCGATCGGCGACCCGATTGACCTCGGCGGTCGCCCGCGCCGAGGCCACCGCGGCCGCCGACTGATCGGTGCCGACGACGCGGATGCCGGGCCGCGCCTTGGCCAGTGCGACGGCCAGAATGCCGGTGCCGCAACCGAGATCGATGGCATCGCGGGCATCGGGTTTCATCCACTTGAGATGCTGCAACAGGAACCGGGTTCCGATATCCAATTTGGCGCCGGAGAACGCGGCGCCGTGCGCGACCACGTCGATATCGATATCGTCGATCCGCTCGCGGACCGGAAATGGCGGCGCGGCAACGGGTTTCGGACCGCTCACCAATAGCGTGCGCGACTTCTGCCGCCCCCGGCTCGCGCGCACCTGCGAGAACGATTCGGCCAGTATGTCGTTCATGGATTTGGTGAGGTATTTATCGCGCCCGCCCGCGACAACGACCACCCCGGGGTCGGCGTAGCGGGCGATGGCATCGGCGATCTCGGCCAGTCCGGCGAGCATGCGCGGTAGGCGCAGCAGGACGACCTCGGCATCGGCGAGCAACTCTTCGGAAAGCGCGTGCGCGGTATAGCGATCCGTGAGGCCGAGCGCGCGGGCGTTGTTGGCCAGCGCGAGTTCGCCGGTGAGCAGATCCTGATGGACCCGGACAGCGCTCAGGTCGTGCCCGGCGATCGCGCCGAGGGTGAGCGCACCGTAGGCGTCGCCGATCACCGTGATCCGGCCGCCGCCAGCGGCATCGATGGCGTCCGCGGCCACGTCGAGGATCAGCCGGTCGGCGGCATCGACGGCATAGAGGTTGCGCGCCTCCACATCCGGGTACCGCCGCAATCGGCCAAGTACATCCTCGACATCTTCCACACCTCAAGTGTGCTAGATCGTTGCCGATACATCGCGTCCGACCCGGTATATCGGCGACACCCCGCTGGCTGACACCGGGTTGCAGCAAATCCCGGGCAGCGCGGGCGAGGGCCAATACCATCAGCCACATGCGTAACAGGATGGTGCTGATGGCCGCCGCCGCGGCGATGGTGCTCGCCGGCTGCGGCGACGGTGGATCCGGCCCGAACACCACGACCGCGCCGACCACGACCGGCACATTCACCGACGCGCCGGAGAGCGCCCCGCGCGATGCCCTGCCCAAGCGCGGCGCCCCATCCAATGGCGCGGGCGTGACCGTGTCCGACCTGCGGATCGGACATCACCCCGGATTCGACCGCGTGGTCTACGAATTCGGCGGCGCTGGCACACCCGGCTGGATCGTGCAGTACACCGAGCAGGCCATCCAGGACGGCAGCGGCAAGGTCATCGATGTCGCGGGCCGTTCGATTCTGGAGGTCCAGATCACGGGTTCGGCCTATCCGTTCGACAGCGGTGTGACGCCGTACTCCGGTCCCGATCCGGCCACCGACCCCAGCGCACCTGCGATCGCGGGCGTCTACCGGACCACCGTCTTCGAGGGCACCACCCAATCGTTCATCGGGGTCAACGCCGATCGCCCGAACTTCGCGGTCGGCACGCTGACGAATCCCACCCGGCTGGTGATCGATATCGCGACCGCATAGCCGGTGTCGATACGGCCAGGGGGTATCAAAGATCGCCCGTCCGGGCCGTTCTAGAATGACGGCGTGGTCCAACAGCACCTGTCGCCGCGCGCCACCGGACTCGTCCGGGCGCTCGGTGTGCTGGTGCTGGTCGCGGGGATCGTGGCCATGCACGCAGGGGTTTTCACTGTCGCCACGCCCGCCGACCACCACCACGGCACGATGACAATGGCGATGCCCGCCGAGCACGACGCGACCACCGGATCGGACTGCACCGATGACGGTTGCGGCAACGCACACGGCGGCATGCACGCGTGCGTCTTCATCCTGACGGCCGTGGCACTGGCTCTGATGCTCGTCCTGCTCTACTGGATCACCCTCGATCGACCGGGTGGCGGTGTGTCGAAACCGCGCCAGTGGCGGCCGATGCGCGAACGCGCACCACCGTGGACCGTGCTGTCCCTGGCCGAATTGTCGATTCTGCGGATCTGACAGGCCCACCGCGCCCGCAACCACGGTCGCGGCTTCTGCCTGTCCGAAACCGTTTATTCGCCATTCCTCAGGAGCACAGACATGTTCATCACCCGTAACCGAATCACCCTCGCCATTGCCGCAACCAGCACCGCCGCAGCGCTTTTCGCCGCGGGCTGTAGCAATGGCGAATCGCCGAGCGCGGACCACGGCTCGTCGTCGAGCCAGGCCAGCTCCGGAACGCCCGCCGCCCGAACCGATTTCAATGACGCCGACGTGACCTTCCTGCAGATGATGTACCCGCATCACGCGCAGGCGGTCGAGATGGCGCGGCTGGTCCCGAGCCGCACCCAGAACGAGCAGGTGCGCGCGCTCGCCGCGAATATCGAGCAGGCACAGTCCCCCGAAATGGAGCAGATCACCAAGTTGCTCGAGAGCTTCGGCAAGCCCGCGCCGAGCAGCACCGGACACGGCGGACACGGCATGGAGATGCCCGGTATGACCAGCACCATGCACATGCCCGGCATGACCACCATGCCCGGCATGACCACCATGCCCGGCATGACCACCATGCCCGGTATGACCACCATGCCCGGTATGACCACCATGCCCGGCACCTCGGCAATGCCGGGCATCATGTCGAACGAGCAGATGAACGCGCTGGCGGCGGCATCGGGAGCCGACTTCGACCGGCAGTGGATGGAACTGATGATCGAGCACCACACCGGCGCGATCACCATGGCGAACACCGAACTCGCCAACGGCGTCAACCCGGATGCGAAGGCACTCGCCACCGCGATCGTCGCGGCCCAGCAGGCCGAAATCACCACCATGCGCGGCCTGCTCGGCCAGCGCTGATCCATCGCAACCGGAGCACACCGGGACCGGCGGGTCCCGGCGTGCTCCGGTGCCGATCTTCCACTCTGACCTGCATCATCGGGTCCGCTGGATATCAGTTGGTCATCGATCTGGCCGCGCTCGGCTGACGTCGGCGGGCGCGAACAAGTACCGTCTTTACGTCCGGCCTCCTTCGCGCCTCCAGCGGCCGGGTGTCCGGAGGAGAGAGGGGAAACCGACATGCGACGTCTAGAACGTGCGGGCCTCGTCGCCGCCGCGGCCGCGACCGCAGCGGGTGTCCTGACCATCGGCGCATGCTCGAAGCAGATCACCGGCAGCGCGCAGGTCGACCAGACGGAACTCGCCGCATACACCTCCGAGGTCACGGCGTCGTCGGTGGCCGCATCCTCCTCGCGCGCGGCAGCGGCCGAACGGGCGACCGGAACCGCGTGCGACACCTTCGCCACCGCGAACAGCAGCTCGATCAGCACCTTCAACGACTACATCGATGCGAGCAATAGCAAGGGCATCAACGACCCGGAGACCAATTCCAAGGCCAATGACGCCGTCACCGCACTGCGCAATAACGCGCGCACCATCGATGCGAAGGTGACCTCCGAGGTGCCGTTGGCCGTCGCGACTCCGCTGCGCAGCTACCGCGACGACACCAATGCACTCGCCGACACCCTCGATCGGCGCGCGCCCACCGATACCCTCAATGCCGCGATCGATAAGTTCAACGCCACCAAGAATATTGCCGAGGATGCCTGTAAAGGCCACTGACACAGGCGATCAGGCCCCCGGCGGGATGGTCGGCTGCCACGGCGGTGTCCGCGTCCCGCGCTGCGGGCGGTGGCCGCGACGCTCGAACAATACGAGCGCCACGCCGCTGAGCGATGCGGCGATGGCGACGAGCGCGAAAATGAATGCCGCGCCGGGGTATCCGACCGCCGCGATCACCGCGGCGATGATTGCGACGAGTCCGCCGATGATCAGCAGGACGAATCCGGGCCAATTTCTAGCGTCCGCCAATGTAATTCCCGGCTGCGGCTCGGGCGCGCGGGCGATATCCGGCGCGTCGTCGAGCGGGGGAATTTCCCACGGCCCTTCCGCTGTCATGGTGGTACCTCACATTTCGGACTCAGGCTGGGTGCCCGGTGCCTGACATCTGTGAGATTTCCCCCACACGCCGATCCGAAACAGCCAGGTGGGCTAGCCCCCAGTGCGGGCGAGGATGCGCGTGAGCACTCGACCGAGCGCATCGGCCGGATCCGGCGGCGTGGTCGGCGCGCGCCAGGCGATCATCTGATCGGGTCGCACGAGAAGAGCGCCCTGCTCGCGAATTCCGACCTGCCGCAACCAGTCCGGCGGATCGATCACCGTCGCCCGCAGGGGTATGAGTAGACGGTCGGCAACCTCGCGTGCGGCACGCAGCCACGTCGCACCATCCGGACCGACCAGCAGCGTGAAATGGGATGCCACGAGGTCGAGGGTGGAGACTCGGGTGCCGTCGCGCTCCACCCAGGCGTGCGGAAGCCTGGATCCCGGTGTGCCGTCGAGCACGAGTTCGATGTCCTCGGTCGATGGCAGCGCGGGCTCCGGTGCGATTACCGCCGCCGAATCGTATCGATAGCCCATATGCACGACGGGAGCGTTGATGATGCCGAGTGCCGCGCGCTCGGCGGCGGCGGCCGGGCTGGAATCCCAGTGCAGCCGTGGGGCCTTCAATCGAAGCAGCGCCTGCGCCATGGTGGTGGTCGCGACCGGACGCCGCTCGGCGTCATAGCTGTCGAGCAGCGCCGGACCGGCACGCCCGGCCAGCACCGCGGCCAGTTTCCAGGCCAGATTGTGCGCATCGGCCGCGCCGGTATTCAATCCGAAGGCGCCGAGCGGGGGCACCGCGTGCGCCGCGTCACCGACCAGGAACACCCGCCCATCCCGGAACCGTTCGGCGACCGATCCCCTTGCCCGCCAGGGTAATCTGCTGATCACCTGCGGATCCAGATCGGGATCGCCGACCGCGGCACGGATCAATTCGACGCACCGGTCGATGGTGAAATCCTCGGCCGATTCGCCGCGCGCCGGATCGTAATCACTGTGGAAAACCCACTCTTTCGCGCCATCGATGGTCATCAAGATGCCCGGCGCGTTCGGGGTGGTGATATCGCATGCGACGAACTGCCGACCTTGGGTATACGGGCGTAGGTCGGCATGGAAGAGGATGTTCATCTTCGGATTGCCGAGCGCCCCAGGCCCGTTCGTGCCGATGCCGAGCGCCTTGCGCACCCCGCTGTGCACGCCGTCTGCGGCGACCAGGTAGTCGGCGCGGATCGTCTGCCCGTTGTCGAGATGGGCGGTAATGCCATCGGCATCCTGGTCGAAGGACAGCAGCCGGGTCCCGTAGCGGACGGCGGCACCGTGCTGGGTGGCCGCGGGCAGCAGCACCGAGTCGAGCCGGTGCTGTGGGCAGGTGCCGCGAATCGCGGCCGGTGTCACCAAGTCCGAGCGCCATCCCGAACGTGCGGGCGCGGCATCGGGCAGCCCGGCCGGATTCGCCGTGATGAGGGTTGTCGCGGTGAGTTTGCCAAGATTGCCCGCCGACATATCGACGGCCACCGCATCGACCGCGTCCAACACATCGGCCTCGCGCAGGAATTCCAGGGTGCGCGGGCCGAGCCCGGTCGCCCGCGGATGCACCGACGGCTCCGGCTGTACCTCGACCAGCTGCGCCTCGACCCCGTGTCGGGCCAGAAATAGGGCCGTGAACAGGCCGACCGAGCCGCCTCCGACGATCAATACCGGTGTTCGCAACATGACAACTCCCTTATGGCTACAGCGTATCCGTAACGGATACACCGTATCCATACTGCTACGATGTTCGCAACGAAAGCAGTCAAGGAGCAGGTAGTGACGAATTCGGCGAAGACACCCGCGCTGGTCTGGAGCAAGCAGCGGCGCACGCCGCGACGGCAGGCTCCCGGCGTGGAGCAGATCGTTCGCACCGCCATCGGCCTGGCCGACAGCGAGGGACCCGACGCGGTGTCCATGCGTCGCATTGCCACCGAACTCGAATCCGGCACGGCATCGCTGTACCGCTACGTCGCCAGTCGCGATGATCTGCTCGATCTGATGATCGATGCGGTCCGCGGCGAGGTGGCGCCGCCCGGCCTTGTCGGCGACTGGCGCACCGACCTCACCGCCATCGCGCGGCACCTGCGCGACACCATGATCCGGCACCCGTGGCTGGCCTCCGAACTGACCGGCAGACCCACGCTCGGTGCGAATTCCCTTCGCCTGCACGACACTTCACTCGCCGCCGCGACCGAGCTGACACCGGATATCACGAGCGCGGCCGCCATTGTCGATACCCTGCACGCCTACGTTTTCGGCGCCACCGCCGCCCAACTCGCCGAGGAACAGGCGCGACGTCGCACCGGTCTGACCGAGGACCAGTGGCGCGAGACCGTCGCACCCTATATCCGCGAGGTGATCGCGAGCGAGGACTATCCGCACTTCGCCCGTCGGGTGCGCGACGCCGCCGATCCGGACGCGGACCAGCGCTTCGACTTCGGCCTCGGGTGCGTGCTCGACGGGATCGCCGCCCGGATCCGCGACCGATGAACGGACGCTGCACCTATCCCCACTGAAGCGGTGATTCCGGCACCGTATCGCGAACACGTTGGCAGCTGTTGGCCTTGGCGCTCGATCGCAGCGGACGGCAGGCACCCGCCCTGACGCAGTTGCGGCGGGTCCAGGCCCTGCTGGTCGACGGGATCCGGGACCGGTGCTGCGCGAACTCGAACGCCCGCCTGCTCGACGACGATCCGACGCTGCTGCGCGATGGCCCGGCGGTGGCGGCCCACCGGCGCGCGACTGTCCTGCGGTCCGGTTGGAACCGTCAGTTCTCGAGCCGAGTCAGCGGGCGAGGCTCTGGAAGGCGGTGCGGTAGGCGTGCGGATTGGTGCCGACGACTCGTTTGAAGCGGTCGCGAAAGGCGGTGGGGGAACCGAATCCGACCTGGGTGGCGATGCGATCGACCGGATGGTTGGTGGCTTCGAGCAGGTATTGGGCCTGACGGATGCGGGCTCGGTGCAGCCACTGCAGCGGGGTGGTGCCGGTCTGTTCGCGGAAGCGGCGGTTGAGGGTCCGTTGGCTCATACCGGCCTGGGCCGCAACATCTTCCAGCGTGAGGGACTTCGCCGCATTCTCCTCCAGCCAGTGCAGTAGCGGTTCCATCGACGCGCCCTGCGGCGTCGGCGGCTGGTCGTGCACGATGAACTGCGCCTGTCCCCCTTCGCGTTCCAGCGGCATCACCGCGAGGCGAGCGGCATCGGCGGCCACTGCCGAACCGTGATCGCGGCGAATCATGTGCAGGCACAGGTCGATTCCGGCGGCGGCGCCCGCGGAGGTGAGGAACTGGCCATTATCGACGTAGAGCACATCGGGGTCGACATCGATCGCGGGGTAGCGGGCGGCGAGCGTCGGGGCGGCCACCCAGTGTGTGGTGGCGCGCAACCCGTCGAGCAGTCCGGTGGCGGCGAGGATGAAGGCGCCGACACAGATCGAGGCGATGCGGGTGCCATTCGCCGCGGCCGCGCGCAGGGCCGCGACGACATCGGCGCGGACCGGCGCGGCGGGATCCGCGCAGCCGGGCAGGATGACCGTATCGGCCTCGGCCAATGCCTCGAGTCCCCAGCGGGCCCGGATGGTGAACAGTTCGGTCTCGACGGTCGGTGCGGCGGCGCAGACGCGCACCCGGTAGGCCGGGCGGCCATCGGGCAGCCGACAGCGGGTGAAGGATTCGATCGGCGTGGAGAGGTCGAAGGGCAGGACCTGGTCCAACGCGAGGACGGCCACGGTGTGCATGCCGATACCGTAGGCGGTCACCGGGTTCCCGCCAAATGCCCTGACCTCGTAGATTCCCCGCAATTGCAGTTCAACCGGCTTGGCGAGAATCTGTTGACATATGGCAATTTCGCCAGTTCCCGCGTCGCTCCCCGATCACTAGCGTCGGCAGCACCTACATGAGAAGGAGCTGATTCGGGTGCTCGCCCAGTTCGTACTGTTCGACGGATTCGACCCACTGGATGTCATCGCACCGTTCGTAGTGCTCGATGCCGGACGTCTGGCATCCGACGGCTGGGTGACCGTCGAATCGGTGTCCGCCGAGGGTGCACGCCGGGTGCCCGGCAGCATCTCCGCCATTTCGCTCGATGCCGCCGCCCGACTCGATCCGGACCGCGCGGACCTGATCGTCGTCCCCGGCGCAGTCGGGCCATTGCCCGAAGGACCGAAGGACCAATGGCCGGACGCCAAGCGCTGCGGCACCGTCCGGCGCAATGCGGGCCGTACCCCCGCCGTCGCTCGGTGAGCCGCGGCCCGTGACGAAACTTCTACTCTCCCTGCATGTCCTGGCCGCCATTATCGCCATCGGCCCGGTGACCGTGGCCGCCAGCATGTTCCCCGCCGCCGCTCGCCTGGCATTCGCCACCCCGGCCGACCAACACCACCTGGTCGCCGCCCGCACCCTGCATCGCATCTGCCGCGTCTATGCCGCCATCGGCCTCGCCGTCCCGGTCTTCGGTCTGGCCACCGCGGCGAGTCTCGGTGTCCTGACCGATACTTGGCTGACCATCTCCATTGCCCTGACCGGGGCGGCCGCCGGAATCCTCGCCCTGGCAATCCTGCCCGATCAAACCCGCATCCTCGCCGCGCTTTCCGGCACAGCATCCCAGCCCGTCCCCAGCACCGCCCAACTGGCCATGTTCACCGGCATCTTCAATCTCCTCTGGACCGTCGTCACGGTGCTGATGATCGTCCGCCCCGGCTCCACGACCGGGGCGTGAGCCGGGGCAACAGCGTCAGGGGACGAGGACGACCTTGCCGGTGACGGTTCCGGATTCGGCGAGTTCCATTGCGCGGGCGGCTTCGGACAGCGGGATGCGAGCGGCCACCTGCGCCCGCAGGATTCCGGCCGCGGCCAGGTCGAATACCGCACTGAGATCCGCGGCGATCTCGGTGCGGAACCGGGCGCGGTTGCGCTTTCCCGCCCAGATGTTGAAGAAGTGCGCATTCCGCTTGTTGGGCAACAGATTCCACCAGATCAGGCGACCCACCAGGGCGAGTACCGGGAGACGCGAGTTGCCGGGATCGTCCTTGGTGGCCGCGGTGCCATAGGAGACCAGCGTGCCATGCGGTGCGAGCAGGCCGAACGAATCGACGATGCCCGGACCACCGACGTGATCGAAGACCGCGTCGACCCCGCCCGGCGCCAGCGCACGAACCTGCGCCACCACGTCGCCGCGGTAGTCGATGGCCTCGGCGCCCAGTGCGGTAACGGCTTCGGCGTGCCGGGCGGATGCCGTACCGAGCACCCGGATTCCGGCGTGACGCGCGAGCTGGACCAGCGTCGAGCCGACGCCACCATTGGCACCGTGCACGAGAATCGTTGCGCCGCTGCGCACCTTGGCAATGCGATGCAGCATCTGCCATGCGGTGATGCCGTTCACGACGAAGGTTTCGGCCTCCGCGGCATCGAGGCCGTCGGAAACCGGGACCAGGTCGGCGGCGTCGATGACGATATGGCTGGCCCAGCCGCCGACCTTGGTCAGCGCGGCGACACGGCGGCCGAGCAGCGCCGAATCGACATTCGCCCCGATTGCGGTCACCGTGCCGACCAGGTCGTAGCCGGGGACGAACGGGAACGGCGGCTGGTCGTAGTACTTCGCGCGGCGCATCTGTTGTTCGGCGAAGGAGATGCCGGTCGCCTCGATAGCCACCATGGCTTGGCCAGCGGCCGGTGCGGGCAGTTCGCGGTGGGTGATCTGCAGACCCGACGGTTCGACGGGGCCGGGCAGCAGGATCTGGGTCGCCAGGGTGTTCATTTTCGGTGTCCTCTCGGTTGATGTTCATCTAGTGAGTGACTGGACAGTCACTCGGTGGTCAAAAAGAGTGCCCCACGAAGGGGCAACAAGTTTCTTCAGTGCTTCGGATCGACGTGACGGATACCGGCGCTCAGCATTCGCGCCCAATCGCTTTCGATACTGTCCAATCCGAGCGTCGTGATCAGATGGCAGAGTTGGCCGTAGGCTATGAAGCGCTGCACCGCGTCATCGGCCGCCCCGGATCGCGTCTTCGCGAAGGTCGTCACCCGCTCGAGCCCACGCCGCACCGCCTCGGCAACCTCCGGGATATCGGACGCCGATTGCGCGTGCACCTGCAGCATCAACAGGTTTCGGTCGGTGATCAGTTCCGCATACGCCGCGCCCATCTCGTACAGGATCGCGTCGGGGGCCGCGCCGTCCACCCGCGCAGCACCGGCCGACAACGCCCGCTCCACCAGTTCGTAGCACCGATCCAGCGCCGCCACGAACAGCGCGACCTTGCCGGGAAACAGCTTGAACACGTAGGCGGGCGAGATATCCGCCCGCGCCGCAACGGTATTGATCGGCGTGCCGTGATATCCGGCCTGTGCGAATTCGGCGATCGCGGCATCGACCACCGCATCCCGCCGGATCTCCGAGGTAGAAAGTACGACACCGCGTCTGCTCATGTGAGTGACTATACACTCACTCATCCGCCCGCTGTCAACCCCCAGATTGTCGGACCTCGCCTCTACGGTGTGCCCATGGCGGATACCGAGCGCGCGGTCAGACATGGGCAGCTGCTCAGCAGTCTGCTGCGTGCGGATGCGCGTCCGTCCGAGATCCGTTGGCAGCTGGTGGAACTCACGCGGATGCGGGCCAGCGTCGCGGAATGCGCCGGGCGGGTGGAGTTCTACTCGCGGATGTTGACCGAGGGGCGGTCCACCGCCGCCGCGCATGCGCAGAATGTGCTCGCCGAATTGCATAACGAGGGCGCGCTCGCCAGCGCGGATGTCGTATCGCTGTCCCGGGCGGTGCTCGCGCGACCGGAGAAGAAGCTGGTACGGGCACAGTTGAGCTGGCTGGATCGGACAGTTCGGGATGAGCCGGGGTGCGCCTCGGCGGCCGTGCGGGTGCTGGCGGAAGCCATCGAGACGACCGCGGATATCGGGCTGCGTGAGCGGATGGCGCGGATCATCACCCGGCAGCTGCGGGTCGCGGACGAGCGGACGCGGGAAGAGTTGGCGGACGCGGCGCGAGCGTGGGAGATCGAGGAGCGGTTCACGCTGCCACCGCCGGCTCCACTCGCTCGATTCACGGTGGCGCGCACGGTCGTGGAGACGGTGCAGCTGTACCGCCGGGTGACAGCACGACCGCACGACGACTGGTCACTGGACGAGCGCTTCCTCGACGCCGTCATCCGGTTCACCTACCGGGATCGCAACGAGTTGTCGACGGCTCTCGGGCGGCTCATCGACCACGAAGTGCCTGCGGCGCAACAGGATCCATCGTGGTGGCAGCGCCAACAACAGCGTCGGTGGTGCGATAGGCAACCGTGGTCGATGCGCACCCTGGCCGCGATTGCCACCGGCGCACTGCGATATCCGCCGCGCGGTCCTACCCGCTCCACCCCGCTGACCGACCGCATGGCCGAATGGGGCACCCTGGTGCTGGAAGGTGCTGTGCTGCCGCCGTTCGCACTGGCCACGCCCACCTTTGACAATGGCGGGATCGATGCCGCCGAACTCGTCGAGCGGCTGCGCGAATACGCGGAGTTGGGCCTGCGGCCAGGCCCGGTCGACTTCGCCCAGGCGTTGGTGCGGGTCGCGCCGACAGCGCGCCCCGAGGTGCTATTGATGGCCGATGCACTTCGGCCGCCCGAGGGGGCACGCCTGGCCGCCTGGTTGCGCAGTGATCATTCCGATGCGGAGACCGACGCGTTTCCGAATTACCTGAGCGCGGCATTGCGGGGCCCGCCTCCGAATAAGCGCGGGCACTCCAGCCCGCTATCCGAATATCAGCTCCCCATCCCGGAGGTCCAGGCGGCGTGGATGTCATGGGTGGACCGAGATCGGCTGTCGCGCATCGTGAATCTGCCGGGCACGAAGGGGCCGCGGGTGCATCGGGCGGTAATGGCCGCACTCGTCAGCCAGGATATCCGCGACCGAACCGCGGGCGTCGACGCACTGGCCGCGCTGGCAACCGCCGACGAACTCCGGCCGGATCTATTGGCGCGGGCACTGCCCGTGCGCGCCCAGACCGGGCGCCTCGCGAGTTCGCTGCGTGACACCCGTCGCGTATTGGGCGCGCACCGCACCTGGCCGTTGCTCGCGGCCATCCTGCCCGTGCTGTTCGCCAGCAATCCGACGCCCGGCCTGCCCGATGTGGTTGCGGTGGCGGCCGATTGCGCACGTAAATCGGGCGCTCGCGGTGACCTACCCGGACTCGATGCGGTGCTGCGGCGCGGCGATGCCAGCCGATTGGCCGCGGCGGCCCGCGCACTGTCGGTCGCCCTGTCGAGCAACTGACCGCGGCTTCGAACGCGGCCCCGGTCGGCACCTAGGCGTCATCGGCCCAGCGCTCGACCCAAACCTGTAGCGGCTCGAGGGCCGCGACCAGTTCGAGGCCATCGGCGGTGAGGCGGTACCCCTTCGCATCCGTCTGCACGATCGCCACCGCACGCAACTCGCGCAGCCGATCGTTCAGCACACTGGCCGACACCCCGCCGGTCAGTCCCTGCAATTCGCGGAAGGTGACGCTGGCACCGTCGCGCAATTCCCACAGCACCCGCAGCGTCCAGCGGCGTCCGAGCAGATCCAGCAGCGCCATGATCGGGCGCCCGGTGCGCGATCCCCGCACGGGCTTGCCGACCACCGGAGTCTTGCCCGCTTCGGATTCCGAAGCTACCATCGAGACCGTCCTTGCTCTGTTTTTCGAAGCATGAAGATCAGTCTAACGAGGTTCGATCGATGACCACCGAATCCACACCCAGAATCGCCCCGCTGCACCCGCCCTACGCACCCGATATCGACGCACAGCTGAAGAAGTGGATGCCACCGGAAGCCACAATCGAACCGCTGGCGCTGTTCCGCACGCTGGCCGTGCACGATGAACTCTTCGCGCGCATGCGGCCACTGGGCGCGGGAATTCTGGGCCACGGCCGGGTGCCGCCGCGCGATCGCGAGATCGTCATCCACCGCACCTGCGCCCGGGCGGGCGCCGAGTACGAATGGGGCGTGCACGCGGTGGTCCAGGGTCCGCAGGTCGGCCTGACCACCGCCCAAATCGACGCTGCCGCGGTCGGTCCGGCCGACGATCCGGCGTGGACCGCCGCGGACAGCGTGCTGGTGCTCATGGCCGATGAACTCCACGACACCGGGGATATCTCCGATGAGGTCTGGACCCGGCTGGCCGAACGCTACGACATGGACCAGATCCTGGAGCTGATCATCATCGCTGGCTGGTATCGCTTGCTCAGCACCGTGATCACCAGTGCCCGTATCGAATTCGAACCCTGGGCCCGGCGCTTTCCGAGGCGCACCCCTTAGCTCGGCGACGCCGTCAGGTCGTAGACCGCGACATTACCGATGTGGACCGCTTGATAATGCTCGGCCACCCAGTCGCCGATGTCCTTGTGGCCGACCGGCCGCCACAGCTCGTCGTCGGGCTCCGCAGCCGGGGCATTGCCTCGAGTCGGGACCCGCCAGGAATCGGGCAGCTTCACCTCCTGCGCGAGGTAGTAGGTGACCTGATGGGTGCGCACCAGTTCCTGGAACTGGTCGAGTGTCGGCACCGGATCATCGGAGGTGAAGCCGCCGATCGCGATAACCGGTGTGCGACTTGCCAATTCGAGGGTGGCCGCGGTCGAGGAGCGGTCCACGGCGGCCGACCACCGCGTCGTCGTATCGCTGAGCATGCCCACCAATCGCGGCTCCGCGAAATCGCCACTCATGAACCGGCGGATCTCCTGTTGGGCCTCGTTCTCGGGACCGGGCTTCTGCTTGCGGGCCGGGCCGACCGTCGGACTGCCGCCGGTATGCGACTGTGGCAGCGTCGTCACTGCGTATGCCGTCGACCCGCCGAGACCGGCCAGCACACCCGCGACCACCAGTACCGAGGTCACCCGGTCACGCGCCCGGCGGCGCCCGGCCGCCGGCAGCGATGCGATGAGCAGCCCGACCGCCGCGAGCACCGAGAGCACGAGGATGGTCCACCGCAGCCAGGGCTGCCAGTCCGAATTCCGCTGCAGGACAACGAATGCCCATATGCCCGCGGTCAGAATGAGTGCGGCGGAGCCGATTCGACCGAAGGCGCTGTCGCGGCGAAGCCACATTTCGTGCACACCGAGCGCGAACATTCCCGCGACGGCGGGTCCGATCGCCAGGGTGTAGTAGGCGTGCATGCCGCCCTTCATGGTGGAGAAGGCGACGCCATCAATGATCAGCCACAGTCCGAAGGTCAATGCCGCACCACGCACCAGATCGGTGCGCGGCGCGCGCCACCGTGCCGCGAGCACCAGCACGAAGGCGAGGATCGCCGCTGGCAGCAGCCAGGAGATCTCATAACCGATTTCGCCGGTGAACAATCGGTCCGGTCCCGAACCGAAGCCGCCGAAGCCCTGTCCCGGTCCGGCATTGTGCGGCATTTCGTAACCGGGCGGCAGCTCGAAGCGGTTGCCGCCCTTGTGATTGCGGCCGAGGAAGCGCGCGAAGCCGTTATAGCCGAGCACCAGATCCATGAAGGTGTTGTTCGTCGAACCGGCCAGATACGGTCGCGAGGACTCCGGCCACAGCATGGTCAGCAGTACGAACCAGCCCGACGAGACGATCAACGCCCCGGCCGCGGCCAGCAGGTGCCACAGCCGGGTCCGCAGTGCGGTGGGTGCGACGATCAGATACGCGATGCCCAACGCGGGCAACACCATCAGACCCTCGAGCATCTTGGCCAGGAATGCGAAGCCGAGCGCCACCCCGGCCAGCATCAGCCAGCGCACACTCGCCTGCCGCAGCGCGCGGATCGTGCAGTACGCACCGGCCGTCATCAGCAGCACCATGACCGCATCCGGATTGTTGAACCGGAACATCAGCGCAACCACCGGCGTCACCGCGAAGACGGCACCGGCGAGCAGCCCCGCGCCGCGGCTCGCGGTCGCCCTGGTCACCGCGCCGTACATCAGCGCGACCGTCGCGACCGCCATCAGCGCCTGCGGTATGAGCATGCTCGCACTGCTGAAGCCGAACAGCTGACCGGAAAGTCCCATCACCCATTGCGATACCGGCGGCTTGTCAACCGTGATGAAGTTTCCGGGATCCAGTGAGCCGAACAGCACCGCCTTCCAGTCGCGCGAACCCGACCACGCGGCGGCGGCGTAGAAGCCATTGCCCATGGCATTGACGGTGATATTCCACAGATAGGCGGCCGCCGTCCCGATCAGCAGGACCACCAGGCCGATGCGCTCCCACCGCCGGATGGGTGGCAACGCCGTCGCCGAGACGGGCGGGGTCGGGTCGGGCGGGGTCGTATTGGGCAGGGACGCCGGGGGACTGGTCACTGTCACCTGGGGAGTATCACAGCCGTACCGGTGGACCGCCTTGGCGTTTGCTGTCAGTCCGCTGTGAGCCTGCCCCTAACCCCTGTGACCATGGGATTTGGGGCGTTCGATGCCGTAACAGGGGGCCGTACCACCCGATCTCACCACCGAAACCGTGGGTACGTGGAGGGTCGAGTGGGTCGTCGTTCGAAGAGTGCTGTGGTGTTTGCGATCACCGTGGCCGTTGTGCTGTTGGCCGGTCTGTCGGGTGCGGTCGCCGATGCCGCGCCAGCGGAGTTGAAGCATTGTGCACTCACTGATGGGCGCACGCCGCAAACGGCGACGCCCGAAGAGGTCGGCCTCGATTCGGCCGCGCTGCGCACGGCCATCGGCTTCGCCTCCGATCCGACGCGGCGCAATATCCAGGTGTTCCGCAATAACTGTCTGATCGCGGCCGGGCCGAACAATGCACAGACCGGCGGTGTGCCGTGGAATCTGTGGAGTGCGACCAAGAGCGTGATCTCGCTGGTCACCGGCATCGCCGTCGACGAGGGGCGGCTGCGGATCGATGATCCGGTCGACGCCTATCTGCCGCCCGGCATCGGCGATGCCGAGCACCGCGCGATCACCGTGCGCAATCTGCTCACCGAATCCTCGGGTCTCGAGGTCTCGGTACTCTCCGAGGGGGTCACGGGGCTGGCGCAACTCGATCCGAATGTGGTGGCGCAGGCCATGGCGCGACCGGTCGAGCATCCGCAGGGCACGGTCTGGCGCTACAGCCAGCGCGCCGTCGATCTGATCGCCTATGTGGTACAGCGGGCCGTCGGCATGGACTTCCAGGAGTACGCGCAGCGAAAGCTGTTCGACCCCTTGGGCATCCGGAGCACCGACTACTACTGGGGCCGCGACCGCAGCGGAAACACCTACGGCTACGCCCATCTCATGCTGCCACCCGACGATTTCGTCAAGCTCGGCCTGCTGGTCGCCAATCGCGGGAATTGGCATGGCATCCAGGTCATTTCGGCGGACTACCTCGCGCAGGCGGGTCAACCGTCGCAGACCAGCCCGTGCTATGGCTTCCTCTTCGTCGTCAACGGACCCGAATGCACCGCCGAATTCCCCGGTCTGCCAGCCGATGCCGTCAAGATGTCGGGCATGATGCGCCAGGACAGCTACATTGTGCCGAGCCTCGACCTGGTGGTCAGCTGGACCGGCGTCACCGTCCCTGGCGGTGCCGGAACCTTCCAGAGTGATACGCTGCGCGCCATCAACGCGGCCTTCCGGGAACCGCGGCTACCGGATCCAGGACCCTATGTGCCACAAGAGGGCGTCAGCCTGGACGATCCGATGATCACCAACCCCGACGCGGTCCTCGATGCCCTCGGCATCGGTCCCAATGCCTATCCGGGGTGCGGCCCGCTGCTCTGCCTCGGCAAGGCCCCTGCCGCACCGTTCGCGGATTGGCCATCCGGCTGCTTCATTGTCGGCTGCATCGGCCCCGCCCCGACTCCCGGCATCCGCTGAATCTGTTCAGGTGGCCGGAATTTCGCGTTGGAACCAGTCGAGGATCTGCGGGAGCGCGATGCGGGCGGTGGCGGAGTGGTCGATATCGCCGAGGTCGGTGAGGGTGGCGCGGTCGGTGTGCATGGCCTGCAGGCAGTGTTCGGCATTGGCGTAGAGCACATTTCGGTCGCCGGTGGCGGCGTAGAGGTGCACCGGGACGCGTGGCGTCCAGTCGCACGTGCCGTCGCTGGCGGCCACTGCCGATTGCGAGGTTCCGGTCGGATGTTGGGCCTGGGCCAGGAATTTCGGTGTCAGCAGCAGTTCCGGGCGCACGGGCAGGGCGGTGCCGATGGTGATCTCGTTCTGCTGTCCGTCGAAGAGTTGGTCGATGCGGTCGGCAATGGGTTCGGAGAATGCGTCGGCGGGCCGATCGTAGAGGTGGTAGATGCGGTTCATCGAGGTGATCCAGTAGGCCAGGAAGAAGACCGCGATCGCCGGGGGGACCCGTCCCTCGATGGCGCCGGGCGTCTCGACCCGCGCGACGTCGTAGGGCCCGCTGACCGGCGCGAGCGCGGACAGGCCGAAGCCGGGCACGTCACCGCCCTGTAGCGCCTTGCCCAGGGCCGTCGCAGCCTGTCCACCCTGGGAGAAGCCGGTGACGAGGATGTCCGGGTCCAGATCGCGCTGCCGTTCGGCAGCCATGGTGCGGGCGGCGCGCAAGAGGTCGACCGAGGCGCTGACCTCGGAGGGGGCGTGGGTGTAGGGATGGAAGCCCGGACCTTCGCCGAGTCCGAGGTAGTCCGGCGCGACGGCCGCATAGCCCGCCGCGGCGAACATGATGGTGCGGGCACGTTCTGGGCGGGTCGTGCCGTTGACCGAGGGCGCGTCACTCTTCAGCACCAGCGTGCCGTGCTCGTAGCTGACCACGCGCAGCCGCCGGGAATCGGTGCGCGGCAAGGCGATAAGTCCGCTCGCCGTTGTCGCGCCGCCCTCCGGGGTGATGGTGCGATAGACGACGCGGTAGGCGTCGACACCATTGCGCACCGGCGTACCGATATTCGCATCGGCCAGATACGCCGTGGTCTGTTCGGTCGACAGCTGCTCGACCGGGGTGGTGGAGACCACCGCACCGCGCGGTACTGCCGGGGCGGGTTTGTTATCGGAACCGCACGCGGTCGGCACCGAAACCAGCAGTGCCGCGATGAACACTGCGATAACCGAACGCGGTGTGCTGGGCATGAATTCGAATTCCTCTCCAACGACCATACCGACCGACAGCGGTGCGCAACTCCATCGTGGCACCGCATTTCCGCGACTCGCCACAGCGGCGAGCATGTTTGCCCTGCATTCGCTGTCATGTTATGAAGCAGGCGGTTGACAGCCATATCGGCGCCAATCACCGAGCCGATGGCGAGTTTCGTTTGCAGGTCCTGATTTGTGAGCGAAGGGAGCGTTGCGCTGTTCGCGAAGAGTTCGCTTATTCGACGATCATTTATTGTGCCCGCTCTGCTCATCGGCGCATTCTCGGGCATGCTCGCTCCGGCGCACGCCGACGATGGCTCCCCGGATGGCAGCACGCCACCGGCCGGGGCCAATGATTGGGCGTGCCGACCGTCGGCGGCGCATCCGGAACCCGTGGTCCTGGTCCATGGCACCTGGGGTAATCAGAATTCCTGGGATGTGCTCGCACCGCAACTGAAAGCGCAAGGCTACTGCGTATTTTCGCTCAGCTACGGCCGCGCGGAGTCCAGTGTCCGAGGTGCGGAACCGGGCGTATACGGCACCGAGGACATTCGCAGTTCGGCCCGGGAAGTCGGGGGATTCGTCGACCTGGTGCGCGCGGCGACCGGTGTACCGAAGGTGGATATCGTCGCGCATTCGCAGGGCGGTCCGCTGGTCCGGCAATTTCTGCGCTTCGAGGGCGGCGCGAACTATCGCGATCCCGCGCAGAACAAGGTGGACCAGCTGATCACCATCGCGGCGACCAATCATGGCACTACTGCGGAAGGGCTCGGCTATCTGCTACCGACCGGAAGCGCACAGGCGCCCGTCCTCGGCATCATTGCCGAATATCTCGGCACGGCCGCGCTGCAACAACTGATCGACAGTGAATTCCTGCACAGCCTCAATGCCGCGGGTGATACCGAACCCGGCATCAAATACACGGTGATCGCCAGCCACCTCGACCGCGTCGTCACCCCGCCCGAGGCCACCTTTCTCACCGCCGGTCTCGGTGCCACGGTCGACAATATCTGGGTACAGGATCTGTGCCCGGACGATGACTTCAACCATGGCGCGCTGCCGGAATCGCCCACCGTTGGCTATGTCGTGCAGAAAGCACTCGACCCGTCCTATATCGGACACCCCTGCCCCGAGTGACGTGCGCGGATCGGTCGTCGCCGACGCGGTTGCGTTAACGCTGTTATCGTCGATAGCGCCCATGGCACCGGGTGGTGGGACCGGGCGCCGCACCGCACCCGCGAGAAATGATCTTCCGTGAAATACGTTCCGCGCATCGCCCTGTTTCTGGCGATTCCCGCCTTACTGTTCCTGCTGCCCTGGTGGACCTTGATCGGTGCCACCACTGAGGGCCCGCTGTTCTGGTTCGGCTCGGCGGCTTTCCTGGCCGGATTCGCGTGTTTGCCCGCCTCGATGTTTCTCGGCCATGGACCGAGGCAGTCGGATGCGGCGTCCATTGTCGGCGACACGCTGCTCGGCGTGATGTGGGTACTGTTCAGCTGGTCGGTAATCGGCAATATCGTCGGACTCGGATTGGCGCTCGGCGGGGTGGACGATCCGACCCGCTCCAGAATTGTCGCCATCGGCGTACTGGCGATCGCGGCCGCGCTGACGGTCTGGGGTGTGATCGAAGCGCGCCGGGTGCCCCGGGTCCGCACCCTCGATATCGCGATCCGTGGGCTCGGCCCCGCGCTCGACGGACTGCGCATGGTGGTCATCACCGATACCCACTACGCGGCGCTGGACCGGTTGCGCTGGTCGGAGAAGGTGGTCGACGTCGTCAATGCCCAGCAGCCCGATATCGCCTGCCACGCGGGCGATCTCGCGGACGGTTCGGTGGCGAAACGGCATCCGCAGGTCGACCCGCTCGGCAAGATCGAGGCCCCGCTGGGCCGCTTCTACATCACCGGCAACCACGAGTACTTCGGCGACGCACCCGGCTGGATCGACCATATGACCTCGATCGGCTGGCAGCCGCTGCACAACCAGCACGAGACGATCACCCGCGGCGATGACCGGCTGGTGCTGGCCGGTATCGACGATCCCACCGGCGTCGGCCTGCCCGGCCACGGCCCCGACCTGCCCGCCGCCCTCGCGGGCGCGGATCCGGACGCACCGGTGGTCCTGTTGGCCCACCAACCCAGGCAGGTCGCCCAGGCCGCCGCCGCTGGTGTCGCGCTGCAGATCTCCGGCCACACCCACGGCGGCCAGATCTGGCCGTTCCACTATCTGGTCCGCCTCGAACAACCCGTCGTGGCCGGCCTGTCCCGACATGGCGACACCCAGCTCTACACCAGCCGCGGTACCGGTTTCTGGGGTCCACAGCTGCGCGTCTTCGCACCAGGCGAAATCACCGTCCTGGTATTGCGCAGCGCCTGACCGCAAGCGGGCACGCGACGCAGCCCACCGACCCGAGTGGCGGCTTGACCATTACCCGGTGGGGGTATAGCTTGCCGCGCAGGGCGGTCGGAACGGTCGCCCGGATCTCCACCGAGACGAGGTTGTGGTGAACGCTATCGGGCATGCGCTATCGCTGGCCGGGTCGATGACCTGGGAGATCCTCTGGGCGTTGATCCTCGGCTTCGCGCTCTCGGCCGTGGTGCAGGCGGTGGTGCGTAAGTCGACCATCCTGCGGCTGATGGGCGATGATCGGCCGCGCACCCTCGCCATCGCGGCGGGGCTGGGGGCGGCCTCCTCGTCGTGCTCGTACGCGGCGGTGGCATTGGCGCGTTCACTGTTCCGCAAGGGCGCGAATTTCACCGCGGCGATGGCCTTCGAGATCGGCTCAACCAATCTCGTCATCGAACTCGGCGTCATCCTTGCGCTGCTGATGGGCTGGCAGTTCACCGCGGCCGAATTCGTCGGCGGTCCCATTATGATCGTGCTGCTCGCGGTGCTGTTCCGGCTCTTCGTGCGGTCCAAGCTGGTCGACGAGGCCCGGCGGCAAGCCGACCGCGGTCTCGCCGGATCGATGGAAGGCCATGCTGCGATGGATATGTCGGTAGCGGCCGAAGGCTCCTTCACCCACCGGCTGCTGTCACGATCGGGGCTGACCGCGGTCTCACATGTATTCGTCATGGAATGGGCCGCGATTCTGCGCGATCTCGTGCTCGGCCTGCTCATCGCGGGCGCGATCGGCGCATGGGTGCCGGAGACGTTCTGGCAGAACTTCTTCCTCACCGATCATCCACTGCTGTCGGCCATCTGGGGACCGATCGTCGGACCGCTGGTGGCAATCCTGTCGTTCGTCTGCTCGATCGGCAATGTGCCGCTGGCCGCGGTGCTGTGGAACGGCGGCATCAGCTTCGGCGGGGTGATCGCCTTCATCTACGCCGACCTGCTGATCCTGCCGATCCTGAATATCTACCGCAAGTACTACGGCACCCGGATGATGCTCGCCCTGCTCGGTACCTTCTACGCCGCCATGGTCGGCGCCGGATTTCTGGTCGAAATCATCTTCGGCACAACAAATCTCATCCCGGCCGAACGCAATGCCATGGTGATGGCGGAAGGAATCAGGTGGAATTACACCACCTGGCTCAATATCGCCTTCCTGATCCTCGCCGCACTGCTGGTCACGATTTTCGTACGCACCGGCGGAATTCCCATGCTGCGCATGATGGGTGGTTCACCCGACGCCCCGCACGATCACACTCAGCACGAGCACACCGGTCACGACCATGACCATGGATCACCGCACGTCGGAATGTAGTCCGTTCGCGGTGACCGAAACCAGCCGCGCGACAGCGGCTTCCGTGGTGAGTTCGGCCGCGCTAAGGTTTGCAACCCACGAAACGGGTCTTCAGCAGGGCGGCGGTGGCCGCGCTGTAGGCGAGGCTCGCTTCCAGCGGACGGAGCGTCGGATAATTCGATCGGTGCGTGACGATGACGCCGTTGGGCAGGGTTACGGTGCGGTCCAGCACGGTGGCGACACAGTTGCCACCCGATTTGGCGACGAGATCGACGATCACCGTGCCGGGGCGCAGTATGTCGAGAGCCGCGCCATCGAGCAGCAGCGGACCCCGGGCGCCACGATGTACGGCAGCACAGACGATCAGGTCGGGTGGTTCGGCGGCGAGGTGTGCGAGCAGCCCGGCCGGATTCGGCAGAAATGTCTTGGCACCGTGCCGGATTGCCGCGGACTCCTGATCGGGGCGGTTGCCGAGCGCGGTCGGCACGTCGCCGTGCGCGGCCGCCACGGCGATGGCGGCGAGTCCGGCCTGTCCGCAGCCGAGGATCAGGGCGTGCACGCTCCCCTGAGCCGAGCGCAGCTGTCGGCCTTGTACATAGGCGACCTCACCGGCTATTCGGCTCATGGCGGAGAGGGCATCGATCTCGGGGCGCGAGTGCGGAATGGTTTCGTAGCCAATGGATTCGATGCCGCGGGCCCGCAGTCCACCGATCACATCGTGACGATGCAGTGGGTCCTGGAATCCGATGAGGGTGGTACCGGACCGCACCGAATCCAGCGGATATGCCGGAGGCTTCACCCACACCACAAGGTCGGAGCGCGCGAAAACCTCCGCCCGCTCGACTATCCGCGCGCCGGACCCGCGGTAGTCCGCATCACTGAACCCGATCGATCGGCCCGCGTCGCGCTCGACAAGGACATCCACACTCGCGAGCCCGCGCACATCGTCGGGGATCAGTGCGACGCGCCGCTCCTCGACCGCCGTCTCCCGCAGCACTCCGACAATCATTGTGCGGGAGTGCCTTCCAGAATCGGTAGACCACGCTCGGCCAGTACCTTGGGATAGGTCAGCCCCTCCCGGATCTCCTGGATCAACTGCTCTAGCCGGTCGAACAGCTCGTCGACCAGATCGGCCGACTCGCGGCCCGGCGCCTTGCGCGGCGCCAGCACGTTGAACCGCACGCCGAGTCGCTCGGATCCGGTCCGGTCCAGTGCGACGGTATCGATCCCGGCACCGGCGAGCAGCAGATCCTCCAGCTCCGCGCTCGTCGCGACACACACCTGGTCGAGCAGCGCGTCGTCGAAGACCACGGTCAGGAACATGCCCTGCCGACTGCCCAGTGGCCGCAAGACGTTCGCACCGAATCGAGCGTTGATGGCCGTGATATGGCCGTGCGCGCGGTCGAGTTGTTCGAGCATGCGCACGCGATTGCGCGCGAAATAATCCGCTGGCGTGTGCTCGACGATCGCTCGCGCCAGATGCGTGGACTCGCGCTGGAAGGAAATGGTGAGCCGCTCCCGAACCTCGGCAAGCCATTCGGCATTGCCCGAGCACGCAGCGCCCAATTTGCACGGACCGAAAGCGTTGTAGCCCTTGGAGTTCCCGGTGATGGTCAGCACTTGGTCGTAGAGCCGCCGCACGCCATCGGCGGTGGGTATCTCGAGCGCGGCGATCGGAATATGCTGCGCCACCATGCAATCGAAGGCCATATCGCAGATCACCGGCACTCCGTGCGCCAGCAGCACTCGGCCGATCGCCAGCAGTTCCTCGGCCGAATACTCGGTGAATACCGGATTTCCGGGCAGAGTGAGCAGCACCCCGCACAGCTCGCCGCGCTCGGCGAAGTAGTCGAGGCAAGCTGCCAGCAGCTCGGGGTCGATCTTGAAGGAGTCATCCGGTGCGACCGGACAGGCCTGCATCCGCAGACCGTACTTCTCCACGTGGATGCCCGAACTCTTGTACAGGCCTTCCGGATACACAATGACACCACCGGGACGGGCCAGGGTCGCGACCGCCTCCTCGAGCAGCATGGTGCTCGAGTATGCGCAGACAATGACCTCCTCGGGCGATACCCGCACTCCGGGCACACCGTCGACCGGCTCCGACAACCGCCCGAACAGCTTGTGCGCCGCCAACTCTCGCAGTACCAGCGGCTGCCGCTTGTGATACAGCGTGCCGTCGGTGTACTCATCCGGCGGCTGCGTGTGCAGCAGCTCGCGCCAAGCCAGATCCAATGCAGTGACGGCGTTTTCGGCCAGCGCGAGACCGGTCTCACCGTGATAGGCGTCGATGACATCCGAATACATCCGGTCGCCCGCACCCGCGAACTGTGGCCGTGCGCCCAGGTGTCGACGCACTTCCCGCTTACGCACCTCCGAGCGGTTGGTGCGAGCGGCGAGACTCGGCGCCGGGTGCTGCCATGGCAGCCCATCGATGGCAGCCAGCCGAGTCACGGCACCTCACCTTCGACGGGCGACTCCCCCGGCGCGACCATCTCGCGCCAACTCTGCTCCAGCGCCGCACGAAACAGCCTGCGGCAGTCGCCATCGGTCAGGCGTTCGAAGGCGGCCAGCGCCGGTGCGGCGACAATGTCGTTGACGACGATGCCCGAACCGGCGACCTTGAGTTCGTAGAGGCGCTCGAACCGGCGCACCGCGAACGCGACATCGTGCTTCAAGGCCGAGAACCGGGTTGCGACGCGGGCCTGCCGGGAATAGTCGTATTCACCTACGGCGACATACTTTTCGTCCACTACCAGCATGCTCTGCGCATTGCGCGCATGCTCGCGCTTGACCAGCACGCTCTCCACTCCCGAACGCGCCTGCTTCCATAGTTTGTCGTCATAGGGCCATACGTCATCGATCGTGTCGAGGACATACATGCGTCTCACATCGATTCGGGGCGGATGGGTGTTGTCGGCCAGCCGCAGGATCGCGGCGTGATAGTCATCGCCGACATCGCCGCCGATGGTGCCCAGGTCGGCGGTGTGGATCGCACGAACGGACTGTTTGGCCTGTTCGAGGATCATCAACCAGTCGCTCACGGTATTCCATTCCCACACCGTCGCGCTGCGCGAGGGGATCTGGGCCAGGATCTCCTCGGCCCGCTCCAACTGCCGATCCGCGATCATGCGCAGCGGTTCGATCTCCTCCCGCGCACCTGTCGCATCGATCAGGCTGCCCGCGATGCCGATTGCCCGCTCGACCAGTTCAGGGTCCTTGCCGAGTAGGACATTGAATCGCATGCGCAGATCGTGGTACGCGCCGCCGGCCAGATCATCGGTGACACCGTCGGTGGTCGGCAATTCCTGGCCGAGCGCGAGGCTCAGACGTTCACGCAGCGGTAGCGGCGGCACGCGAGTTCCGTTCTCGATCTGCTGGATCAGGCTGCGCGAACAACCCGCCTTGGCCGCGAGCGCGGCCTGGGTGAACCCGCGTTCGGTGCGGAGCCGACGGACCAGATCCCCTACCTGCTCACCGTCCGGCCCTGAGCCAGCCATGTCGCGCCTCCATCCTGCGCTCGGATCCTAATGCCCACGATGTGTCATCCGTCGTCATCATAGTCACGTTACGAAGCCGGACGCCGATTCGAACAATGGATGTTTCCTGAGCGATCGCTGGAAACCGTACGCACGGACGGATATTGCGCATGGCAGCCTCAGTATCGTCGGTGCAATTTCATCCGCAATGGCATTACGTCACTCAACCTCGCTCTCAAAGAACATAACTCGGACACATTTCACCCAATCTGCTTGAATCTAAGCAATATTGATTGAAAGATATCATTGGATAGCATCTATGCTTAGTTGACATCCCGAAGTGGCGATCCATAGCATTGTTGTCAGCGCCACATCTGATTCGGAACCTCTTCCGGGACAGGTGGTTTCGATCGACCAAGGGAGGGGTCATGACGCTCGAACCGACCGACTGGTTGATCACCAGTGACATCACCCCCGAGACCGCCCGCTACACGGGCGACGGCTGGATCCTCAGCTGGCTGCCGGGCCGACTGCTCACCCGTGAGCAGGCCATCACCGGCATGGTGCTCGACGAGACCCTGAGCGATCCGGATCCCGAGGATTACCTGCCGGCCATGGAAATCGCGGCCATGCGCGCCGCCGATCTCGGCCTCGAACTGGCCCAGGCGGTCGTCCTGCTGCACGCTCGCATCCTCGAACGCGACCGGCGCCAGTCCGGAGCCAACTGCCGCATCGCGGTACCGACCACACCGGCCGCGTAACGGCGGTTGGCGCCGCGGAGGGGTCGGCGCCACCTGACGTCGCGCCGAAACAGGGTCCGGCGAGTACCACTCGCCGGACCCTGTTCTCACCAACGAGAATGCCGAAAGTGCTTGGTGGAATATGGCTTTCGCGCGGCTCGCGCGAAAGGCGGATCGTCGGCGACATCGTATCGCCGCACATACGCGCGCTCGGCGTATCGGTTACGACCCGCCCCCGCGGCTGGCCAGGGCCGGTTCGGATCGGGTGTCGCCGAAGGTCTGCTTGAAGTCGGGGCACTCGACCAACGGTCGATGCGTGCAGGTGGCGGCATGGCGGAGGCTGTCGCGCATGCGGGTGAGGCGGGCGATATCGGCATCCAGTTCCATGGCCTTCGCGGCCATATAGCCGCGCAGCTCGGTGTCCGCGGGCGTGGCAACGAGAAATCGTGCGATCTGCGCGAGCGTGAAACCCGCTGCGCGAGCACAGGATACGAGCGCCAACCGGTCGAGCACCTCAGGACGGTAGGTGCGCCGCAAACCGTTTCGGCCCGCGGATTCGATGAGACCGCGCTTCTCGTAGTACCGCAGCGCCGACGCCGCCAGCCCGGACCGCACGGCCACTTCCCCGATATCGAGCTCCATCACAGCTACTCCTTGACTTGAAGCGGACTTCAAGTCAGACGATAGGCGCATGAGCGAAACAAAAGAAGCCCAGATCGCCTTGGACCCCCAGGTTCAGGCCTACTTGGACCGACTCGCCCGCGCCGATTTCGGCTCGGTGCACACCTTCACCCCGGAGCAGGCGCGCGAAGGGTGGCGGCGCCAGATCGCCCTACTCGGCGAACCGGAGCCCATTGCCCAGGTCGAGGACCGGACGATCCCGAGCGTGAACGGACCGATACCGATCCGCATCTACACCCCGAACGGCGAGGGCCCCTTCCCGGCATTGGTGTTCTTCCACGGCGGCGGCTTCATGCTCGGCGATCTGGACACCCATGACGGCCTGTGCCGCAGTCTGGCCAATGGCGCCCAATGCGTCGTGGTCTCCGTCGACTATCCGCGAGCGCCGGAACACAAGTTTCCCGCGGCACCCGACGCCTGCTTCGGCGCGACCCAGTGGGTCGCCGAACATGCGGCCAGCATCGGCGTCGATGCCACCCGGATCGCCGTCGGCGGCGATAGCGCCGGGGGAAATCTGGCGGCCGTCGTCGCACGCATGGCACGCGACAGCGGTCCGGCACTGGTCTTCCAACTGCTGATCTATCCCGATCTCGATTTCCGCAGAACGAATTTCAGCATCCGCGAGTACGCGGGCAAGTACGGCAATATCAGTCGCGATGCCCAGTTCTGGTTCATGGACAGCTACCTCAACAGCGATGCGGAGAAACTCGACCCGAAGGTCTCCCCGCTGCTGGCCACCGACCTGGCCGACCTCCCCGCGGCGCTCATCATGACCGCCGAATACGACGCGCTGCGCGATGAGGGCGAACAGTACGGTCAGCAGCTCGACGAGGCCGGGGTCGCGGTCACCGTCACCCGCTATCCGGGGATGATCCACGAATTCGTCCGGCACCCCTTCGACGCCAGCAAGCGAGCACGACTCGATGCCGCGGCGGCGCTGCGGAAGGCATTCACCCGGTAGCGAATTGCGTCACGTGGTGATGTCACGGTCCGATGGTGCCCGCGAAATGACAATGGGCATACGCAACGACAGACGGACCGGATTGTCGGCCGCGCGACGCACGAGCAGCCATTGGGCGACGGCCGCCATGGTCGAAACGAGCGAGGTCACTACCGCGAGATATCCCCAGTGCGTGAGTCCGGCGGATGTGTAGTTGGAGGTACCGGTGCCCGGGACGACGAGTTTGCCTCTGCCGGTAGCCCAGTTCAATATCTGTCCGACACTGCCGCCCAGGTCATAGGTCCGACCGGTCATGGCCTTGAGTTCGGCGCCTTTGCCATTGAGATAGATCAAACAGAGGATCACGAAAAGTGCGGCACACGCCAGTGAAAACGTGGTCAGGCGGGCGAGAATCTCGTTGCGAAGGCGGATGTTCAGCACGATGGCGCAGAGCGCGATGATGATGGCGGCGCCGGCGAGGATGGCCCAGAGACCGGTGAGCGGCGGGGTTTTGGGCTTCGCTTGCGACCAGATGTTCAGGTAGTTGCTGGTTATTTCGAGTCGGCCGAAGGCATTGGCGGCGACCGTGCCGTCGGGCCCCTGTGCGGTGATCCACGACTGGAACAGCAGGATGAGGGTCGCCGTGCTGCCGATCGCGGCGACTATGTGGCCCCAATAACATCGAAGCGGTCCGAGCTGCGCCCGGAGCTCGATCAGCTCCGCGGCGCGGCCTTGCGTCGGTCTCATCAGAGCGGCTGCGCGTCGAGATGCGATGGCTCTGGAGGAGTTCGGCTGCTCCATGAGCTCAGCTTAGGTGTCGAAGATCGTTGGGACTCGGCGCGAACTCACCTCCAGTGGGAACCTCGGTCGGTGGTGACGCCGCCGTTCGACTACGGCACCGGAGTCATCGATGCGATCGTTGGGCGCCGATGACCCGCTGACTGGGAACAGATGCAATAGCCGAGGTGTTGCCAAACCCGGGGGTTCGAACGAGAGCGAGGATGACCGTGCGGGTCGAGATCTGGACCGATATCAACTGCCCATTCTGCTACCTGGGCAAGCAGCGGTTCGAGCAGGCTTTGACCGATTTCCCGCACCGCTCCGAGGTCGAGGTGGTGCACCGCTCGTTCGAATTGGATCCGACCCTGCCCACCGATGAATCCGGTCCGGTCATCGCGAAGATAGCCCGCAAATACGGCATCAGCGAGGCGCAGGCGGCGGCCAATGAGCTCGGCATCGGCGCGCAAGCCGCCGAAATCGGACTGCCCTATCTGACCGAAGGTCGCGACTACGGCAACTCCTTCGATATGCACCGGCTACTGCACTTCGCGCTGGCCGAGGGCAGGCAGGACGACCTGCTCGATGCCCTCTACCGTGCGAATTTCGCCGAAGAGCAGTCACTGTTCGCCGATCACGAGCGTCTGGTGCGGATCGCCGTCGCGGCCGGATTCGACGAGTCGGCGGTGCGTGCCGTGCTCGCCGATCCAAATGCCTACGCCGATGCGGTGCGCGCCGACGAGCGAGAGGCCGCCCAACTCGGGGCGACCGGCGTTCCGTTCTTCGTCTTCGATCGCAAATACGGCGTCTCGGGTGCCCAGCCGTCCGAGGTGTTCGCCCAAGTTCTGGAGAAGGCCTGGGCGGATCGCGAACCCGTTATCGCGACGATCGGCGGGGCCGAGGTCTGTGGTCCGGACGGATGTGCGCTGCCTGCACGCAATTGAGCTGCGGGACAGCGCTATTCACTCGGTTCGTCCGTGGTCGAGGGCGCGATGGGCCCGAGGCGCACGACACCCGCGTCGAGATCGATCTCGACGCGTGGCCGGTGCGTCTGACCATCGCTGTCCTCGCTCCCCTCGTCGGTCAGCTTCTGCCCCGGGAACAGTTCACCGATAACGCCCACGTCTCCACGATAGTCCGCGCCATGATTCGCGCCATCCCACGGACCGCGAGCGAGGTGCGGCCGATGTGACGGCCCCTACACTGGGCCGCATGCCTGTGCAACGGATGCTCGCCCTGTCCGCGTTCGCCCTGCTCACACCGCTCGCCGCGACGGCGTGCTCATCCTCGGGGCCCGGCTATAAGTCCGAGTGCGAGGTCAGCGGTTGCACGGTCACCTTCACCCGCGGCGTCAATGCCAAGGCCAATGTGCTCGGCATCGATGCCGAACTCGTTGCGGTGAACGGCAATACGGTCACGCTGAAGGTGGGCGGCCAGGAGGTCAGCATCCCGGCCGGGCAGACCCAACCCGCCGACGGTCTCAGCGTGACGGTGCCGGAGGTCACCAGCGACAAGGTCGTGGTCCGGCTCACCACCGGCGCCAACGGCAGCTGATCCGGCATCAGCCCCGCGCGACGACGTCGCCGATCGCCGCGTCCAGGATGGACAGTCCGAGGGCGAGTTCGTCTTCGGTGGCGGTCAGCGGCGGGGCGATGCGAAAGACGCCGCCCATGCCGGGGAGCTGGACGATATTCATATGCAGGCCGAGTTCCAGGCAGCGGCGGGTGACGAGCGCGCCGAGTTCATCGGAGCCCTCCTTGGTTTCGCGATCGAGAACGAGTTCCAGTCCGACGAGTAGACCACGGCCCCTGATATCGCCGACGACGCTGTGCCGCTCGCCGATGCGCTCGAGACCACCGCGCAGGTAGGCGCCGAGCGCGGCGGCACGCTCGGCGAGATCGTCACGAATGAGCACATCCAGCACCGTATTGCCGACCGCGGCGACCAGCGGGTCCGATACGTGGGTGGTGAAGAACAGGAAGCCACGCTCATGTGCCCGCTGCTCGATCTCGGCGCTGGTGATCACCGCCGCGAGCGGCAGCCCGGCGCCGAGCGTCTTGGACAGGGTGAGGATGTCGGGCACGACGCCGTCGCGCTCGAAGGCGTACCAGGATCCGGTACGGCACAGGCCGGTCTGTGCCTCATCGAGGATGAGCAGCATGCCGCGTTCGCGACACTTGTCCCGCAGCGCGGCGAAGTAGCCGGGCGGCGGTTCGACGACACCGCCGGAGCTGAGGATCGGCTCGACCAGGCAAGCGGCCAGGCTGCCGACCGACTGGGCATCGATCAGGTCGAAGGCGAAATCGAGTTGGCGACGCCAGTCGAGTTCGCCATCGGCGGTGGTGAAGTCGGGGCGATAGGAATTGGGTACCGGGATGGCGAAATTGCCCGGCGCGGCGGGGCCATAGCCCTTGCGGCCCGCACTGTAGGTGGCACTCGCGGCGGCCTGCGTCATACCGTGCCAGGAGCGGGCGAACGAGACGATTTCGTGTTTTCCGGTGACCAGCTTGGCCATTCGGATCGCGGCCTCATTCGACTCGGCCCCGGTGGTCAGCAGCAGCACCTTCGCGAGCGGTTCGGGCAGGGTCTCGGCCAGGCGGCGGGCGAGGTCGACGACCGGGCGGCTCAGCATGCCGCTGAACAGATGGTCCAGCTCACCGATCTGGCGGCGCACGGTGGCGACGATATCCGGATGTCCGTGTCCGAGAATCGCACTCATCTGACCCGAGGTGAAATCCAGTATCTCCCTGCCACTTTCGGTGTAAAGGAAGCTGCCCTCGGCGCGGGCGATGATCTCGCGGGTGAACTCGCCCGCACCCGCGTAGCGCACGAGATGCCGGTCGGCGTCGGCCCAGAAGTCGACGGTGGACAGTGATGCGGAGGTGGGAGCAGCCATATCTGCGACGGTAAGGCGGGTCCGAGCATCACGTCCATCTCACAATTCCGGCTGTGCTGTTCGGCAGAGCCGAACAACAATGAAGGCATGCTGAACCCCTGGCGGCTGCGGCTGCTCAGCCAACTCGACTCCCTCGGCACCGTCCGCGCGGTCGCGCAGGCGGCCAACCTCAGCGCGTCCAGCGTGTCGCAGCAACTCGCCGTGCTCGAGGCCGAAACCAAGACCCGGCTGCTGGAACGCACGGGCCGCCGGGTCCGGCTCACCCCCGCCGGGCTGATGCTGGCCCGCCGCGCCAGGGCGATCCTCGATCAAATGGACGGCGTCGAGGCCGAACTGCGCAGCCTCGGTGACGAACCGGTCGGACAGGTCCGGCTCGGCGCGTTCCAGAGCGCCATCCACTCGCTGTGTGTGCCCGCGGTGACGCAGCTGGCACATACGCATCCGCACCTCGATATCGAACTGGTCGAGCTGGAACCGCACGCGAGCATGCCCGCGCTGCGGGTCGGTGATGCCGACATCATCATTACGACAACCGATTTCGTCGAACATCCGCTCGGCGCGGATGTCGATATCGTGCCGCTGGCCACCGACCCGATCGTGCTCGTGCTGCCACCCGGCCGGTCCGCCCGCGGACCCGCCGACCTCGCCGCCTACGCCGACGAGCCGTGGGCCTTCGATATGCCGAAGTCCTATATGGCGAATCTGGCGACGCGGCTCTGCCGCGAATCCGGTTTCGAACCGCGCGTGGTCTGCCGCTTCAGCAACTACATGATGACGCTGCAACATGTCGAAGCCGGACTCTCGATCGCCCTACTGCCCGGCCTGGCCGTCGACCCACGCTATCGCGTCACCACCCGGGAGCTCGCCACCCCCGTAACCCGCACGATCACCGCCGTCATCCGCCGCGGCGCACCCCCACGCGCCGCCGTACACCTCGTCCTGGACGCCCTACGCCGATGCCGCGACCTGCTGATCGTCGACCCGCGACTCGGCAGCCATATTGAAAACGCCTGAGAGATAACGCTCACATACCCCGTCCCGTGCGGCAGGCGCTGATCGCAGGGGCCGGATGAAACCCGATGCGTCCGGGAGTACTGATCGGCTCCCGTGCTGACCCGCGTCTCGGGGATAGTCGCCGAGTCCTCGTTCGAGCATCGCGATCGCACGCCGGACATTGCGAAGTTCGACGATCGAATGCGCTTATTGCGGGCCGAGCGTCTCCCGCCTCCTGTCTAGGTAGCCGCTATAGGTAGATCCGTAGGTATCTGCTGATGCGTGGCGCCGCGCCTAATCGCCGAGCATTGCTTATCAACAGGTTGTGGGTTTCATGGCCGGAAGGATCGACGCCAAGACAGTGACCATCACCATGACACGTGCTCGGGGTAGTGGCCGGCCACCGAGTACGAGATGTCCGATCCGCGCCGACTCGGGTCGGGCTGCCCGGCCAGCGGACGCGACTGGAAATGACATGTCGATGAACGGGATGGGCTCCTGGCAGTGGGACCTGTGCCACATTCGGGTTCGGTTCGTGTGTCCGGCGTTGGAGTTGGACTTCCAGGACATCCGTGCGGTGGCCGACCGGTTCGCCGCTGCCGCGCACAAGGTGGGGGCGACCGTCACGATCGACTCCAACCTCAGCGACAGTTGGCCGCCCTTGCCGTGTCGCAGACTATGGGCGTGAACCATCAGCAACACCCCCGAGCCCGATCATCGAGCGGTGTGCCAGCCTGATCGCTGATGCCCAGCTCCGCGGCTATCTGCGGTGATCGGGCGACCAGCTGCGTGTTCGGGCGACTACGCTCGGCATTATGTCGGCGACGCGCCGAGAACACGCCGAGGATCTGGTGGCGGCAACGGGTGATTTCGTTGGTCGTGATCCGGAGCTGGGCAAGATCAGCAGCTTGCTGCTGGGTTCGGCTCGGCTGGTCACGTTGATCGGCTCGGGCGGAATCGGGAAAACACGACTCGCGACCGAGGTCCTGCGCCGATTCGGCAAGGCCGGGCCCACGCCGGTGTATTGGGTGCGGTTGGCGCGGCTGGCCAAGAACTCGGATGCGGCCGCGGTCCTGGACGAGGCCGCGCAATCGGTGGTCGGTGCCGACTTCTCCGGACGATCTGGGTGGGATGCGCTGATCGACACGTTGACCAGGACCGACGCGGTGGGACGAAATCTGCAGACGGTGCTGGTGATGGACAATTGCGAGCACGTCCTCGCGGGCGCCGGGCAGTTGATCACGGAGTTGCTGGAGGCGGTTCCGGGATTGACCGTCCTGGCGACCAGCCGCGAGGCGATCGGGTGGGTCGACGAACATCTCGTCGTGGTCCCCCCGCTGACACAACAGCAAGCTCTGGCGCTGTTCCGGCAGCGCGCCGTACTCACCGATCATCCGATCATCGACACCGACGCCGATCAGCTTGCTGCGGCCGGCCTGATTTGTCGTCATGTGCACAACCATCCGCTGTATATCCGGTTGGCGGCGGCGCAGCTGTCACGGCGGCCGTTGGCTGTCGTCCTTTCCGAACTGAGCGGTGAGGCGACCGACAGACGGATGCGGTGGGCGCATGGGCCTCGGATGGGGGCCGAGGCGCGGCATCAGGGGGTTCGTGATGTCATCGCCTGGTCCTACGACCTGGCCCAGGACAAGAAGCGGCTGCTGCTGGACCGAATGTCGGTCTTCGCGGCGGGTTACGACACCAACCCCGAGGACGACATCATCTCGGCCCGGGATGTCGGTGCCGACCTGGAAGCCATCGAAGTGGTCTGCGCCGACGACCCGGCACCCGGACACGACCGTGGAAACGGCGAGACCACAGTGAGCGTGGCAACCGAGGAGGTCGAGGGCTTGCTCGAGAGTCTCGCCGACCAGTCGCTGGTAACCCGGCACATCACGCCGACCGCGGTCCGGTACTCACTGCTGGAAAGCATTCGAGTATTCGCCCAGCAGCGGCTGGAAGAACGCTCGACCGACGAGGTGGACGAACCGGCGCGGCTCGCACAGCGACATCTCCGCTACTATCGGAACAAAGTCGTTGCGGCGCAACTCAATTGGTTCAGTCCCGCGGAGCGGGATCTGCTGGCCTGGGCACGCGCGGCGTGGGACAACATTGTGACCGCGATCGAGACCAGCCTCACCTCCGGCGAGCCGGCACTCGGTTTGGAAATCTGCACAGGTCTGATCGCCCTGCCCATCTACAAAGGTTCACCCCGAGAAATACGCCGGTGGTCCGAACGCATGCTGCGGGCCACCCGCACGCTGACCCCGGAACCGACCGAACTCCAAATCATGGCCATGGCCCTGAGCGGGTGGCTCGCCTTGCTCCAGGGCAGAAACGACGACGCCGAACGAATGCTCGAGGAGTGCGCCGCCGCCTGCATCGATGACCCGAAGATCCGACAGAATTGGCGGCAGGCCCCGGAAGCCGACATCGGTCTCCCCGCGCATGTCGAAGTCTTGTGGGGGGTGGAACTGATGGCGGCCCACCGAGACCCGAGCGCTATCACGGTATTGGCCCGGGCCCGCGAAAAGTTCCATGCCCTGGGCGATCTCGGTGGCGAGGCGAGGAGCGAGTGGCACGAGGCATTGGCGGCGAGCTTCGTAGGATCGGCTCAGCAGGCCCTGGAGATCAACCGACGTGGCCTCGATCATGCCAACGCGTCCGGAGACCGGTGGACGATAACCTGGGCAGAGATGGCGTGGGCGATCGCGTTGACCAAACACGGCGATCCCACCGAGGCATTGGCTCTCGGGCGCGCAACACTGGCACGCCAGGAAGCCGCGAGCGACCACTGGGGGGCGGCGTTGGCTGTGTTCATCCGGATATGGTCACTGGCACAGTCCATTACGAATTCGATCGCGGCCGGCGGCACCGACCAGGCCGAACTCAGGGCACTGGCCACCGAAACCGCTCAACTCGCCGGCGGGGTCACAACGCTGCGAGCGGGGTCGGGTATCTATTTCGGCGATCTGGGGCTCTACGCCGATGAAACGAAAAAGGCGATCGACGTCGCCCGCAGCGTGTTGACGCCCGATGCATTCGCCGCCGCCTATAGGCAGGGCTCCCTGCTGCGTCCCGACCTGCGCGAGGTGCAGCGTTTGGCGCTGGGGACGCTGTCCATCGGCAGGCTGGCGATGGACCATCCCGCCCGGAAGAACACCCCAGCACGCTGGGGCGAGCTGTCGGCAGCCGAGGAGCAGGTCGCGACCTTGGCCGCTGCGGGATGGACGAACAGCGCGATCGCGGCCCGTCGAGGCAATTCCGGCCGGACCATCGACGCGCAGATGGCCGCGATCTTTCAGAAACTGACAATTACTTCCCGAGAAGACATCATCGGATTCGTTCCCAGGGACCAGATCGATGAGGTCCGGAAGGAAGCAGCGAGGCGGCCCCGTAGGACCGCGCAACGATCACGTACGCCGCGGCCACGGTGACAGATCGCGCATTCCATTTCCCCGCTCTGCACGAGCCGCGAACGGACGAGGGCGCGACGGTCATGCCCCGTCTGATCGCACTCGCGCCGGTCAGCTTGGCTCCGCACTGAGTTTTGATCTCAGTGCGATCGGCGTACGAAAACGTTTCGACGCTGGATCGCGATCAACTATGCAGAAGCCGCACAAAACAAGGCGAGAGCAGTTGATGATCAGCGAACCACCGAACGCCGCCGACGCACCGGACGCCGACCCCGTCGGCGCCCGGGCGCCGAGCATCAATTCGATGCGCGGTCACGTCGAAGAACTCGCCGAACGCAAACGCGCCGCCGTAATCGGACCCGATCCGGCGGCGACCGAACGCCAGCACGCGCGCGGCAAGCAGACCGCCTATGAGCGGATCGAGACCCTGCTCGATCCGGATTCCTTCGTTGAAATCGAGGGCCTGCGCACGCACCGGGCCACCGGCTTCGGCATGGATCGCAAGCACCCGCCGGGGGACGGCGTCGTCACGGGGTGGGGCACCGTGGAGGGGCGCCGCGTCTTCGTCTACGCGCACGACTTCCGGATCTTCGGCGGATCACTCGGCGAGGCGCACGCGCACAAGATCCACAAGGTGATGGATCTGGCCGTCACGGCAGGCGCGCCCCTGGTCAGCCTCAATGACGGTGCCGGCGCGCGGATCCAGGAGGGGGTGACCGCGCTGGCCGGATACGGCGGTATCTTCCGGCGCAATACCCGCGCGTCCGGCATCATCCCGCAGATCAGCGTGATGCTCGGACCGTGCGCGGGCGGTGCCGCCTACAGTCCGGCGCTGACCGACTTCGTCTTCATGGTGCGCGGCACCGCCCAGATGTTCATCACCGGACCCGAGGTGGTGACCGCGGTGACCGGCGAGACCATCACCATGGAGGATCTCGGCGGTGCCGATGTGCACGCGCAGACCTCCGGGGTCGCGCATTTCCTGTACGACGACGAGGCGAACTGCCTGAACGACGTGCGGTTCCTGCTATCGCTGCTGCCGTCGAACAATCGCGAACAGCCACCGGTGCAAGCCAGTAAGGACCCGGCCGATCGGCGCAGCGAATCGCTCTACGACCTGGTGCCGACCGATAGCAACCGGCCCTACGATATGCGCGCGGTGATCGAGGAAATCGTCGATGACGGCGTGCTGTTCGAGGTGCACGAGCACTGGGCGGCCAATATCGTATGCGCGCTGGCGCGTTTGGGCGGTCGAGTGGTCGGGATCGTCGCCAACCAACCCAGCGTCCTGGCCGGTGTGCTCGATATCGAAGCATCGGAGAAGGCGGCGCGCTTCGTGCAGCTGTGCGATGCGTTCAATATCCCGATCGTGACGCTGGTGGATGTGCCCGGCTTCCTGCCCGGCGTCGCACAGGAACACGAGGGCATCATCCGGCACGGCGCGAAATTGTTGTACGCCTACTGCAATGCCACCGTCGCGCGGATCTCGGTCGTGCTGCGCAAGGCGTACGGCGGCGCGTACATCGTCATGGACTCGCGCTCGATCGGCGCCGATCTGGCCCTGGCCTGGCCGACCAATGAGATCGCGGTCATGGGCGCCGAGGGCGCGGCGAATGTCATCTTCCGGCGCGAGATCGCCGCCGCCGACGATCCCGACGCCGCCCGCCGCCAGAAGATCAAGGAATACCGCACCGAACTGATCCACCCGTACTACGCGGCCGAACGCGGTCTCGTCGACGACGTCATCGACCCCGCCGATACCCGCCCCGCATTGATCGCCGCACTGGCCATGCTCGGCAGCAAGCATGCCGATCTCCCGATGCGCAAGCACGGCAATCCACCCCAGTAGGAGCAGCCCGGATGACCACCTTCCTGAAAATCGAGCGCGGCAACCCGACCGACGAAGAACTCGCCGCGCTCACCACCGTCCTGCTCGCCGTCATCGCCGGAGCCGGCCCCACCCCCACCCCCGCGCCCGGCCCGGCATCGGTGCAGTGGCTACGCCCCGAACGCCGCCCCGCCTTCGTGGTCCCACACAGCTGGGCCGCATAGTCGCCCGGGATCGTTGGCGCGATCGGCGAAATTCTCACCACACAGCTGTTGGCGTAAAGCGCGCAACGATCCTCAGCTGAACTGTCGCACGAGCTCGCGCTTGAGGACCTTATGGCTGGGACCGAGCGGAAGTTCGCTGACGAATTCGACGCGCCGCGGATACTTGTGCTTGGCCAGATGTGCACGCCCGTAGGCGATCACCGCTTCGGCGGTCACCGGCCCGGCTGGTACGACGACCGCGCAGACCTCTTCGCCGTAGGCGTCGTCCGGCAGACCGATGACCGCGACCGCGGCAATATCGGGATGACGCAGTAGCGCCTCTTCGACCTCGGTCGGGTACACATTGAACCCGCCGCGGATGATCATGTCCTTGATCCGGTCGACGATCGTGAGGTACCCGTCGACATCCTTGACCCCAAGGTCACCGGTGCGAAACCAGCCGTCGACTACGGCGGCGGCGGTGACCTCCGGCTTCCCGAGATATCCGTTGAAGACGTTGTGGCCGCGAATGACCACCTCACCGAGTGCACCGATGGGCAGCAGTGCAATCCGTTGCGATTCGGACGGATCGGCGATCTCCACCTCGACACCCCAGATCGAATGTCCGACCGTACCCGGCCGCGCCCCGAAATCGGGCTGGTTCACCGCCGCTGTCGGGGAAGTCTCCGACAACCCGTAACCTTCCAGGACCGGCGCACCGAAGACCTCCTCGAACGCCTCCAGCACCGGCTGCGGCAGCGATGCGCCACCCGAGATGCACAGTCGCAGTCGCGGCGGTTCCGCCGACGCGCGCGCCGCGGCGATCAGACCGACATACATCGTCGGCACGCCGTGAAATGTATTGACGCCCCTGGCTTTCATCAGCCGAATGGCCTCGGCCGCATCGAATCGGGGCAGCAGCACGAGGGTCGCTCCGGCACGCCAGGTGGCGTTCATCGAGACCGACTGACCGAAGACGTGGAACAGCGGTAGCGCGCCGAGCGCGACATCATCGCTACGGACATCGTTGGCGTCGAAGGCATTCACCGTCGCGTTCATCACCATATTCAGGTGACTGAGCTCGGCGCCCTTCGGCCGACCGGTCGTCCCACTCGTATAGAACACCACCGCCGGATCCTCGGGCCGCCGCGTTACGAAGGTCGCAATGGGTTGTCCGGCAAGGGAATTCGGTTCGACACCGGGTATCTGCACCGCCGCGGCGGCCGTCGCGCCCACCTGCGCGAACCACGGATGACACACCAGCAGCCGAGCATCGCTGTCGCGCAGCACATGTTCGACCTCACCCGCCGTCAGCAGCAGATGCACCGGAACCACCACCGCCCCAGCGGCGAGAATCGCATAGTAGGCGGCCGGAAATTCGGCCGTATTGGGGCACATGAGCGCCACTCGGTCGCCGGGGCGCACACCGAGCTCGATCAGGGCGGCGGCCTGACGGCGCGCCCGTTCCCAGAGCTCGACGAAGGTGATCCGCTCTGCGCCCTCGATCAGTGCGATCCGCTCCGGTCGCCTTCGCGCCTGTTCGGCCAGGATGCTCGCCAGGGACAGGGTCGCGTTCATAACGCTCGCCCGGTGAATCTCGTCATCGCTCTCCAAAAACTAGCAGCGCAAGTTAAAAACCAACCGTAAGGCACCAAAACTAGCAGCGCAAGTTTTTCGAATGGCTCCTGCAAGAATGCGATCCATGGCCCGACCCCGCCGACCACTACTCAGCCACGAGCGCATCGTCGAGACCGCGCTGGCACTTGTCGACGCGGAGGGTCTGGCGGCCCTCTCGACCCGCCGCCTCGCCGCCGAACTCGGCGTACAGGGCCCCTCGCTGTACAACCATGTCGGCGCCAAGGACGAACTCATCGACGCCGTGGTCGATTCCGTGCTCGGCGAGGTGGACACGTCGATGTTCGGCGAGCTGTCGGCCGACAATCCGGACTGGCGATCGGCATTGCGACGCTGGGCCCATTCGTATCGGACCGCCGTCGCCGCGCATCCGCACATCGTTCCGGCATTGGCGAGCGGACCCGGCCATCGCCCCAACGCGCTGCGCATGGCCGATGCCGTCTTCGGCGGCCTGGTTGCGGCGAACTGGCCGCGCCGGGAGGCGACAACCGTCGGCACGCTGATGCGCTACTTCCTCACCGGCTCATCTCTCGGCTCATTTGCCGCCGGCTTCCCCGCCGATGCCGAGGTCTACGCCGACGAATATCCACACCTGAACGAGGCGCACCTACTCGCCGACCGACAGCAGCGCATCGATCAGGTCGCATTCGAGGTCGGTCTCGAATCGCTATTGGACGGACTCGAGGGCCGATTCCAGTTACTACTCAGTAGTCAGTAGCGGAATCCCTTGCCGGAGCTGTTGATCGGGTCACAACGGGTGCGCCGATGCCGTACTGACCAGCGCCGCACCGGCTCGGTTTGCGAGGTCGCGCAACCGCCACGAAAACGCCTACGAGAGAGCGGGATTCACCGGAACCACGCGGCCGTTCGGCGCTCGGACCGGGGCTTTTGATGCCGAGTTCGCGCCGTTGTCTGTGCATGGGATCACGTTGCCCCTTCGGAACGTTGAGGCATAACGTAACTTCCTGTTAACAGGACGATGTCGTCCTGACCAATTCCTTTTATTCGGTCCCGCAGGAGGACATGCCCCGCAGTGCCCGCTCCCTCGATCAGGAAGTGGCGCAGCAGGTGTGGTTAGAAATGGCATACGCAACGCCTTGGCAAGTCAATGAAGTTCAGCTCGGCCGGTCCGAGAACAGTCGCTACCGCATTCGCGAACTGACCGCGCAACGTTTCGATCTACGATCCGACTGGGGCTACCTGTGCGCAGCGGGCCTGAGTCTGCTGACCTTCCTACTACTGTTCCAGCCCTGGGTTTCGGCAACGGGACCGAACGGCACGGTCAGCGCCAATGCCTTCGGCCGCATCGACGGCTTCACCAGCAGCAGTTGGCAATCGGACGGGCCGGACATGGTGAGCATCAGCGGCGCCTGGGCCGTCCTCACCACCATGGCGGTCGCTGGCACGGTCTTCTCGGTCGTGCTGTATTTCCGGGTGCGCAGCCAGGCGCTGTCCCGCCTGGTCATGGTCACCAGCGGCGCGGCCGCGATCTTCGTGCTCATCACCCTGCTGTACCTCAACAGCAAGGCGCCGGAACTGCGCGGACTCACCGAATCCGCCACTCACGCCGGACTTTTCAGCTGGCTCTTCGGCAATGACGTGAGTTCGAACCTCGGGATGGGTGAACATCGAATCGCCAGTGCCGGAATCGACCTCGGCGCGACGCTCGGTGCATTCTCCGCATTCGGCGCCGCGCTGGCCGCCGCCGCCATGGGACTGCGCAAACGGCCGATCAGCGCAGTGCGCGTGGTCGCGACGCCGCAGCCATATCGCGCGAAGATCACTGCCTGACAACCCGACTCGGGCCGACCATCACTTGATGGTTGTATTCATCCAGTCGACAACAGCACGCTGGTAGGCAGCGGTATTCGGTGCGAGATTCACCGAATGTCCGCTGCCGGGCAGCACGAAGGTGCGCAGCTTCGCCGCCGGGGCGAAGAACGGGGTCTCCGCGGCCAGCAGGGTGGTGGCGTCCCGGCAGATCGAATACGCGGGGCCGCAGGACAACCGGTCCACACTGCCATTGGCGATCATTACGGGCGCCTTGATGAGGCTGGACATCCCCGGCAGCGTGGAGGTCAGGCCGTCCGGATATTCGGAGAGCGAGAAGACCTCCTTGGTCTTCTCGTCCAGCTCGACCACCTTCGGGTCGGCATCCGGGCCGAAGAAGTCCTTGGCCCGGGTGCCGGGCCTGGTCGTGAGATAGCCCGAATCCAGTCCGCGACCAGCGAATACGGGATCGTGGATGGCCTGGTAGTAGGTGGCGATAACGTCGAGCACCTCGGTCATATTGAGAGTGTGCGAATAGCCGGTCAGCAATACGCCGTCGACATCGTTGTGCGCGGTCGCCTCGATGACGGAGGTACCCGAGGTCAGCGAGTGACCGACGGTGACGACCTTGCCGAAGGCCTGCGCGCCAGCGAACCCGCGCCGCAGCGACTGGACTATTTCGTGCAGGGCGTCCGCGGTGGCGGTGGCGGTCAGCGTCATGGCCGGGGGGTGGCTGCTGTCGCCATTGCCGAGCCGGTCCATGGTCAGCGTCGCGAAACCGGCACGGTTCATTGCCCGCCGGAAGCTGTAGGTCTCCGGCTGGTAGGCGAAGTCCCAATAGGTGGCGTTGTAGTTGGAGCCCGACATCAGCACCATGACGACATCGGTCGGCTGTTGCGGCAGGCACAGCGTGCCGGCCAGATTGCCCTGTGGCACCGGGAACGAGACCGCCTGGCAACCGTCCGGCGCCACGGTATCGTCGGCATCGGCCACCCCCGGCGCGAGGCAGAGCAGTGCTGCGGCCGCGAATGCGGCAATGGACCGAACCGAGCTTCGCACGGGACGCGCCCCCTTTTGGTGATATGTGAAATCGCCGGCCTGGCATGCTGATCAGCCGTCCAGTGAGGCAGGCTATAGCGCGAGCTCGCCGCCGCGCAAGAATTGCTGCACGCATCATGGAAAATGGCGGGCGGCACCCGATTCCCTTGCGGCACAAGATCGAAACCGCGCTGACGATCCGGATCCGGCTACACCACGCGCCGATAGATACATCGGCAAGGCTGTCCCTCAGTCGCTGTCATGTGGTACGAGGTGGCCGAAGTCGACCTGCTGAGCATTGGAATCGACCGCCCCCGCCACCACTTCCAGTACCCAGGCATCGAGCGGCGTGCACCCGAACTCGGCCAAGGCGGTGAGTTGGCGCGCGTCGTGCCAGGAGGTGCCCGGTGGGCAGAAGAGTGCGAGACCCCGCTCCGCTATGGGGCCAGTTCGGAGGAGTGCCGGCACACCGGTATTCGCTGTCGGTGTCGCGCATGGCGTGGGCAGATCTTCCGTGGTGTCGAAAATGGTGATCGAGAAGACTGCGCCATCCTTGGGCCACTTTCCGGCGAATCCCGATACCGCGCAAGGCGATTCGTTTGCTGCGGCACGGCCGGATCCGACGTCGCCGACAGATCCGACGCAACGGACATGCCGGACGTAAGACCGAATGCGGGACGTTTGCGATCTACAATCCGGAGGTGAGCGCGCGAGCTGTGCATTTTGTTGGAAGCTACCCGGCTGAGAGTACCGACGATGCGATGCGGGCGATGTTGGACGGAGCGGGAGCCCGGCTACGTACGCTGCCGACCGGCGAGACCAGCCGCTACGAGTTCTATGTCCAGCAGATCATCACGGATCTGGTGTCCCAGGGCGCGTTGGAGGTGCGCAAGCCCGGCAGCTGGCGCACCAGCCAGGAACGCACCATCCACCGCGTCGCCCACGGCGCCGAATCCACCGGCGACATGATGGATCTCGGCTACCTCCGCGAGACGCGGGAGGCGCTGCCGGTCTTCCAGAAGTTGCGCGAGGCACGCGATCTGCCCGGCCTCTCACTGCAAATGGGCATGCCGACCGATTTCACACTGACGTTCATCGCCCTCGGTCCAACCGGCCTGCGATCACATAAGCAGGCATTCACCGACGCCACCGTGCGCGATATCGCGGCGATCCGCGAACTGGTTGGCGACGACGTCGTCATTCAGTTGGAGGCGACCGCCGAACTGGTGCTACTGGCGAAAACGCAACCGGTACACCGCCAGTTCGAGGCGGCACTCGGACTCGGCCGCGGCATTGCCGCGCTCGCCGCCGCGGCACCGGCGGGCACCCGATTCGGGGTACACCTGTGCCTCGGCAGCATGAACAATAGATCCCGCGCCAGCATGCACGATACTCGGCCGCTGGTGGATCTGGCCAATTCCATTGCGCGGCAATGGCCGTCGGGCCGCGCGCTGGAGTTCGTGCACGGACCGCTCGCCGCGGGTGATGTGCCGCCTTCGACACTTCCGGAATTCTATGCGCCGCTGAAGGATCTGCGGCTGGGCGATGGCACCGCCTTCTATGCCGGTCTGGTGCACGATATTCCGACCGAAGCACAGCAGGTGCAGACGCTGCACATGGTAGAAAGTGCACTCGGCCGACCGGTCGACGGCGTCGCCAGTGCCTGCGGACTCGGCCGCAGACCTCGGGAGATCGCCGACGCGATGGTGGCACGCGCCGATGCCATCGCCGGGGCAGAGTGACCACGCCGTCCCGAATACCGTTGTAGCCCTGGAAAATCCGGACTACTACTTGCGGCCGACGCCGCCGATGAGCACCAACCCGGTTTTCGGCGTATCACCGTCGAGCCACTCTTGTACCGGTGCCAGGCCGGGCCCGAGCATTTCGAAACCGTCGAAGTACTTGGCCACTTCGGCCCGCGACCGGTAATGGACCTGAGCCGTGCTACCGGCGGCTTGCGCGGTCGACTGCGCGATGAAGTCCGGATCGCTTTCATCGGACCCGTGGGTGAAGATGAAATAGCTGCCCGGCGCCAGTGTCTCGTGGAAACGCGCGATGACCTCGGCCGGGTTTTCATCGTCCATGATGTAATGCAGCACGCCGACCAGCACGATGGCGACCGGTTGCGAGAAATCTATCTGCGCCTCGGATTGCACCCGCTCGATAATGTCGTCCGGGCGGCGCACATCGGCCAGCATCGGAGTTACCCCGGGCAGCTGGGCCAGCAGCGCGTTGTTGTGCGCGAACACGACCGCGTCGTAGTCGACGGCCACCACCTTCGATGACGCGTCGATCGCCTGCACCGCCTCGTGCAGGCTGGGTGAGGCCGGAATCCCGGCACCGATATCGATGAACTGACGCACGCCCGCCTCGGCCGCCAACTGCGCGCCCTGGAGCATGAACTTGCGGACCAGCCAGGCCAGCGTTTTGGTATCCGGTGCTATCTGCAACATGCGGTGGGCCAGCATCTGGTCCACCTCATAATTGTCCTTGCCGCCCAGCAGGTAGTTGTACACCCGAGCCGAGTTCGGCTTCGATGGATCGACGCCCGCCGGTACCCGCTTGACGTCCGACACCGCACCTCCCTCGATACCGTCGATCATCGTAACAAGCCTTTCCTGCCGTCCGGCGGAAATACGCTGGCGATATGGGATGTCCCCCGCCCCGGCCTCGTTCGACCGGTGCGGGCAACGCGAATTCGTAAATGATAGCGCTACAACGGCATTCGGCCACCTCGCCACCACCCTTTCCGTGCGCTGGTCGGTGCTGGCAATTTGCCCCGGGTTGCCTCCACGAGGTAACGGTGCGGCCGCGGGAGCGTCGAGTTCTGAACCCCCGATACCCGATCATCGCCCCGGGAGTGGGGAACTGATCGTGGTGAAGTACTGGATCGCGGCCGCGACGATCACCGGGGCGGTGACCAAAAGCTGACCCGCGATGGTGCCGAGCGCCCCGACCGCGATGACGCCACCGACACAGCCGACCGCGGCGGCGGGCAGGATCGGACCGAAGAGCCCGATAATGGTGGCGCTGGCGGCCGCCGCACCGACCGCCCCGCCGAGCACACAGCCCACGGCCGCGCCGCCGAGGCCACCGACCACCGTGCCGACAAGGGCCCCCATGGCGATGGTGCTGCTCATCCGATTCCAGGCCGCGACCTCGCGCTCGTATTCCGATCGAAACGGCGCCTGATCCTCGAAGGGCAGCGCCACCGGCCGATAGACCGCGCGCGCCATATCGAATTGCGGTACCAGGGTCGCGCTGTGCTCGGAAATCGCTGCCGCGATGGGGAATTCGAAATCGTCGAGCCGCAGCCGCAAGGGCATCGCGGCGACCACCGTACCGTCGGCGGCCCTGATCTCGAAGACGTCGTTATCCGATGACAGTGTTCCCGAGTCGATGTCGATCACACTCGCGCCGTCGACCGCGCGTGCGGTGAAGGCAACGCCATCGATCTCTTCCGGAGTTTGGGCGGTGGCGGTGCCCACGGCAGTGACGGCGGCGAGTGTGCAGGTGAGGATGAACGTGGTGACGCGCATGCTTGACCTTTTCTAGTGTGATGCGAAGCCGGGATATCGGTTCAGGACAGCTGGGCCAGCGTGACGACGACCGCCGCACCGATCTCCTGTTGGCCGGAGATGGTCAGGTGGACACCGTCATCGAGGTGCCCGTCGAAGCCCGAGGCGGGAGCGGTTATCGCGAACACATCCACGGTCGGTTCCGGCTGATCGATGAGCGTCTGCGCGGTCTCGGCCATATCGGAAGTGCGCCAACCGATTCCGGCCCGCTGAAAGTGCGGGAACGCGGCCGACCTACCCTCGTCCACCGCGGCCGGTGTGAGCCACAACCAGCGCGCACCGGTGGCACGCACCGTCGATTCGTGCAGCAGTAGCAGATTGCGGGTCGTTTCCGACATGCTCACCAGCCGGGGTCCGTCGAGCCCGCCGAGACGCTGGGCATCATTCGCGCCGAGTTGGCACAGCACCCAGTCGGGCCGCTGACCGACCAGTGTGGCCAGTCCGGTGAGCGCCTGTGTGGTGGTGCAACCGGATACGGCCAGATTGCTGAGTCGGATGCCGTCCTCCGGACGGCGGATGGCGAGTAGCGCTCGCAGTATCTCGTACCAGGACAGCCGATCCGCCGTCGTGCTCTCCCCGATGGCGACGACGTGCTGCCCCGGCTCGAATGGGAGCCGGTCCACCGCATCGGCCACTTCGGCATCGGCCAGGAGTTCGGTGGCCGCGGCTCGGGTCTGTTCGTCGAATCCGGCGCACAGTCGCTTGTACTCGGCCGGATCCAGGCCGAACAGGCCCGCGGTGCGGATGTCGTCGAGCCCGTTCACATACGGCAGCGCCCGCTCGGGCCGCTGGAACCGGATCAGCTTCTCGATCAGCTCGGCATGCACGATCAACTCAATTCTCTTAGGTGAATCATTCACTGTAGTGAACGATGCTGCGCTGTGTACGATAGCGTGGTGAGCGAAGCCGAGCAAGGGGATGCGCAACACCCGCCACGGACACGGGCAGTGACCTACCTGCTCACACAGTTGGGCGCGCACGCGGCACAGCGATTCGCCGAACTCATCAGCGATCTGGACCTGTCCCCGCCCGATATCGGACTGCTGCGCATGATCGCCACCCAGCCCGGACGCAGTCAGCGGTCACTGTCCGCCGAACTCGGCGTCGTCCCGAGTCGCATCGTCACCCTGATCGACCACCTCGACCGCAAGGGCCTGGTAGAACGCCGCCGCGGCGCCACCGACCGCCGCAATCACGAACTGCACCTCACCCCGAAGGCACAGCAGCTGATGGGCCAGGTATGGCAGCTCGGCCAGGCGCACGAAGCCGATATCTGTGCAAGCCTCAACGACGCCGAATACGAACAATTGGCAACCCTGCTCAATCGCATCGCCGACCAGCAGCACCTGAAACCGGGCGTGCACCCCGGCTATCGCCGAACCCTGCTCCCCCCGAGCGATGCGTAGCCGAACCGTCGTCCGACGAAGCTAGGAGGACATCCGCCCCGACCAGGCATCGACGCGTGCCGCCCCGCAGCTGCTCTGGTCGACTGGACGGGCGCCACAGTGCGCATCGAACCCGGGCGGATGCGGACTGTGCTGTCCTACGCGTCGAGGGACCGCGAACAATCCTGCAAAGACGGCAGCGAGAATTCCCACGGCCCACCACAGCGTGCGCCCGAACGTGCGGGAGAAATTCTCCGCGTTGGCCGTTTCGCCTGCTTCGCTGAGGATTTCGGTGACCCGATCACGCCCGCCGGGCTGTGTGGCCTGGCCCTGGACGCCCCGGCAGCTCATGGGCGTCTCGGTGGGGTTGGTGCTGGCCGATCTGTCCTGCACACAAACTCGCAAGCCAGAGATGATCCGCGCCTGCGCCTGCTCATCCAGGCCCGCCACGGCGAGTTCGGTGCGGACCCGGGGTATGACCGTATCGACGCCGCGATCGGAACCGCTGTCGAGCTGGGTGAAGAAGATCACCCCGGCGAGCGCGACGCCGAGCGCGACGCCGAGTTGCTGAGCGGTGTTCAGCAGGCCGGACGCCGACCCCGCATCGTCTTTGGGGACCGCAGCCAGTACGAAGTCGATGGTCGGCGAGACGATCAGGCCGAAGCCGAGCCCCGAAATGGCAAGCGGTGCAATCAACTGCCACGACGTGATCGCCGGGCCGTACCGCCCGGCGGCCCATACACAGCTGGCGAAGCCCGCCGCGTTCAGCAGTGCTCCGGCCATCAGCACTTGCCGCCCGTACCGGGGTATCAGCACCTCCACAGCTATGGCCGCCGCCGCGGCAGCGCCGACGGCGAAGGCGCCAGCGGTCAGACCGGCCCGCAGTGGCGACCAGCCGAGGCCGAGCTGCATGTAGAGCGTCCAGACGAGGAAGAATCCGCCGAGCGCGATCCAAAAGATCAGCCAGAGGACGCAACCGATCGTGAATGATCGCACCCGAAACAATCCGAGAACTATCAGCGGAGAACCGATCGTCCGGGCGCGTCGATGTTCGTAGACCACAAGGACAGCAAGCACTGCACCCGCACCGGCCATCATCGCGAAAGTCCATGCCGGCCACCCGAATCGGCGGCCTTCCAGGAGCGGGTAGACCAGCATCGCGATCGCGGCCGTGACGAGCCCGGCGCCGACGAGGTCGAGCTTCGCAGCGGTCGCGGACTTCGATTCGCGCATTGCGAACAGGGCCGCGGCGAAAGCGCCGATACCGACCGGGACATTGACCAGAAAGATCGGCCGCCAGTCGAGGCCGAACGCATTCCAGTCGACGAGGACACCACCGAAGGTCGGCCCGACGACCGCCGCCGATCCCACGATGGCGCCGAAGATGCCGAGAACCCTGCCCCGCTCGTTGGGTGGGAAGGTGACGTGGATGAATGCGAGGATCTGCGGCACCATCAGTCCGGCGGTGCCGCCCTGAAGAAACCGCGAGACGATGAGCATGCCCGGGCTGCAGGCGATGCCGCACAGCGCTGAGGCGATGGTGAACCCGGCGACTCCGGTCAGGAACAACCGGCGGCGGCCGTAGATATCGCCGAGCCGGCCACTGGTGATGAGGACTACGGCGAACGCCAGCACGTATCCCGCGACGATCCATTCGAGCTGTGCATATTGCGCCCGAAGGTCACGTTGGATACTCGGTACCGCGACGTTGACGATGGTGGTGTCGAGCAGGTCCATGAACCCCGCGACGAGGACGACGACGAGCGCGATCCAGCGTCGGCGCTCCTGCGACGTCGAACGCCCCTGGGATATCGGCGGACAACTCCACTGCCACACCATCTATGGCCCTCCCATCATTGAAAGTGCGGTAGCCCAGATGGTTTCGGTCAGGGCCGAGCGTTGGCCGACGTCGGCTTCCGCATGGTCGCGAGGCTCATCAGGGACGGGTTGAAGTGCCCCACCGCGTCGCCGCCGCCGGGGACGGTGCGGCCGTGGGATTGCAGGTAGTCGACCAGGCCGATAGCGGCGCCGGTCCAGCCCTGCGGTGTGAACGATTGCACCGCTTGGGTTTTGCGATCGTTGTAGATGAGCCCGGCCCAGCGTGCGCCCTCGCCGCGGTCGTAGCTGTCCGGATCGGCGGATGGCGTGGTCATGGCGGAAAAGACGCCAGAATCGATCGTGCCCATTTCCTCGATGCCCAGCCAGCTGCCGGGGGCGGACAGTGCGTTCAGGGTGTCGAACAGTTGATCTTGGGCGGCGGGGGTGAGGTAGATGACGAGACCTTCGACCAGCCATGCGGTCGGTAGCGATGGGTCGAAGCCGTTGTCGCGCAGGGCAGTTGCCCAGTCGTCGCGCAGATCGACGGCGACTTCGTGACGTTCGGCGGTTGTCGTCGCGTCGGCGTCGTCGAGCACGGCGCGTTTGAATTCGAGTACTGGCTGGCGGTCGAGTTCATAGATGACCGTGCCGTCCGGCCAGGGCAGCCGGTACGCGCGGGAGTCGAGTCCGGCGGCGAGGACGACGACTTGACGCACACCCGCTTCGGTGGCGGAGCGCAGATAATCGTCGAAGTACCGGGTGCGTCCGGCCTGGAAAGCTTGAAACAGCGATCCGAAGTCGGCCGAGCGCAGTGGATGTTGCTTCGTCAGTTCCGGGTCGGCGGTGAACAGCTCGGCCCATTCGTCGCCTGCGGCGCGACAGAACACTTCGGCGAACTCGTCGACGGCCAGGGCCTGCGGCTGCCGAGCTGCCAAGCCGCGGGCTGCCGCGACGAACAGCGCCGTGGCGCCGACGCTGGTCTTGATGTCCCAGGAATCGTTGTCGTTGCGCGTTGTGCTCACTTTTTCTCCAATCAGGGTCGGGTTACTGGTGTGATGGGCGGGGATGTTGTCGTCGGCGAGGAATTCGTCATGGCGTGCCACCGGGACCGGTGATCAAAACGATGACGCGACCCCGGTGCTGTGGTCGGCGGCCGAGACCTGCTCGCGGCTGTAGCCGTGCAGCGCGAGCCCGTAAATGCATAAGCCGTCGAGAAACCACTGCAGTGCGCGGACGAGGATGCGCAGCACAGAGAAGGTCGATGGGCGGGGGTCGGAGGAGTCCGGGTCGGCGGTTTCGATGAGCGTGTCGGGTGGGGCGTTCGCGGTCACGGGAGTTCTCCCTCCGGCGCCGGCGTGGCGGTTTTCGTGGGCGAGGGGGTGTTCGCGGTGCTGGAGTGCGCGACGATGTGGATGTCGCGGCGGACTCGCCCCGCCCAGTACGGACGCATGGGGGTGGTGGTCTGCCGGTGGATCGGGGCGTCTTCCCAGGCGAGGAACGCCTCTTCGTCGGTCCATTCGGACAGCAGGATGTAGTGGTCGTCGTCGGCGCACGGCCGCAGCAACTCGTCACGAATATGGCCTGGCGTACCCGCCACCTGCGCAGTGACCTGCGCATATGCGGCTTCGAATGCGGCTTCCTCGCCCGCCCGTATGCGGGCTCGGACCATCACTCGCGCGGTCATGCGATCACCTGGCCGGTACGGGCCGGTTCGTTCACCGTGCTCAGTTGCATGTCGCTGCTGGTGCGCACGGCACGCAACGCAGCGGTAGCGACGTCCTGTTTGCGGCTGCGTTCGAAGGCATGGAAGCAGCCCTCATCGGCCCAGTCGCTGATGACGACGAAAACGCACATGTCCGGGTCCGCGGATACGGCTCGGGTGATGCACTGCCGGACGAAACCCGGGGACTGTACAGCCAAGGCGAACACCGGCCGTAGGCCCTCGAGCAGGCGGGTAGCGTCGGGTCTGGCGACGGTCATGGTAATGGTGGCGCGCAAGACGGTCATCGTCAGATTCCTCCGTCGACATTGAGGCAGATGCCGTTGACGAACTGTGCGAGTTCGCTGGCGAGGAACAGCACGGCGCCGGCGACGTCGCCGGGGCGACCGAGACGGCCGAGGGCCGCCAGGGCTGCGTAGCGCTGTTTCTGCGGTTCGGCCAGACCGATGATCTGGTCGGTTTCGATGATTCCCGGGGCGACGGTATTGACGCGGATGCCCTGTGGACCCAATTCCTTGCACAGCGAGCGCGTCAGGCCGTGCACGCCGGCTTTGGACGCGGTGTAGTGCGTCCGGTTGGGCATTCCGACATTCGCGACGGCGGAGGAGATGTTGATGATCGACGCGGACTCGCCGAGGCGGGGCAGAAGCGCGCGCACCATCAGGTACATCCCGGTCAAATTGGTGTCGACGACGCGGTGCCATTCGGCCGGATCCATCTTCAGCAGTGGCGTATTCGACACCACCCCTGCGTTGTTGACGACGATGTCGACGGTGGCCGGGGCAGTCTCGACGATGGCGGCGACTTCCGCAGGGTCGGCGACGTTCGCGAAGCACACGCGGCCGGGTGCGGTGGCCTCGTCCAGTTCGCGTGCAAGATCGGCGGCTGCGTCACTGGGTTTGCTGCCGATCGCTGTCACTTGTGCGCCTTGTGCGGCCAACGCGCGGACGATGCCGAGGCCGATGCCGCGGGTGCCGCCGGTGACGATCGCGGTCTTGCCGGTCAGTCGCAGGTTCAGCTGCGTCTGCTGCACGGCCGAGGGGTTGTCGGTTGTCGGATGCTCGTGCTGTCGCACAGCAGCGCATCCGAGCCGACTGGCGCGGGTGTTCTCGTTGTCGTTCACTGTCGGACTCCTTCGGGTCGGCGCAGAATCAACGCGCTGTTGAAGCCGTCGTATCCGCGTGCGGCGACGGCGGCGACATGGACGGCCGCTCGTTGCGGAGCAGCGATGAAATCGAGTTCGCATCCCGGGGCCGGGTTGACCAACGCCCCGAACGCCGGCAAGGTTTGCTCCCGCATTGCCAGCACGGCGGTCGCAACGTCGAGCGCGGAACTGCCATGGGCGGCTCTGCCCAGCAGTCCTTTCTGACCGGTGACCGGCACCCCGTCGGGGAAGACGGCGCGGATCGCGTTGGCTTCGGCCCGATCGGCAGCTGGCACACCGGCCGAGTCGGCGAACAGGACATCTGTTCGCTCCGGCGAGGTCTGCGCACGCCGCAGTGCTCCGCGCAATGCGGCGGCAAGGTAATTCGATGGCTGCTCGCCGGTCATGTCGCCGCAGGGGTGGGAGGTACGTCCGTCGTGGTTGGCGGCATACCCTGCGACCTCCGCGTACACATACGGTGCGCCGCGCCGCAGCGCGTGCTGCTCTTCCTCCACAACGAAGATGGCACCGCCCTCACCGGGGACATATCCGGCGGCAGCGACATCGAAGGGGAGATATCCGCGTGCGGGGTCCTTTTGCCGGCTCAGCCATCCGCTGCGCTGCAAGCAGGTAAGCGCGTACGGACCCAGCGGCGCCTCGGTGCCGCCGGCCAGGACGACGTCGGTTCCGCGACGGATGGCACGAGCTGCGTATCCGAGGCTGTCCAGGCCGCCCGCCGCTTCCGAGACGAGGACGCTCGACGGACCCTTCATCTGATGCAGAATCGAGGTTTGCCCAACGCTTGCCGCATAAAACCAGGCGATCGATTGATAGGTGCCGACGGTGCGTTTCTCTCCTGACCACAGCCGCTGCAGCTCCTGCTGGCCGAAGTGATTTCCGCCGGACGAGCTCGCCAACGCGACCGACATCTGGTACGGATCCAGGCTGGACGGATCGAGCTCCGCATCCGCCAAGGCCTGCGTTGTCGCCGCCATCGACATCCACGTCCACCGGTCGGTCTGCACGATCAGACGGCGGTCCATGTGTAGCTCCGGCACGAAGTCGCGGACCTCTCCGGCCAGCGTGGTCGAATACCCGGAGGCGTCGAAGTGGGTGATCGGTGCGATCCGGTTCTCACCCGCCATAACGGTTTTCCAGTGCTCGCTCGCCGACGTGCCGCTCGGGGCGACAACGCCGATCCCGGTGATCACCGCTCGGCGGGTCATCGCAACTCCTCCGGACGGGTGAAGACCATCGCGGACTGGAAACCGCCGAACCCACTGCCGACCGACAACGCCGTGTCAACGGCAGCATTGCGCGCGATGTTCGGGACGTAGTCCAGGTCGCACTCGGGGTCTCGGTTACTCCAGTTGGCAGTCGGCGGTATTACGCCGGTGTCGATCGCCAATGCGCAGGCCGCCATTTCGATCGAGCCGATCGCCCCGAGCGAATGCCCGACCATCGACTTGATCGAGCTGATCGGCACCTCGTACGCGGCCGCACCGAGCGCCTTTTTGAAGGCGGCCGTTTCATGGCGGTCATTTTGCTTCGTGCCCGAACCGTGTGCGCTGATGTATCCGATCGCGTCGGGATCGAGCCGGGCTTGGTCCATCGCGGCCCTGATGGCAATGCTCATCTCGAGCCCGTCCGGGCGGAGTCCGGTCATATGGAAGCCGTTGCAGCGCGAGGCATACCCGCCGATCTCGCAGTAGATGTGGGCACCCCGATCCAGGGCGTGTTCGAGCTTCTCCAACATCAGCACCGCCGCACCTTCCCCGAGCACGAATCCGGCCCGCGTCATATCGAAGGGGCGGGACGCGTGCGCGGGATCATCGTTGTCATCGGTGGTCGCCCGGATCGCGTCGAACGCGGCGACGGAGATCGGTGAGATAGGCGCATCCGATGCGCCGGCAAGAACGAAGTCGGCGTCACCGTCTTCGATCATGTGAAGTCCGTAACCGATCGAGTCGATCCCGGATGTGCAGCCCGTCGAGATGACCGCTGCCGGACCGTGCAACTCGTACAACGCCGAAACCTCGGCGGCCATGCTGCTGGGGATGAGGGCCTGATACATGTGGGGCAGCACGGACCCCTCGTCGACCAGCCATTCCCGGCCACCGTCACTGGCGATCACGTACTCGTTCTCCAGGGTGATGGTCGCTCCGACCGCCGAGCCCAGCGACACCCCGAACACCTCACGCGCGGCGTCGGACAACTCCAGACCGCTGTCCGCCATCGCCTCGCGGGCGGCAACGAGCGCGAACTGAGTCATCCGATCACAGCGGCGCGCCTGCCTGGGCGACAACCCGTATGCCTGCGGATCGAAATCGCATTCCGCCGCCACCTGGGAGCGAAACCCCGTCGGATCAAAGGAACTGATCCGACGGGTCGCTGTTCGCCCGGACGACAAACAGTCCCAGAACGACCTGCGTCCGATTCCACCTGGAGCGACGACCCCGATCCCCGTGACGGCGACCCGGGTCATCGAGCTCTCTCCGCTGTCACCGGGGCACGCTCCGACGATTCGGTGTCCACGTGGCCGAGTTCGGGTCGTGGGGCGAGTGGTCCGAGATGGAAGACGACGCTCGCGGTCTCGGTCCCGACATTGCGCAACCGGTGCCGGACACCGATCGGGATGAACAGTCCCTGCCCCGCTGTCACCGACCACTCCTCACCGTCGAGGTCGACGGCGAGGTCCCCGTGTACGCAGTACAGAAACTCCTCCGAATACGGGTGGTAGTGCTCGGCGATGCGCTCGCCCGCCGCCAATGTGGCAACGCCGGTGAACCCGGACGTGCTGCCGACGGTTTTCGGGCTCAGCACAGTCCTGATCTCACCTCCCCGGCGGCGGTCGGCGGGAAGGTCGGAAGCATCGACGCGGCCGGGCCGAACGCTCGGCGCGCTGACGGATTCGCCCGATGGGTGCTGCGGCGGTGCAGCTTGGGCGCCGGATTCCACGGCGTGGCGCCGTTCGACCTTTTCCTTGATGAGCTGCATCTGGATCACGCTGTTGGTATTGATTCGGTCGGTCATGCCAGCGTCGTCGAGCGGCGCACCCGGTCGCATGTGAAAGTCCTGTACCCAGGTCATTTGGGTGCCCGCTCCGGACTCGGCATAGTGCCAGCGGATGCGCATGTACTCGAACGGTCCGGTCTCCACGCGATGTGCGTTAACGGTTCGGTTGATCGGGTCAACGGTTCGTTCGCTGACCCAGCTCCATACTCGACCCGCCTCGTCCGGGTGCATCGTGAGCCGGAATCGGACGGTGTCGCCGTGCTGTGCGAGAACGTCGACGGCGGCGTATTCGGAGAACAGCTCCGGCCAGCTTCGCACGTCGTTGGTCGAGTTCCACACCACGTCGAGGGGGGCGTCGATGTGGATCGTGTTTTCTGTGTGGCCGGACATCACGCGACCTCCAGATTCACTGCACGCTCGACGTACCGGACCAATTCGCCACCGGTCATGTCGATCAGCTCAGCGGGCAACCTGATGTCGAAGTCGCGTTCCACAACACTCTGGATCTCGAAGACGGCAAGCGAATCCACGCCGAGTTCCGCCATTGTCGAACTGTCTGCCGACTGCAACTCGTGTGGGCTGATATCGACCCCGACGTGCTTGTCCAGGATCGCGCGGAGGGTTTCAATGGTGAATGTTGCGGACACTTACTTCTCCTCATTCCATTTTGTGTCGGCAGCCGACTCCGGTCGGTTCGGAATATCCAGCGTGGGACCGGTTTGCGGTGTCCAGCTGTAGAACATGTGGGCGCGCGCATCCGCCGGGGACTGCCATGTCGCAAGGTAGGGCGAAATGAATTCACCCAGCCGGGAGCTCACGCGCGCGAACTCCGGATGCTGCTGAGCCGTACCGATTGCGGCCGCGCCGGGTTCCGCAGTCTCCAGCAAGTGCACATAGAGATCACCCAGGACGTAGAGCTCTCGCCGGGCGACGCCGGCGATCGCCGGCAGATCCGTCGCGTCGGATTCGGCGAAGATCTCGGCAACGCGGGAACCAGCGTGCGGAAGTATTCGAGCGATGATCAACGAACGATTCATCTCGAGACCCCACACCTGCCGAAAACGACTCGCTCGGACGCACGCGCCATTGCAGCGCAGTTGCTGCAACGTTGAATAGCCATAGAGATTCTCCTATATGGATTCTCGGGTAAATGGACTCGACATCGGAATGTATCGATGCGTGCCATGAACTTTATTGGTGGAGCCGGGCAGTAATCCACAACCCTTGATGTGCTTTAACCAGCACCTTTGGGTTGTGATAAACAACACCAAGGTAGCGTTGCACGATGGGATAAGATTCCACGACTTTCGTAGCAACGATCGTGGAACACCGTCGAAATAGCGTTAACGACGATGCAGTTGCACGCGATTCGCCGCTGCGAGAATGGATGCAGAAACAATATTGTTAATTGCAATATTCGATAGAAGCGAAGCGGCCGTGCGCCCGATCCGGGCTGCCCAGGAGTCCAGCGCCGAGCACAACGCCCGAATCCGCACTGCGGTTGCCACTGGACGTACTCAGCGTGCGGGATATCTTGACCCACAACTGATCTCGAAGTTGTGCGTAATGGTTGACAATGATGGGGTTGATCGCGCCCCAGCCCGGCAGGGCAGAGCCGTCGCGCTCGAAGACATCATCATCGACACCCCTAGGGGCCTATGCGCGCTCGCTGTCCATCGCGCTGTCTTCCTGCGCCGACAGGACTGGAAGCTCCGGACGCTACCGCGCACTCGACCGGCTGACGTCAGCGCACGGCGGGCCGGCCAGCACGGCGGGATACCGATCCGGCGCATTTGGATAGCGCGGCAAACTCGACATAGCCACAGATTTGCCAGATGCCCGCAGGATTCGGCATTTCTCCCTACCCTGACGGCCCCGGCCGCTTAAGCTGACTGCGCCGCAACGTGCGACAAATACTCGAGGTCGGGATAGACGTCCAGGAGGTGCGGAATGCCGGAAGCCGGTCGTTGGTGCCGATCGCGTCCGATATTGATTGCGAGCATGTTGCCGATTGCGGTCGTTCTCGGCACCGGAGTAGCCAGCGCATCCCCGTATGGCACCGCGCAGGCACCTGCGCCACCGACGACAGCGGACCGGCTATCGCTGACGCGCCATGAGCACGGGCAAGATCCTTTCCCGTCGCCGACCCTGCTCGCTCTACTCGGCCAGTCGCCGGTCGGTACGCACCGCATCGATCGTGTTCTCGGCACAGTGAATCCGCTCGCCGCCGACAGCTGGACCCGAATCGCGACGCTGGACGTGCCGGACGCGCCGCCGGCCGTAGATCAGGAGCCGATCCAGGCGTTCTGCGAGCACGTCCCGGTAGATCCCCGCCGATGCTCCATCACCGCCGTGGACGCGAGCGTCGGTGCGGCAATCGGTGCGGGCCTCGCCGCGGGAGTGTTCGCGCCCGTCGCGGTGGCCGCTGGCGCGGTCGGCGCGGCCGCCGGGTTCGTCGCCGGTATCCCGTTCATGCCGACCGGCTTGGTTGCCGGCCCGCTCCTCGGCGCGGCCGTCGGCGCCGCCGCCATTGCCGGACCTGCCGCCGTGCTCGGTGGGGCACTCGGGGCGTCGGTCGGGGTGGTGGTGGGCATCACCACGCCCCTCCCGTAGGCGGACCGGCGAACCGATGGATTCGGCGCGCCCCTCCCCTTAAGCGGACGGGCGAATGATGGATTCGGCGCGCCCACACCTCACCGAAATAGACGCGGTCATCGATCCAGTCGTGCATTGAGAATCCGGGCGATCTGGGCAATCGCATCCGGCTCGGTCATTGCAAGGTGGGTCGCATCGATGTCGAAAACCGAGATCTGACCCCGGACCACCCGCGCCCATCCCTCGTGACCCGCAGCATCGGATCGCCTGTCACGTGTCGCGGCGAAGTAGAGCATGTCGCTGTCCAGGACCGCGGGCCGCCACGCACCGGCTGCCCGGACCGCCAGGTTATAAGCGTCGGTCAGGCGCTCGATCCGTGCGGCGTCGATACCGAGGCTGCCTCCCAGGTGCCGTTCGATCAGGTCGGCGGCCTCCTCGGCGGTCGCATCGGAGCTCACGAAGTCGACGCCCATGACCGGGCCGAGATTGCCGATCAGTTCTCCGGGCGTGACGGCGCGCAGCGTCGACTCGTCGACACCGTCCACCTCGGCGTCCAACAGCGCCAGCAGCTCAACCTGTTCACCGGCCGCGCGCATCTCGACGGCAATGGCATGGGCGATCACACCACCCAGCGACCAACCGAGGAGGTGATAGGGGCCGTGTGGCTGAACCGCGCGAATCTCGTCGAAGTAGCGTTCGGCCATTTCTTCGATCGACGTGGGACCGGGGATCTCCCCGCCGATTTGTGGCGCCTGCAGGCCGTAGATCGGTCGACCGTCGGCGAGGTACCGGTCGAGTGTGCGGTAGCACCACGACAGGCCCACCGCCGGGTGGATACAGAACAGTGGCGCTCGCTCACCGCCGGTCCGGATCGGCAGCAGCACGTCGAAACCGTCATCGGTCCGGTCGACCGCCGGACCCGAGCGCATTCCGGATTCGATCCGCTTTGCCAGGTCGGCCGGGCAATGATCCGACAGCATCCAGCTGATCGGAATCTCGTAGTCGAGTTCCTTGCGCAACTCGCTCACCACTTGCACCGACTTCAGCGAGTTACCACCCAAGGCGTAGAAGTCGTCATCGGCGCCAACCCGATCCACGCCGAGTACGGTTCCGAAGGCCCGGGCGACCTCCCCTTCCAGCCACGACGTGGGCTCCCTGAACTCCCCTACTGCGAGCACCGGCTCCGGTAACCGCGTGCGGTCCAGCTTCCCCGACGCGGTGAGGGGCACCGTGTCGAGCACCATCATCGTGGCGGGCACCATGTAGTCGGGCAGTTTGGTTGCCGCGTGCGCCGAGACCGCTGCGGTGTCTACCGTGGCGCCCGCGGCAGGCACGAGGTAGCCGACGAGGTGGTCCACCGCACCGGTCGAGCGCACCACAGCGATCGCCCGGGCGATGCTGGGATGCTCGGCAAGTACCGCCTCGATTTCACCGAGTTCGATGCGCAGGCCGCGCAGCTTCACCTGGAAATCGGTGCGGCCCAGATATTCCAATTCGCCGTCGTGGCGCCAGCGCACCAAGTCGCCGGTGCGGTACATGCGTCGGCCGTCACCGTACGGGTCGGGCACGAACCGTTCCGCCGTGAGGCCCGGACGTGACCGATAGCCGCGCGCGAGCTGGGCGCCCGCCAAGTACAACTCCCCGGCGACACCGGGCGGCACCGGACGCAACCGGTTGTCGAGTACGTATGCCCGCGTGTTCCATACCGGTGTGCCCATCGGCATGCTCCCGCTGTCGGCTTCGGTCACCCGATGCGCGGTCGCGCACACGGTGAACTCGGTCGGCCCGTACAGATTGTGCAACTCGACCCCGGGCACTATTCGCCGCACCGCGGCCACCACCTCGGGGCCGAATGCCTCACCGCCCACCAGGAGCGTCCGCACCGACTCCAGCGACCCCGCAGGCGCCGCGTCCGCAAATACCGCCAGCATCGACGGCACCAAAGCGGTGATCGTGACCCGCTGGGTGGCAATGGTTTCGGCGAGATAGGCCGGGTCGGTATGCCCGTCGGCTCGCGCGATCACCAGCCGCGCCCCCACCGCCAGTGTCGCGAACAGCTCCCACACCGACATGTCGAACGTGGCCGGGGACTTCAGCATGATGACGTCATTCGGCGTCAGCGCGTAGGTCCCGCTGAGCCACCGCACCTGGTTGACCGCCGAACAATGCGATACCGCAACGCCTTTCGGCCGCCCGGTCGACCCGGAAGTGAAGAGCACGTAAGCGACATTGTGCGGCCGCAGCGGTGCGAGCCGATCGGCGTCGGTGACCGGCGCATCATCGAATCCGGACAGCTCCAGTCCATCGAGGGACGACAGCTCGAGCACCGGTGCGGCGATCGACAGCATGTACGCGATGCGGTCGTCCGGAAGGTCCGGATCGACCGGCACATACCCACCGCCAGCGGCGTGCACCGCGTACATGGCGGTGACCTGGTCCACTGAACGCGCCATCCGCAGCGCCACCAACGACTCCGGCCCCACTCCGCGCGAGATCAACCACCGCGCCAACCGGTATACGCGAGACGCGAATTCCGCATAGGTCAGCGACTGTTCGCCGAATATCACCGCGGGCCGGTCTGCATACGACTGCACGGAGTGGGCGAAGACCGCGGTGAGCGTCTCGCCGGGCGGGAGCCTGCGATCGGTCGAATTCCACTGCGTCAGAACGGCTTCCCGTTCATCGGCGCCGAGCAGGTCCACCTCGTGCACTGGCTGTGCCGCATCGGTCACCAGTGCGCCGAGCAACCGCAGCAGGCGATCGACGATCGTGATCACCGTCATCGCGTCGAAGAGGTCGCTCGCGTAGGTCACCGCGCCGCCGATACCGGCCGGGGCACCGGTGGAGTCGTAGGAATCCGACACCGTGATCTGCAGATCGAACAGTGCGGTGTCGGCGTCCGCGGTCACGGCCGACGCCGAGAGCCCAGGAAGCTCGAACTCGGCCGTGCCGACGTTCTGGAACGCCAGCATCACCTGGAACAGCGGATGGTGGGCATGCGACCGCACCGGATTCAGCTCCTGCACCAGCCGCTCGAACGGAACATCGGCGTGCCCGAACGCGGCCAGATCGGTCCCGCGCACGTGCTCGAGCAGCTCGGTGAAGGTCATCCCCGGGGTCAACCGGGTGCGCAGCACCAAGGTATTGACGAACATCCCGACCAGATCGTCGAGTTCGGGTTCGCCGCGTCCAGCGTATGGAGTGCCGATCGCTATATCGTCGCTACCGGCCAGCCGAGCCAGCGTGGCCGCGAGCGCAGCGTGGAAGACCATGAACAGCGTCGTATTGTGTGCCCGCGCGACCCGCTGCAATCCCGCGTGCAGATCGGCATCGAGAGTTATCGGTACGCTCGCGCCCGCATAGGTCTGCACGGGTGGACGCGGTCGGTCGGTCGGCAGCTCCAGCAGCACCGGTAGCTCCGCCAATTCGAGTGTCCAGTAGTCGATCTGGGCGCGTAGTAGCGATTCGGGATCGTCTTCGGTGCCCAGCACCGTCCGCTGCCAGATCGCGTAGTCGGCGTACTGCACCGGCAGCAGCTGCCAGTTCGGCGTCTCCCCGAGCCGGTGCGCCGTGTACGCGGTCATCATGTCCCGTGCCAGCGGGCCGAGCGACGATCCGTCGCAGGAAATGTGGTGCACCAGCACGGCCAGGACCCACTCGTTCGGCCCGAGTTCGAACAACCGAATCCGCACCGGCGCATCGACCGTCACATCGAACGCCGTCGAGACGAACGCCGACAACGACTCGGCCAGCTCAGGTTCCGTGACCGAGGTCACCGATATCGGTGCAAGTGCCTCGGCGACGGGAAGGACAACCTGCAACGGCTCGCCCTCGGCATACGGGTAAATGGTCCGCAGTACCTCGTGCCGGTTCAGCACGTCATCGATGGCCGCACGCAGCGCGTCGAGATTCAGTTTTCCGGACAGCCGTAGCACGATCGGAATGCTGTAGGCGGCCGAGCCGGGTTCGAGGCGGTTCAGGAACCACATCCGCTGCTGTGCGTACGACAGCGGAATTCGCTGCGGCCGTGGCTGTGCGGTCAGCGCCACCCGACCGGTGTCGGCCTGCGATTCGGCGCGCGCGGCCAACCTGGCAACCGTCGGCGCCTCGAAAATCATCGATGCCGGGATGGTCGCGTCGAGCGCGGCACCGATCCGCGCGGCGACGCGGGTGGCCACCAGGCTGTTGCCACCCAGTTCGAAGAAATCGTCGTCGGCGCCTACCGGACCGTCGATGCCGAGGACGTCGGCGAATACACCGGCAACTATTTCCTCCACCGGTGACGCCGGGGCCCGGAATCGCTTGGCCTGGACGACGGGTGCGGGCAAGGCCGCGCGGTCGAGCTTGCCATTCGGCGACAGTGGGACCGCATCGAGGATCACTACCGCGGCGGGCACCAGGTATGACGGCAACACCTCGGCCAACGCCGCCCGCAACTGTTCGCCCGACAGGCTCGCCCCGTTTTCGGGCACCGCATAGGACACCAACTGCGCCGGACCCGTGCCCGCATGCCACGGCACCGTGACCGCGTATGCCACCTCCGCCCGCGCGCTCAGCACCGCATCGATCTCGCCCAGCTCGACCCGGTAACCACGGATTTTCACCTGGAAATCGTTGCGCCCCAGGAACTCCAGGGCATCCTCGGTATTCCAGCGCACCACATCACCGGTGCGGTACATGCGGCGTCCCGGTGCTGCGAACGGATGCGCCACGAACCGCGCTGCATTGGTAGCCGCCTTGTTCAGATATCCGCGCGCCAGCGCCGGGCCCGCCAGATACAGCTCTCCGGCCACTCCCACCGGCACCGGCTGCAGCCGGGCATCCAGGACCAGCGCCTGTATTCCCGGCAGCGGGGCACCGATCGTCAGCCGGTCATCCGGTTGCAGTGCACCCGTCGCCGTGGCGATTATCGTGGCCTCGGTCGGCCCGTACAGCACCTGGAACTTCCGGGCGCCCGCGATATCGGTGCCCGCCCATCGGCGCACCAGATCCGCCGGGACCTCCTCACCACCGGACATCACCAGCCGCAACTCGTCCAGCCCGGCCGGATCCACCGACGCGAGCGCGGCCGGGGTCATGAAGGCGTGGGTGATCCGCTGCACGCGCAGGAACTCGGCCAGCTCACCGCCACCGTAGATCCCCGTCGGCGCCACGACCAGCGCACCGGCCCGGCTGACCGCAATCAGGATCTCCATCAGCGCGGCGTCGAACGACGGCGACGCGAAATGCAACACCCTGGACGTGCGCCGGAGTTCGCGGTCGGCGCGCCGCCCCGAGATGAAGTCGGCAATGCCGGCATGTGTGCTGGCGACGCCCTTCGGAACCCCGGTGGATCCGGAGGTGAAGATCACGTAGGCGATATCCGAGGCACGCAGTGGCCGCGTCCGCTCGTCGTCGCCGATCGGGCCGCTCGCCGCCGCGTCGATCTGCGCGGCGACGGCCGGGTCGTCGAGCACGATCCAGTCCACCGAATCGGGCACCTGGGCACGCGCCGACGACACCGTAACCCCCAGCGTCGCATCGGAATCCGACACCATCTGCGCGATCCGGCCTTCGGGATAGCCGGGGTCCACCGGCACGTGTGCCGCACCCGACTTCACCACCGCCCACCACGCGACGACGGACTCCATCGACCGCGCCGCCGCAACCAGCACCGGAGTCTCCGGTCCGGCACCACGGCGGATCAGTAATCGCGCCAGTCGGTTCGATCGTTCGTCCAGCTGTGCATACGACAATGTGACATCCCCTGCGACAACGGCGATACCGTCGCTGTTGTCGCGGACGGCCGAGGCGAACACCTCCGGCAGCAATACGGACGGCTCCAGCGCCGCCACGGTGTGTGCCCCCACCCGCGACGCCCCTACCCGTGATGTGAGCGCCGAGCGCTCGTCGGCTTCCAGCCAGTCGATATCCCCGACCACGACGGCCGGATCGTCGGCGACGGCTTCCAGCACCCATACCAGCCGTCGGACAATTCCCGCGGCGGTCGCCTCGTCGAACAGCTCCGACGCATAGGTCATCATTCCCGAGATGCCCTGTGCCACACCGGCATTGCCGAAAGAATCGGACAGCACCAGTTGCAGGTCGAACTGGCTCGCCCCGGTATCCACATCCGCCCGGGCAACCCGGACGCCGGGCAGCGCCACGTCAACTGTCGACACGTTCTGGAACGCCAGGGCCACCTGGAACAACGGATGCCGCGCCGCCGACCGCTCCGGGTTCAACTCCTCCACGACCCGCTCGAACGGCACGTCCGCGTGCTCGAACGCCAGCAGGTCCGTCTCCCGGGTACGCATCAGCAACTCGGCGAACGGCTCGCCCGTATCCACCCGGGTCCGCAATACGAGGGTGTTCACGAACATCCCGACCAGATCGTCCAGACCGGGTTCGCCCCGCCCCGCGACCGGGGTGCCGATCACTACGTCATCGCTGCCACTGAGCCGCCCCAATACCGTTGCCAGCGCAGCATGCATCACCATGAACAGCGACGACCCCCGCGAGTGTGCCAGCGCGAGCAGCCGCTCGTGCAGCCTCGCACCGATCTCCACCGGTACCCGGCCTCCCGATAGTGATGCGACGGCCGGGCGTGGTCGATCCGCCGGCAGTTCCAGCCGGTCGGGAGCGCCCGCGAGCGTCGAGCGCCAGAACTCCAACTGCGCGGACATCAGCGATGCCGGATCGTCTGCGGCCCCCAGCATCTGCCGCTGCCACCACGCGAAATCCGCGTACTGCACGGCGAGCGGCTCCCATTCCGGCGGGTGTCCGGCCAGTCGCGCGGCATACGCAGTCATTACGTCACGGGCCAGCGGCCCCATCGACTGACCATCACCGGCGATGTGATGGACCACCAGCACCAGCAGGTATTCTCCGGTGTCACTGTCGAGCTCGAACAATCCCACCCGCATCGGCACTCGGACCGTCACATCGAATCCGCGCCGCACGAACTCGCCCACCACATCCGGGACCGAATCCGCCGACACCCGCACCGGTTCCACCGACACCGCGGGCTCGTCGAGAACGACCTGCCGCGGCTCACCCGAGACGTCCGGATATATCGTCCGCAGTACCTCGTGACGTGCCATCACATCTGCGAGCGCGGCCGCCAACGCTGCGGTATCCAGCCGTCCCGACAACCGCAGCAGCACCGGAATGTTGTATGCCGCAGAATCCGGCTCGAACCGGTTCAGGAACCACATCCGCTGCTGTGCCAGCGACAGCGGTACGGGATCGGGGTGCACTCCGGGCAGCAGGGGCAACCGGCCCGCACCGCTGAGCGACCCTGCACGCGCGGCCAATTCGCCGACGGTCGGCGCCTCGAATACCGATCGCACCGGCACTCGCAGGTCCATGGCCGCGCCTATGCGCGCCACCACCAGCGCGGCGCTCAGCGAATCGCCGCCCAGCGCGAAGAAGTCGTCATCGACTCCCACCCGGTCCACCTGGAGCACCTGCTCGAATGCCCGCGCGACCAGCTCTTCCAATCCTGGCGATGGCGCACGGAATTCGCGCGCGAGGGCAACCGGCTCGGGCAACCGCTCGCGATCCAGCTTCCCGTTGGCGGTCAGCGGCACCTCGTCCAGCACCATTACCGCGGACGGGACCATGTACCGGGGCAGCGCCTCGGCCAGCGCCGCACGCAACTCCTCGCCCGATACCTGTGTCCCGGTCGCGGGCACGACATAGGACACCAGCAGCACCGGTCGCCCGCCATCGCGGCGCGGCACGGTGACCGCATATGCCACATCCGCACGCGCACCCAGCAGCGCATCGATCTCGCCCAGCTCGACCCTGGTGCCGTGCACCTTCACCTGAAAATCGTTGCGCCCCAGGAACTCCATCTCGCCATCGGCGCTGCGGCGCACCACATCACCGGTGCGGTACATGCGCTGCCCCGGCTCCCCGAACGGGTATGCGACGAACCGCGCTGCGGTCAACCCCATCTTGGCGACGTACCCATCGGCCAGCCCGGCGCCGAACAGGTAGAGCTCGCCCGCGACACCGTAGGGCACGGGCCGCAACCAGGTATCCAGGACCACGGCCGCGACGGGGCCGACCGGCCTGCCGATCGTGATCGCGGCACCGGGTACCAGTGCATCACCGGCGGTAGCCCAGATGGTGCCTTCGCTCGGCCCATAGAGATTGACCATGGCGCGATGCGGCGCCCACCGATCGACCAGTTCCGGCCCGACCGACTCACCGGCTGTTGCCAGCACGCGCAGCCCGTCGAGACGGGCGTACGGGACCGTCGCCAGCACCGACGGGGTCACCACGGCATGCGAAATATGTTCGCGCCCGATCAGATCCGCCAGCTCGGGTCCGGCGTAGACATCGGCCGACGATACGACCAGCCGACCGCCCGAGCCGTGCGCCATCAACAACTCGAATACCGAGGCGTCGAAGCTGGGCGAGGCGACCTGCAGCACCACCGACATCGGGTCGACGCCGAGTATTCGCCGCTGCGCCGCGACGATATCGGCCAGGCCACGATGGCTGACGAGTACGCCCTTGGGCGTTCCGGTCGATCCGGAGGTGTAGCTCACGTAGGCGATCTGATCCCGCTGGATATGTCCGCCGCGTTCGGCATCGGTGATCGGCGTGGCCGGAACCGAGTCCACGGCGTCGAGCGTTTGCTCCTCATCGAGGACCAGCCAGTCGACGCCGACGGGAAGATGCTTCCTGGCAGACGTATCGGTCAGCCCGAGTATGGTTTCCGAGTCCGACAGCAGAAATTCGATCCGCTCCGATGGCAGGGTCGGATCGATCGGCAGGAATGCGGCACCGGTCTTCGCCACGGCCCACACGGTGACCGTCGCAGCCAGAGATCGCGGAAGCACGGAGGCAACGACCTGTCCCCGCCGAGCGCCGTGCCGCAGCAGGACCCGAGCCAGACGAGCGGATCGCTCGTCGAGCTGCCGATAGGTCATTGCGGCCGCACCGCACCGCACGGCGATCGCGTCGGGGTCGGCGACAGCGGAAGCGGCGAGTATCCGGTCCAGCGTGTCCGGGATCGCGGCTTCCGCACCCGAAATCGGCCATGTGGGTCCCGGTTCCTCGTCGAGCGGCAGCTCGGCCAGCCGCAGGTCGGCATTTGCGCCGATTCGGCACAGCAACTCGACGAAGCGGTCGAGGATGCGGCGCGCCGACGCGGTGTCGAACGCGTGGTCGTGGAATCGGAGGGTGATCCGCAGTCCCTGTGCGTCGCCGTCCTCGGACTGCGTCGGTTCCACGGCCAGGCTCAGCGGGTATGGCGTTGCGTCCACACCGCTGAGTTCGTCCACCTGCAGGCCCGCCGAATCGACGAGTTGCTGCAGTGCCACCCGGTCGACGGGGAACGACTGGAAGGTAATGGCGGTGTCGAACAGTTCGGGCAGGCCGACGCTGCGGTGAATCTCGGATAGGCCGATATGGTGATGCTCCAGCATGCGGGCGTGATGCGCCTGAATGCCGGTCAGCAATGCGCGCACCGTCATAGTGGGTTCGAGCGGAACTCGCACGGGAATCGTATTCAGGAACATGCCGAGTGTCTGATCGACCAGCGGCAACTCCGGGGGTCGGCCCGACACCGAGGAACCGAAGATCACATCGGTCTCACCGGTCAGTAGCCGTAGATTCAGGGCCCAGGCCGCGGCGACCGCGGTATTGATGGTGACGGCAGCCTCCGCCGCCATTCGACGGAGTTCTCCGAAACGATCGGCGGTCAGCTCGGCCACCACCTCGGCGGCGGATACGGAGCCCGCCGCGCCAGCCGCGCGGGACACCCGGGTGGGTGCGTCGACATCCGAAAAGGCTTGCGCCCATGCCGCTTTGGATGCGGCGCTGTCCTGCCGACCCAGCCAGGACAGATAGTCGCGGTAGGAGGGAGCAGGTCCGGCGGAGTCGATATGTGCGGGAGATCCGTAGTAGTCGAGCAGTTCTCGCATCAGCAAAGGCATCGACCAGCCATCCAGGATCACATGGTGATTCGTGACGAGCAGCCGGAAGGACACCGCATCGAGGCGGATCAGCGTGAAGCGCAGGAGCGGAGGAGCCGATAGGTCGAACCCCGCCGCCGCGTCCGCTGCGGCAATCGATTCCGGGTCGGCCGGGGGTTCCACATTGCCACCACCGGCGAGATCGATCTCCCGGAACGGGATCTCGGCATGGTCCAGCACGATCTGGCACGGCCCGGCCGAGGTCTCCACAAAGGCGGCCCGCAGGATATCGTGCCGGTCGACCACGGCCTGAGCCGCACGTCGCAGGCGATCGGCGTCGACCGCACCGGAAAATCCGATCATCGTCTGGACGGTGTAGTTGTCCCCGGCATCCGGGTCGAACGTCGAGTGGAAGTGCATCCCGGATTGCGTGGGCGACAACGGCCATACGTCGGACAGGCCGCGGTACTGCCGCTCGAGCCGATCGATGTCCTGTTGGGTGAGCGCGACGAGCGGAAGATCCGCGGCGCGATCGGCCGTCGGGAGTCGAGGGGGTTCCTCGATGGTCGCGGCATGCGCGTCGCCGCCCGCCAGTTCGGCGAGGGCGGCAACTGTCTTGCCTTCGAATACATCTCGCGGCGTGAGCGTGAGCCCGGCGGATCTCGCCAGCGCCACCAGCCGCATCGAGACGATGCTGTCCCCGCCGAGAGCGAAGAAGTTGCTATCGGCAGACACGGTGTCGATATGGAGCACATCGGCGAAGAGCTTCGCCACGACCTGCTCCAGCTGCGTCGACGGCGGTCTGCCACCTGCGGTGTCGGAATCGAAGGTGCGCCGCTGCAATGTTTCCCGATCGATCTTTCCGGTAGGCGTGCGCGGCATCTCGTCGAGCCGCACGATCGCCGCGGGATTCATATAGCGGGGTAACCTGCCCGCGAGATCGTCGCCGATTGCCGCCACATCCACGGCAGCGCCCGGCGCGAAGACGACATAGGACACCAGAACCGGTTCGCCCGCAGGCCCTTTCACCGCAACAGTGGCGACGCTCGCCACCCCCGGATGTCGCGCGATATGCGCATCGACTTCCCCCGGCTCGATCCGCAGGCCGTGAATCTTGACCTGCTGATCGCAGCGGCCCAAGTATTCCAGGGCCAACCCGGCGCGGCCGCGCACCCAGCGCACGGAATCACCGGTGCGGTAGATCCGCTCGCCCCGGGTGGATCGCGGATCCGCAATAAAGCGCGACGCCGTCACGCCCGGTCGATCGACGTACCCGCGGGCAAGTCCGGGCCCACCGATATAGAGTTCGCCCGCGACACTGATCGGCACCGGTCGCAGCCACATATCGAGAACCATCGCGGACGTGCCTCGGATCGGGCCACCGATCGTCACCGGCTCGCCGGGTACCAGGACATCCGACCCCGTGGCCCAGATCGTGCACTCGGTCGGTCCGTAGTGATTCATCAGCCGCCGCCCAGGGCCCCACCGCTCGACGGTGTCCGGCCCGGTCGCTTCGCCGACGACCGCGAGCGATGTCAATGACGGTGTCCGGGACGGATCCAGGGTATTCAGCACGGACGGGGTGATGATCGCGTGCGAAACCTGCTGCGACCCGAGCAATTCCTCGAGGTCGGTCCCGGCGTACACCTCCGGTGGCGCCACCACGAGACAGGCGCCATTGCTGTGCGCCAACAGCAACTCCGACAGGCAGGCGTCGAATCCCGGCGAAGCGACCTGCAACACCACCGAATCCGTATCCACACCGAAGGCGTCGACCTGCGCGGCGACCAGGTCGGCCAGACCGCGATGGCTGAGCTGGACCGCCTTCGGTTTGCCGGTCGATCCGGAGGTATAGATCACGTATGCCGCATTGTCGACCGACAGCCGGTCGGCCCCGGCCGGGATATCGGACGGACGAGGTAGCTCCTCCCGAGCCTCCGAATCGGAAGCGTCCAGGATCAACCAGTCGACAGTATCCGGAAGCTGCGGTGCCACAGCGCTGGTCGTCACGCCCAGACCGGTCCGCGAGTCGGACAACAACTCCGCGATCCGCACGGCGGGGTTACCGGGATCCAATGGCAGGAAGGCGGCACCTGTCTTCGCGACCGCCCAGATCGCAACGATCAGTTCGGCCGAACGGGGAATGGCCAATGCGACGATCGACTCGGCGCGAGCACCGTGATCGGCCAGCCGGCGAGCCAACCCGTCGGCGCGACGCGCCAGCTCACGATAGGTCCACGCGGTGTCATCGCACCGGACAGCCACGGCGTCCGGATACCTGCGCGCGGTCCCCCACAGGATGTCGCGGAGCACGAGCTCCGCGGCCGCCTCCTCGCTGCCAACCGAAAGTAGTTCCGCCCGTTCGGAATTCCAGCAGGAGGAGATCGCGGCGACCGTCCTGGCGGGATCATTGACGATCTGGGTGAGCAGCAGCTCGAATCGTGCGAGCAGCGTGCGGGCATCGTCCGGTTCGAATCGATCGGTGGCGAATTTCACCGTCACCGTGAAGGTGCCGGGCTGGTCGGCATCCGCTCCGCCGTCGCGACTCGACCGCGGCGGGGTCACTTGCAAACTCAGCGGATACGGCGTGGCATCGTGCGCGTCGATCTCGACGAGCCGCAATCCGGCGTCGGACAGATTGCGCGCCAACAGTTCCCGGTCCAGCGGATAGGACTCGAGCACCGTCGCGGTGTCGAACATATCGGCGATACCGGCGGCCCGTTGCAACTCCGCCAAGCCGATGTGCTGGTGGTCCAGCATTGCGGCCTGCTCGGATTGCACGCGGACGAGCAGGTCGCCGACGGTTTCGTCGGGTTGGAGCCGGACTCGGACGGGCAGCGTGTTGACGAGGAGCCCGACCATGCGCTCGACATCCGGAAGCTGCGGCGGGCGCTGCGACAGCGTATTGCCGAACACCACGTCCGACCGTCCGGTCAGCACGGCCACCAGCAATGCCCACGCCACCTGCAGGGCCGTGTTGGCAGTGACGCCGTGCGAGCGGCCCAGATCGAGAATCGCGGCGGTGGTCGCGGCGTCCAGATTCAGGCCGACCGCACCGGCGTCCGCGGTGACCGTCCGATCGGACCCGCTGGTGACCCGGGTCGGACTGTCGATTCCGGCGAGCATCTCCCGCCACGCGGCGGTTGCGGCTTCGCGATCCTGAACCTGTAGCCACTGCAGATACTCTCGATACGAACGCGGGGGCGCGAGCTCGGCGGTATCGCCATCGGCTGTGTACAACGAGAGCAATTCGTGGATCAGCAGCGGCATCGACCAGCCGTCCAGCACGAGGTGGTGGTTGGTGACCAGCAGCTGGAACATCTCGACGCCGGTGCGGACGAGGTGGAAACGCACCAGCGGCGGGCGGGCCGGATCGAACGGAGCCGCAGCCGCCGTCGCGAGCCGCCGAAGTGCCTGCGTCTGCTGCCCGACATCGCTGACACTCGACTCGCCCCAATCGACCCTGGTGTCGCGCAATACGATCTGACGTGGCCCATCGGCACTTTCGACGAACGCGGTCCGCAGGCTGTCGTGCCGGTCGATGAGCACCTGCGCGGCCCGTCGCATCCGCTCCCCATCCACCTGCCCGGCAAATGTCAGCGCCGCCTGCACGATGTAGCCGTCCTCGCCGTCCCGGTCGTAGACCGTGTGGAACAGCAGCCCGGACTGCAGGGCGGTGAGGGGCCACACATCGGTCATCGACGGGTATTCCCGCAGCCAGTTGTCGATATCGTCCTGCGGTACCGCGACGAGCGGGAAGTCGGATGGGGTGAAGCCGGGTGTGGTGTCGGATCGGACGTGATCGGCAAGCGCCCCTAGGGCGCGAACCCACAGCCCGGCGAGTTCGTCGACCTCCTCGCCACGCAACACCTGTGAGGCGAACTCCCAGGTCGCGTGGATTTCGAGCCCGTCACGACCTTCCTCGGCGATCGCATTGATATCGAGCGCGGCGGCCAGCGCCATCCCCGGATCGCTCGTCGCGGTCAGTGCGGTGAATTCGGTGGTGGGTGCCCAGGGCCCCGAGCGCTCACCGACACCCACCCGCCCGAGGTAGTTGAAACTGATCTCGGGTTCGGGCAGGTCGGCGAGCTCGACGCTCCCCCGGGGATCTAGATGACGCAGCATCTGATAGCCGATGCCGTTACCGGGCACCGCGCGCAGCTGCTCCTTCACCTGCTTTATCGCCAGTCCCGCGCTGATGCCGCCGGACAGCGCATCATCGAGGTCGACACTTTCCCATTCGATCCGGACCGGGAAGCGTGTGGTGAACCAGCCCACGGTGGCGCTGAGATCGGCGCCGGGTACGGCCCGCTCCTCGCGACCGTGTCCCTCCACCGAGATCAGCTCTCCGGCGGCCGTCGCCGTACCGCGCCTGCGCCGCCACTCACCGAGTGCCAGTACCAGCGCCGCCAGCAGCGGATCGTTGGCACTGCAGTGGAAGCGGTCCGGAATGACGGTGAGAACCGCATGGGCAACCGCTGCCGGGATGCGCTGATGTATCCGGCCCGCGGTGGCCCCGATGTCACGATCCGGGACCAGACGACGTGATCCGAGTGGCTGATCACCTCGCTCGAGTACGTCTTTCCACAGGTCGAGCTCCGCCGACCGCCTGCCCGGCGCCCGCTCGACCAGGCCGTGCACCCACCGTCGGAACGAGGTGGTGACCGGGCCGAAATGCGGTTCGCCGCCATCGGAAATCTGCGACCAGGCCTGCGCGAGGTCGGCGAGGATGATGCGCCACGACACCGCGTCGACGGCGAGATGGTGGATCACCAGCCACATCAGGTCGGGTCCCGAGCCGTCGCAATCGTGAATCCAGACGGCCTGAACGAGCACACCGTTGCCAGGGTCCAATCGATCCGCGGCCTTCTGCAGGTGCCGGTCGACTTCGGCGGCGTCACGTCGATCGAGCCGAACATCGACGAGCGCGGCGTCCGGGTCGACCGCTTCCCGATCGAGTACCTCGATGTACCGATCAACCGAATCGCCGCCGCGCAGTACCGCACGCAGCATGTCGTGACGGTCCAGCAGGGATCCCAATGCGCGCACGAGACCCGCTCGATCGGCCCGCTCGGGCAGCTGCACGAGCGCGGCCTGCGCAAATCGGTCGTAATGATCTCGATCGACCATTGCGTGCATGATCGGCGACAACGGCATCGGCCCGACACCGCCACCGGGCAACTCGGCCAATTCGGGGGTATCGCGGACTTCCGTCGCCGTGGCCGCCAGGCCCGCGACGGTCTTGTGCACGAACACATCCTGTGTGGAGAAACTCAGGCCCTCGGCCTTGGCCCGCGCCACCAGCCGGATCGACAGAATGCTGTCGCCGCCCAGGGCGAAGAAGCTGTCGTCCGCCCCGACCAGAGGCACGCCGAGCACCTCGGCGAACAGCCTTGCGACCGTCTTTTCCTGGGCGGTGGCCGGCGCCCGACCGACCGGCGCGGTCCCGAACTCGGGCTTCGGCAAGGCGCTGCGATCGAGCTTGCCGACGGCGTTCACCGGGAAGCTGTCCAGCGACAGGATCACTGCCGGGACCATATGCGGCGGCAGCGAAGCGCGGGCGAAGCGCTGGAGTTCCAGCGGATCGATCCGGTGGCCGCTGACCGGGACGACATAGGACGCCAGCACGGTCGTGTCGGCGTTGTTCTGCACCGGCACCGTGACCGAAAGGTCCACGTCCTCGTGGGTGGTGAGCGCGGCGTCGATTTCACCCGGTTCGATCCGGTATCCGCGGATCTTGACCTGGAAGTCGCTGCGCCCCATCAATTCCAGCGTCATCTCGGCGTTGTCACCGGTCCAGCGCGCGATATCGCCGGTGCGGTACATCCGCTCGCCGGTACCACCGTAGGGATCGGCGACAAACCGGGCGGCGGTTTCGACGAACAGGTGGCTGTATCCACGGGCCAATCCCGGTCCGGCGAGATACAACTCGCCCATGGTGCCCTTGGGCACCGGTTGGAGCGTGCGGTCCAGCACCATCGCCGAGACGCCGCTGATGGGACCACCGACCGTCTGGGCGCGGCCGGGTTTCAACATGGCGGAGACGGCGGTCACGGTGGTTTCGGTCGGACCGTATTCGTTGTACATGGACAACAGCGGTGTCCACCGCTCGATGACGTGCGGTGGACATACGTCGCCCCCGACCACGACGACCCGCAGATCGGTCATCGGATGCGGGTCCACGGTTGCCAGCACCGTGGGCGTCAGCGTCAGGTGTGTCACGTGCTCGTCGGCCAGCAGTTGCGTCAGCGGCTCACCGCCGGTCACCTCGGGCGGCACGATCACCAGCGTGGATCCGTTCGCGAAGCAGGTCAGGAACTGCTCCAGGGAGGCATCAAAACTGGGCGAGAGGGCATAGGACACGCGCGATGTCGTGTCGATGCCGTACGTAGCGGCGCGGTCGGCAATGAGATTCGCGAGGCCGGTGTGGGTGACCTGGACGCCTTTCGGCGTTCCGGTGGATCCGGAGGTGTAGGTGATGTAGGCGACGTTGGACGGCCGCAGTGGGCGAATACGGTCATTGTCGGAAATCGGCCCGCCCGCGGTGTCGGATTCCCACCGGGTCGCGGGGTCGTCGAGACCCACACGGTGTATCTCCTGCGGGAGTCGACCGCGCAGGGCGTCGACCGTGATCGCCACTGTTGCGCCACTATCGGCGATCACGTGGTCTATCCGCTTCGACGGATACTCGGGGGACAACTGTACGAAGGCGGCACCGCATTTCGCGACCGCCCATGTCGCCACGACCGATTCGACCGAGCGGGGCAGCATGATCGCCACCACCGTGTCCGGGCCACAACCCAGAGCTATCAGATCCCGGGCCAGCTGGGAGGATCTGGTGTCCAGCTCGCCGTACGTCATCGTCTGCCCGGCCGAGGCGATCGCGCACGCGCGACGATTCCGGTGCGCACCCTCGGTCAGAATCTCCGGAAGCAGCCGCGTCTCGACCCCGCTCGGCCCCCGCACCGGCAGCAGCGCAGACCGTTCCTGCACTTCGAGCAGCGGCAGTCTGCTGATCGGACATCCCTTTCCCCCGGCGAGGAACTCGTGCAGGAACATGAGGAACCGGCGGTGGTGACCAGCGAGCTCGTCGGGGCTGTAGGCATTCGGATTCCCCTGGAAGTCGATCTGGGTACTGTCTTTGCCCGCACCCGGGTAGATATTGACGAAAAGGTCGCCGGTAGGGCCCGAGGTGAGGACGTTCAGGCGGCCTGTCGTATTGCCGAGCGCAACCTCGTTCTCGATCATCATGAGGTTCACGGCCGGCCCGAAGGATGCCGTCTCGTCGCGCGCAATCCCCATGTCATGGAATATGTCCTCTTGGCGATAGCGCTGCCGCCGAAGAGCACTCGTCAGCTCGCTCGACACGGCGGCGATCAGTTCACCGACGCTGCGGCTGGCGACCTGCACGCGCAGCGGGACCACATTTGCCACCATCCCACCGGAACGGCGCAGCCCGGCGGAGTGCCGACCCGAAACCGGCAGGCTCAGCAATACTTCATCGCTTCCGGTCATCCGCGCGAGATAGGCGGCGAACGCCGCGACGATGATCGGAGTCACGCTCGGGCCGTACTCGAGCGCGACGCTTTCCAGCAGCTGCGCGGTGTCGTCGGAAAGTTCGGTGCTGACCAGCGCCGGATGAATGGTCGGCTTGCCAACACGCCCGGCCAGGCTGACGACGGGAGGCGCGCCTGCCAGGTGCTCCAGCCAGTACTTGCGGTCGTTGTCGAAACGCTCCGAACCTCGGTACGCCAGATCTTGCTCGACGATGTCCCCCAGGTCCTGCGCCGTGCACGGCGCCGCGTCCTCGGACTGCACCCAAGCGTTGTACAGCTCGGTTATCCGGTGCACCATGGTTACCGCGGCAAATCCGTCGAGCGCGATATGGTGCGCGCGTTGATACCACAGAAAATGGCCCTCGCCGACCTGGAACACAATGCTCGTCATCAGGTCGTCGTGCAGCAGGTCCAGCGGAGCAGAATAGTCCTGAACCATAAGTCTGTGCGCAGTCGCAACCGGATCGGCGTGCCGGCGCAAGTCCATGATCGACACCTGACCGCCATGGTCCTCGTCGACGAACTGACGTGGCTCTCCGTCGACCTCGATCAGGTGCATATGTCCGGATCCGAACTCGCGACCGGCGGTTCTGCAGGCCTCGGCGAGCAATTCCGTGTCCAACTCGCCGGTGATCTCGACGTATTGGGCCACCGATATCGGCGACGATTCCGCGAGATGCTGGGCAAACCAGATTCCCCGCTGTGCAGCGGTCAGCGGAAGCACGAATGACGGCCGTCGCGCGGACCCCTCCCCCTCGGAGCGCGCGCTGGAACCGTTACCCGAATCCGGGTTTCCGGAAAAACTGAATGGGCCGGTTTGCAACGATTTCGACGAGTCCGGACTGCCATCGTCGCCGCTCTTCGATTGGTCCATTTCGACCTCCGCTGATACCACTCATTGCAGAAGCTCAGCTATTGCCGTGAAGTTGCCGATATCAGCTTGTTGAAGTTTTGCAACATAGTGACGACAACCAGACTGCATACCCGAGGAAGCGTCGGCGTGACATCGGCACCCGATTTCGCCGACGCATGCGCGACGTTCCAACCGGTCGGACCTCTCGGTCATCCGTCCATCGTGAGGTCGCCCGCGGCACAATCCCAGGGACTAAAGTCACAAGTTTCGAGTACGATTCGGCATCCAGCAGCAAATGCAGCGCAGACGCTCTCCGCGCTGTCAGGGTAGCTATAACGTGGTTGGACATGTCATCAGAGCTCGAAGGAGCACTTCAGGTCGGTAGATCGGCAACACGTTGGCTAATACTTACCATGATCAGTCAGATTAAGCTACCGACAGTTCCATCACCCCACAATCGGGCTTGAAATCCGAACAACTGCGCAACCAGCTCCGAATACTCCAGCACCAGGTAGACATCGAATCCGACGGTAGATCCAGGGGTTCCAACCCGCCGTTGAGATTCTTCAACCAGAGCAATGCTAGCAGTTAACTGTGCTCAGTTTTTGACCTGACAACACCGGGAAACCACAGGATTGTCGCGGCACCGGGAGCCGCGGAATTTACGCTGCTAAATCCCCGTTTACGGCTACGGAGGAGCCCGGAACGGTCCGCGCTGCGGCTACCCTCCCGCCCCACATCCGCCACACGCAATCCGGCCGAGGACGAATACTTTCGCGAATGTCGGCAACGCGGCTGGCTCGAGTGACGTGCCGCGAAACCCCGACGGAAGAAGCTCCGAGTCGAGGTCGCTATCGGCTTTCACCCGGGTCAGGGCACGCCCCCTCCGGATCGACCTGCGCGAATGCACATCGTGGGCGCGGGCAATTGCTGAGGACGGCGCGCAGCACAGCGGACGTCGCCGTCGCCCGAGCCCAGTGCGGCGATGGTGGCACCGATGAGGCGGCCGAACAGCGCGTGCGAGGAACTCGACGGCAGGCCGAACAGCCAGGTCAGCAGATTCCACGTCCGGCGCGGAAGCTGACCGGTTTGCCGCCGATGCGTCCGGCACTCTTCGGCATTACGGGTCCTCGGCTGGCAGCTGCTCACCGCCGCGCCAGCAACGGTCGTGACACTGGTCATCGCTCGCCGGGACATGCCCGACCGGCACGCCCCTGGCCTTCGCCATCATCCCGGACTGGCTGCCGATCGGTCTGTTGCTGGTCGACGCAGCTGATGCACCGCCAAAACCCATTTCGACCTGCGTGAATGCCGGAGACGTATCGTGCCCCCAGTCGGACTCGAACCGACACTTTGCAGATTTTAAGTCTGCTGCCTCTGCCAATTGGGCTATAGGGGCGCCCGGCTAGCGTACCGACTCGTACTGGCGTACCGGAATTCCCGCTGCAGGCAAGTCCATATCCGGTGTCATCAGAGTGTTCGCGGCGGGGCGGATCGATGATTGGTCCCGTGCCCGCTCGGGGCACAGATCTCTCGGCAGGCAGCTACTCCCGCGTGGTGACCGAACTGGACGACGGCGGACAGTCGGCCGGATCCGGCTCGGGGGCGTTTGCGAGAACAGAGTGTCGGCGACTGTAGGCGAAGTAGACGACCAGGCCCAGTCCCATCCAGATCACGAAGCGCAGCCAGGTTTCGACCGAGAGGTTGAGCATCAGCCACAGGCAGGCCAGGACGCCGAGGATCGGGATCAGCGGGACCAATGGGACCCGGAAGCCGCGCGGTAGTTCGGGGCGGGTGCGACGCAGGATCAGCACGCCGATGGAGACCAGCACGAAGGCGAAGAGGGTGCCGATATTGACCATCTCTTCGAGGGTGCCGAAGTCCACGAAACCGGCGAGCAGGGCGCAGACGATCCCGACGATCACGGTGAGCCGGACCGGTGTGCCGTGCTTGCCGGTGTGCGCGAGGCGGCGCGGCAACAGCCCATCGCGCGACATCGCGAACAGCACGCGGGTCTGCCCGAGGAACATCACCATGACGACCGTGGTGAGTCCGGCGAGCGCGCCGATGGAGATGATGTTCTTGGTCCAGGTGGCGCCGTGCAGAGCAAAAGCCGTTGCCAGCGTTGCCTTATCGCCCGACAGCGCGGTGTAGGGCACCATTCCGGTGAGGATCAGGGATACCGCGACATAGAGAATGGTGACGATGAGCAGTGAGCCGAGGATGCCACGGGGCAATGCGCGCTGCGGATCCTTGGTCTCCTCCGCGGTGGTCGCGACCACATCGAAGCCGATGAACGCGAAGAACACCAGGCTGGCCGCGGCGAGCAGGCCGTACCAGCCGAAGGTGCTGTGCCCGGCACCGGTGAAGTAGGACAGCAGCGACTGCCTCAACCCCTCGCCTTCCGCACCCTGCTGCGACGGCGGGATATATGGCGTCAGATTCGACTTGTCGAAATAGGTGGCACCGACCACGAGCACCAACGCGATAACGCTCAGCTTGATGGCAACGGCCACCGCCGAAACGCGCGAAGACACCTTGGTGCCGACCGCGAGCAGCACCGCGAGCACGGCGATGAGGAGTACGGCACCCCAGTCGAAGTCGATCGGTCCCAGATGCAGGATCGGCGAATGCGACCCCATCACCTCACCGAGGTATTGCGACCAACCCTTGGCGACCACCGAAACCGCGAGCGCGAACTCCAGGATCAGGTCCCAGCCGATGATCCAGGCGACGAGCTCACCGAAGGTGGCATAGGAGAAGGTGTACGCGCTGCCCGCGACCGGCACGGTAGAGGCGAATTCGGCGTAGCAGAGCGCGGTCAAACCGCAGGCGACGGCGGCGAAGACGAACGCAAGCGAGACCGAGGGTCCGGCCACATTGCCCGCGGTGCGCGCGGTGAGCGTGAAGATGCCAGCACCGACGACCACGGCGACACCGAAGATGGTGAGGTCCCAGGCGGTCAGGTCCTTGCGCAGTTTCGAATCGGGTTCGTCGGTGTCCCGGATGGACTGCTCAACCGATTTGGTGCGGAACAGACCGCCCCATCGAGTTCCTGGGGTCGCCACACTATCTCCTTGCTTGTCGAATGACGGGTTCTCCGCCGATTTGTTCAGTGCACACCGGCCATATGTCGGCTCACCCATGGTGTGAGTGCGACGACGATCGAACCGGCACAGATCGCCACTGCTCCGGTGATGCCGAAGTAAGCGAATTCGTGTTCCGCGTCATAGAACCGAGCCAAGGTACCGGACATCGATGTGCCGATGCCAACAGAGAAGAAGTACAGGGCCATCATCTGCGCGCGAAACGCCGCGGGGGCGAGCTGGGTGGTCACCGAGAGGCCGATCGGTGAGAGCAGCAGCTCCGAAACCGCGAAAGCACCCATGATGAGCAGCACCGCAAGTGCCGGGACGGATTTTCCGCTACCGCCCGAGAACAGCACGAACAACCAGAACGCCAGGCCCATGCCGATGACGCCGAGGGCGAATTTGCGCGGTGTGCTCGGCGCGCGATTGCCGAGTTTGGTCCACATCAGCGCGAACAGCGGCGACAGGCAGATGATCCACACCGGCTCAACCGAGCCGATCCAGTTCGACGGCGGGGTCCAGCCGAAGATGCGCCAGTTCATCCGCTCGTCGGAGTAGACCGCGAGGACGGTGAAGATCTGCTGGAACAGCGACCAGAAGACCGCGTTCGCGATGAACAGCGGAATGAACGCGCGAACCCGACTGCGCTCGATCGGCGTCACCCTGGCGCTGGTCAGCATGATCACGAAGTAGGCGAGCGCGGCCGCGATGATGACACCGGTGGTGACCTCGGAGAGGTTGTCCAGCGTCACCAGCCCGCTGACCAGCGCCAGCGCGATCACGATGGCCGCACCGGCCACGATTCCGGCGACCGGCCCGACGGCACTGCGCGGCAGCGGATTGGGCACATGCCGACCCGCGGTGCCGAGGTTGCGCCGAAACACCACGTACTGAGTGAGCCCGACCGCCATACCGACCGCGGCGGCGCCGAAGCCGTAGTGGAAGCCCCAATGCCGCTGCAGCAGACCGGTCAGCAGCGGTCCGGTGAACGCGCCGAGGTTGATGCCGAGATAGAACAGCGTGAATCCGCCGTCGAAGCGCGGATCACCCGGCCGGTAGAGGGTGCCGAGCAGCGAGGACGCATTGGCCTTCAGTCCGCCGCTGCCGAGGGCGACCAGGACCAGCCCGACCCCGACACCGGTCAGTCCCGGCAGGATCGCCAGCGCGATATGTCCGGCCATCACCACGACGCCGCCGTAGAAGACGGTGCGCTCCATGCCGATCAGCCGGTCGGCGACCCACCCACCGAGCACCGTGGACAGATACACCAGCCCGCCGTAGGCGCCGACGATCCCGACCCCGGTGCTCTGCGACAGACCGAGTCCACCTTCGGCTGTCGAGTAGTAGAGGTAGTACCCCAGGATGGTGAGCATCCCGTAGAACGAGAAGCGTTCCCAGAGCTCGACTCCGAAGAGGTTGGTCAACCCGATGGGGTGGCCGAACAGGGTCCGCTCCCTGATCGGTTGCTCCATCATTGCTGCTTCGGACATGCTGAGACCATCCCATATAGGCAGAGAATTTCCGGCATCCTGAACAAAGTTTCCCTGTTCATGCGCGATGCCACGCAACCCGCCCGTGCTGCAGGTCATAGCAAATCGCTGTCCGGCCAGAACTTCGTGGAAATACCCGACTGATTGGTCAGGCTAGCGAATTCTAGGCAATGTCGAATATTCGTCGGCACCCACCCGGTGACCTGGCTCGGCATCGACAACGCTCGACGAGAAGCCGCCGGAATTTCCCGGTAGAGTGCGCCTCGCTGGACGGGGAACCCTCGTTTGTTGGCTGGACGGGGGAACCTGATGAAGTATTCGAGCGCGCAGGCCGCACTGTTCCTCGCCGTGATCGTCGCACTGGTATCGCTGCTCGGCACCGGATGCGCGCCGGTATCCGCGGTGGACGGCGAGCAATCCGATCTCATCGTCGGATCGGCGCAGGAGCCCCCGCTCACGGCCAATACCCTGCACGCCGATCTGCGGCTGGCACCGTTGCAGTGCGAGTTGCCACCGGTCGAGATGAGTGCGTCCGGCCAGCGACAGTTCGTGCAGACCATGCTGGACTGCCTTGCCAAGGTGTGGGACTCGCCGCTGCGCTCCGCCGGTATGTCCGTCGCACCGCTGGAACTCGTCGTGGTGGACAGCGTGATATCCGGCTGCTCGAAACAGGTCCGGCCGACCGATGCCGCGTTCTACTGCGGTGGCAGTGTGTACTGGCCCGCCGACGATCCGATCCATCAGGGCTGGGGTTCGCTGCTCGAGCACTATCTGCTGTTCGTCGTGATGCACGAATACGGGCACCACCTGCAGTCCTCCACCGGCATCCTGCGCACGGCCGACCGGGATATCGATACCGCGGGCGAGCGGTCACCGGTCGGACTCGAACTCAGCCGACGCATCGAACTACAGGCCCAGTGCCTGGCCGGAGTGATGTTGGCGGCGGCGCAATCCGGCGGCATGTTGACGCCGAGCGCGGCCGACGAGCTGATCGATATCCAATCCGATGTCGCGGAGGATCCGGCCCATGGCACCGGCACGAACAGCAGGCGCTGGGTCGAAACCGGCTACCGCACCGCCTCGACCTCGTCGTGCAATACCTGGGCAGCAAGGCCGGACGAGGTGGAGTGATCGAATCCGATCGACCGCACGGGTCGCCGGTAGCGCCTCAGGCGATGGACATGGCGATGCCGTCGAGGATGTCGTGTTCGCTGACGATGAGGGCGGATATGTCGGCGCGGCGGGACAATTCGTAGGCGAGCACCTCGGTGATGACGGCGCCGCCGCCGATCACATCGACCCGGCCCGGATGCATGGGGCCGAGGGCGGCCCGCTCATCGTGGTTCATGCCGATCAGGCGGTCGCAGACGTCGCGGACCTGATCCAGGGTCAGGCTGGTGAGATGGACCCGCTCCGAATCGTATTCGGGCAGATCGAGGGCGACGGCGGCGAGCGTGGTCATAGTGCCCGCGACACCGACCCAGGTGTGCGCGCCGTCGACGGGCACCTTGTCGAAGGCCTCGGATAGTCGTTCGGTGGCGAATTCCCGTGCGGCGGAGACCTGTTCGGCGGTCGGCGGATTACCCGGCAGGCACCGCTCGGTAATGCGGACGCAGCCGATATCGGCGGAGAACGCGGCGCGCACACCGTCGCTATCGCCGACGACCAGTTCGGTGGAACCGCCCCCCAGATCGACGACGATGAAAGGTCCCGCGTTGCTGGCCAATTCGCCGACGGCGCCGGTGAAGGACAGCCGCGCCTCCTCGTCACCGGTGATCACCTCGGCCTCCGCACCCGGCACCACGGTGCCGAGCTCGGCACGGGCCATGGCGAAGAAGTCCTCGCGGTTCGCGGCATCGCGGGTGGCCGAGGTGGCAACCATGCGCACCCGGCTGACGCCCGCCTCCCGCATCATCGCGACATAGTCGGCGAGCGCGATCCTGGTGCGCTCGATGGCCTCCGGTGCGAGCGCACCGGTCGCGTCCACACCCTGGCCGAGCCGGACGATGCGCATCTCGCGGTGCACATCCGCCAGTCGGCCGTCGCCGAGCACATCGGCGATCAATAGTCGGATGGAATTGGTGCCGCAATCCACGGCCGCTACCCGGTCACTCATCTTCGCTCCGCTCGTTTCCGTGCCCGTCGGCTGGCGGGTGGGGCCGCTCGTACTTCGGCCAGTCGGCGGGAATCGCGGTGCCGCGCAAGCCATGATCGGCCGCCATAGCTACCGCTTCATCGCCGAACGGATTGACGCCGGGCCCCTTGGCCAGCGCGTGCGCGATCAACACATGCAAGCATTTCACCCGCTCCGGCATCCCGCCACCGGTGAAATCGGTGCCGAGCGACTCGATGGCATTGCGTTCGGCCAGATAGCTCTCGTGCGCGGCGCGGTAGGCGGCGGCCAATTCCGAGTCGGTGGCGAGGCGGTCGGTCATTTCCCGCATGACGCCAGCGGATTCCTGACGACTCGCCTCGGCGGTGAGCCGCGGATCGGTCAGGTAGTACAGGGTCGGGAAGGGGGTGCCGTCGGGCAGGCGCGGCGCGGTCTTGACCACCGCGGGCAGCCCGTCCGGGGTGCGGTAGGCGACGGCGAGCACGCCGCGCGGTGCGCGCCCGAGCTGCTCGGCAATGATCTCGAGATCGCGGTCGGTCGGTGCGGTCACCTCGGTCCTTCCGGTGCTGGAGTCGGCGCGGCAGGCGGTCCGGCCGGTGCGGCCGCGGGTAGCGCCGGGGCCTGCTGCGGTTGGGAGATACTGCGCCACAGCTCGGTGTACCAGGGCTCGGGCGCCTTCGACTGGGTCGGTGCGGCGGGTGGCGCGGGCGCCTCGATACCGGGCACCTGCACGATGTAGGGCGTCTCGCCCGGCATGACCAGCCGCAACCGGTCCCTGGCCTCGGAGCGGACGTAGGCCGGATCCTGTTGCTGGGCCCGGCGATCCCGCAACTTGGCGACATCTGCCTCGAGTTCGATGCGCTCCTGCGCGAGGTGCGCGGCCTCGGCGCGCTGGGTGAAGTAGGTGCGCAGCGGCACGGCCAGGGTCAGTGCCAGGGCGCACACCACAATGGCCAGGATGACCGCCTTACCGGTCGAGAGCCCGAGGATGGTGCGGTCGTGCTCGGCGACGCGCGGCTTTGTGCGCCGCGGCTCGGCCTTCTTCTCGGCGGGTTCGGAGCGCCTGCGGGTCGTCCGTTTCGGCGCGGCCGCCGGCGATTCGGCCGACGGGCGCGATCTGGCAGAGCGCGACGTGCGGCGGTTCCCACGTCCGGCCGGACTGGATCCACGCGCACGTCGCTCTGTCATACCGTCACCCTGTATCTACCTGTATCCGACTGCGGTGCTCCCGGGCCCTTGGTGGTTACGCAGGCTGATCGTTTCGAGCGACCTGCAAGCAGTCGCTACGGCTGATCGTTTCGAGCGACCTGCAAGCAGTCGCTACGGCTACCTCCGGGCCCGTGGCTCACACCGCGATCGACTAGCCCTCGAACGCGAACCGCGGGAACGCGACGTCACCCGCGTACCGTGCGGAATCGCCGAGCGCGTCCTCGATGCGCAGCAGCTGGTTGTACTTGGCGACACGCTCGCTGCGCGCCGGCGCACCGGTCTTGATCTGGCCGCTGCCCACCGCGACCGCGAGGTCGGCGATGGTGGTGTCCTCGGTCTCGCCGGACCGGTGGCTCATCATCGTCTTGTAGCCGTTGCGGTGCGCGAGTTCGACGGCGTCGAGGGTCTCGGTGAGCGTGCCGATCTGGTTGACCTTCACCAGCAGCGCATTGGCCGCGCCCTTGGTGATGCCCTCCTCCAGGCGCTCGGGGTTGGTAACGAACAGGTCGTCACCGACGAGCTGCACCTTCTCGCCGATCTGATCGGTCAGCGCGATCCAGCCGTCCCAGTCGTCCTCCGACAGCGGGTCCTCGATGGAGACCAGCGGGTAGGCGGCGAGAAGTTCGGCGTAGAACTGCGCCATATCGGCGGCCGAGCGCACGCTGCCCTCGAATTTGTAACCGGTGCCCGCGGTGTAGAACTCGGTCGCGGCGACATCGAGCGCGAGCGCGACATCGGTGCCCAGCTTCAGACCGGTCTTCGCGATGGCGACGCCGATCAGATCGAGGGCTTCCTTGGTGCCAGCGACGGACGGCGCGAAGCCACCCTCGTCACCGAGACCGGTGGACAGACCCTTGGCCTTCAGCACCGACTTGAGCGCGTGGTAGACCTCGGCGCCCCAGCGCAGCGATTCCTTGAAGGTCGGCGCGCCGATCGGGGCGACCATGAACTCCTGGACGTCGACGCCGCTGTCCGCGTGCGCACCACCGTTGAGGATGTTCATCATCGGCACCGGAAGCACATGCGCGTTCGGGCCACCCAGGTAGCGGAACAGCTCGAGGCCCGAGGATTCGGCGGCGGCGCGGGCCACGGCGAGCGAGACGCCGAGCAGGGCATTGGCGCCGAGTCGGGACTTGTCCGGGGTGCCGTCCAGATCCAGCAGGACCTGGTCGACGGTGCGCTGCTCGACCGCGTCGAGTCCGATGACGGCGGGCGCGATCTCATCGAGGACACCCTCGACGGCCTTGCGCACACCCTTACCGCCGTAGCGCTCACCGCCGTCGCGCAGTTCGACGGCCTCGTGCTCGCCGGTGGAGGCGCCCGAAGGCACGGCAGCCCGGGTCAGGGTGCCGTCGTCGAGGGCGATCTCGACCTCGACGGTGGGGTTTCCACGAGAATCCAGGATCTCGCGAGCTCCGACCTGTTCGATGATGGCCACGAAAACGACACTCCTTCGGCTGCTGGCACGGTAGGTCTGACGGGAAGGGCCGTGCGTCTGCGAGCCTAGCGCCCTCGCGCACTGTGCAGTAACCGGCACTCCGACGAATCCCGTCATATCGTCGCGGAAATCGCCCGTCGTTTCGTCCAATGGGTGATCATGTCGTCCAATGGGTGATCATGCCCGGCGTCCGACGCTGTACGCGGCGGCGCGATCGCGGACCGTCCGCAGATACACATTGGATTGGTTGTAGGTCAATAGCGCTTGCTGCCAGCCGCGCTCGGAGGTCAGGTCGCCGCCGCTCGCGCACAGGTATCGGGCCGCGGTGAGGGCGGCGTCATCGATATTCTGCGGGTCGGCAATGCCGTCACCGTTGGCGTCGACACCCCAGCGCTTCCAGGTCTCCGGAATGAATTGCAGTGGGCCGAGGGCCCGGTCGTAGTCCGGATCGCCGTCGAGCTTGCCGCCATCGGTGTCCGGGACCAGGGCCACACCCGGCGAACCGTTCAGCGGGATGCCGATGATCGGCGGGCGCACGGTGCCGTCGGCATCGACCCCCGAACCGCGATGGCTGCCGTGTTTGCTCTCCACGCTGGCGATCCCCGCAATGGTGGTCCATGCGATCCCGCAATCGGGCCGGGATCTGCCCATAATCGCCGCGGCATAGCCGTAGGCCTCCAGCGCGACGCTCGGAATGCCGAGTTTGTCGGATTGCTCCTCGGCCCAGTCGCGCAATTGCACGGCGGTGCGGCCGGGGGCGTCCAGGTCGATCACCGGCAGCGGTGTGCCTGGACCGGGCGGGATGCCCTCGGGAATGGGCGGCAGCGTGCGTTCGGTGCCGCAACCGGCGAGCACGAGGGTCACCATTGCGGCGGCCAGTACGCCGGTCAGCTTCGCGAGCACCCCTCCATCATCCAGATCCCAACGACCACACCCGCGGTACGCGCATCGCGGCCAGCCGAGCGCCATATTGCCTCCCCCTCCGATGGCGCATGCCCCAGCCGTCACGCGCTCCGTGATCCGAGAGTACCGAGCAAACCGCCGTTGGAGCGGTCGCGAAAAGTCCTCGCATACCTAATGTGCATCACGCATATGCTGTGCCGCGGTCGGCGGCTAACCGAGAAGTTCACGGGTCGCGGGATGCGCCGGGGTGGTGAGCACCGTTGTCGCCGAGCCGGATTCGACGATGCGGCCGTGGTCGAGGACGATGACATGCGAGCAGTGGCCGGTGATCAGGGCCATGTCGTGGGTGATGACGAGTAGGCCGGTGCGGTGTTCGACGCGGATACGGTCCAGCAGCGTCATGATGGCGACGGCGGTGTCGTGGTCAAGGGCGGAAGTGATCTCATCGCAGACCAGCACCGCCGGATCGGCCGCGAGCGCCCTGGCCAGGGCAACACGCTGACGCTGACCGCCGGAGAGTTCATGGGGATAGCGGGTCGCCAATTCCGGCGCGAGTTCGACCGAGTCCAACAGATCGATAACACGTTGCGCCAGTGATCGTTTCGGTACCTTGCCGATACGGCGCAGTGGGCGGCCGAGCGTCTCGGCGACGGTTCGGCGTGGATTCAGCGCGGACCGCGGATTCTGAGTGACCAGCTGAATGCCATTGCGGCCGTGACGTGTTCGTCGGCGCGAACCGACCGGAATCGGCGCACCGGCAAGCTCCAGTGAGCCGGTCGCCGCGTGGTGCAGACCGGCGATCACCCGCGCGAGAGTGGTCTTGCCCGCCCCGGAAGCCCCGGCAACCGCCAGCGCCGAGCCGCCGGACAGGACGAGATCGATACCCGCCAGCACCTGCTGCCCGTCGATCGATGCGCCGATATCCCGTGCGCGCAGCAGGGGTTCCGGACTATCTCCGGAGCGCAGTATCACCGCATCCTGCGCATCCGGGTCGGGCCGCTCGAGCACTTCGACAGCGCCCGACCGAACCACTGCGACGTCAGATCCGGCCGATGCCACGAACTCGGACTCCGCCTTCGTGTCACACATCGGATACCGCTGCGCCGCCGCGTCCACCTGGCTCGGCGAGCCAGCTGGCTTGTGCACCGCAGTCGCATCGATCACCGCGTCGCCGATCCCCTCCGCAAGATCGGCGGGCAGGTCCAGCCAGGTATCGAGCACCGGGGGTCGTGCCACCGACAGCTCGACACGATCGGTCGACGAAGCGCTGATCCCATTCGGCTGCAGCGAGTTCGACGCTACCGAACGGATCGGACCAGCAACGTTGCCGATGCTGGTCGCGCCGAGTTCGACCACGTTATCGGCGATGGCGTGAATGGTCGCCGTGTCATGTCCGGAGAGCAGGATGGCCGCTGCGCGCTCGGCGGCGATATCGGTCAGCAGGCGAGCGATTTCGGTGCGCAGGGCGCCGTGCAGACCGGCGAGCGGTTCGTCGAGGATGAGTATTCCGGTATTGCGGACCAGGGCACGGGCGAGCGCGACTCGGCGCTGCTGACCGCCGGAGAGTTCGCCGGGGCGGCGGCGCAGGTGTTCGGCGGACAGGCCGACCAGTTCCAGGGTTTCGGATACGGCTGCCTTTGCATGGCTCACCTCATCGAGCAGGGTGCGCACCCGCATCAACGGATTGAGTGCCGAACCGGGATCCTGTCCGACATAGGCAACATTGGTACGCCGGAATCGTTGCAGTGCAGCGGGATTCAGCGCGAACACATCAAGCCCCGCGACCGTGGCCGAACCCGCGCAGCGGATGGCTCCCGTCGGTAGGTGCCCGAGCAGGGCGCGCATCAATGTGGTCTTGCCCGATCCGGAGGGACCCGTCAGTGCGGTGACCGAGCCCGCGGCGATACGGAATGTGGTGGGCCCGAACAACTCCTGACCATTCGAACCGCGCACCGTCAGCGCGTCGACGACGACCGGGTCACTCATTCTCCTCCCTCCAGCACATCGGAGATGGCGTCTGCCCTGCGCGCACGCCGCGTAGCCCAGCGCCGAGACGCGCCCGGCCCGCGGTGCTCGAAGCTCGTGACCGCGACATTCACGCTCACCGCGACCACCGCGATCGCCAGGCTCGGGGTCAGCACCGACCAGGGGTTGAGCAGCATGCCGGAGGCGTTCTCGCGCACCATGACGGCCCAGTTGCTCGCGCCGAGCGTGGTCGGCAATTGCAGAAATGAAGCGGTGCTGACCACATAAACGCCCTCGACAAAGCGCAGGCCGAGTTGAGCGGCCAGCACTTCGCGCAGATTCGGGATCACCTCGCGAAACACCAAATGCGGCAGTGTTTCGCCGCTGGCCTGGGCGACTTCGACATAACCGCTGGCGGCCACGCCAGCCGCGGCGGCCGCGAAAACCCTTGCGCAGTACGGGGTGCCGAAGAGCAGGGCCACCGCGATCAGGCCGTACACACCCGCGTCCGGCCAAGACGTGAGCACCAGCAGGATGCCGAGGACGGCCGGGAGCAGGATCGCGAAGTCGGCGGCACCTTCGATCACCGCGCCGACCCGAGGACGCAGCGCCGCGATGGTGCCGAGCACGCAGGCCAGTGCCGTCACCGCGACCGCGATCACCGCGGCCAGCAATAGCAGACCCCAACCGCCATAAAGCAATTGGGTGAGCACATCGCGTCCGATCCGATCCGTTCCCAACGGGGCATCTGCACCTGGCCGGGCGAACGGAATGCCGACCGCCTGCGCAGCGGGCCGAGTCGCCAGGGTCGGCCCGAGCGCAGCGGCAACCACCACGAGCAGCGCGGGCACCACGGTGAGCAGCCGAATTTTCGTCATATCCGACCTCGCAATGCCCAAGCCCGAATACCATCCGCCGCCGCCAACATCGCCATAATGACCACGCCGGTCAGCGCGACCACCGCGGCGATCAGCGAGGAGTCCCGATCGGCCACCGAACTCGCCAGCACCGCACCGAGTCCCGGATAGTTGAAGATGGTCTCGACCACCAGCGCACCACCGAGCAGCATGCCGACCGTGGTCGCGAAACTCGCCACGATGGTCGGCAGGGCGAACGGCAGTACATGCCTGGTCAAGACCGTTGTTGTCGAAAGTCCGTCCAGTACAGCACTTTCCACATGCGGTGCCCGAGCCGCGTCCAGCAGTGCCGCGCGCACCACCCGGGTGTTCCAGCCGATCTGCGGTATCGCCAGCGCGAGCACCGGCAGCACCAACATGTCGGGGCTGGCCGGAAAGCCCGAGCGACCGGTGATGGTGACGGCGGGCAGCCATCCAGCGCCCAACGAGAACACCAGGATCAGCAATGTCGCGATGACGAACTCCGGAATCGCCGCTGCCGCAGTGGTAGTCGGTTGCAGGAACCGGGCCGAGGCACCCCGCCGGGCCGCCCACCAGCTGCCGAGCAACAGCGATGCCAGCACCGTTACCAGGAGGGCGAGTCCACCGAGCAGCAGCGTCGGCGGGAACTTATCGGCCAGTAGCTCATTGATAGATCGCCCGCGCGCCGTCCGGCCGAAATCGCCGGTCGCCACGCCGGATAGCCACTCGACGAAGCGCACGGGCAGCGGACGATCCAATCCCAGTTCGTGTTCCTTCGCCGCGATCCGCTCCGCGGTGGCGTCGCGGCCGAGCACAGCGCTGGCCGAACTTCCCGGCAGCAGGTCGACGGCCACGAACACCGTCGCCAGCAGCGCGATCAGCAGGATGACGCGCCGGATGAGGAGTCGGGCCAACGACATCACTGCGCGAGCCAGGCCCGTTCCAACTGCACCCTGGCGAAGCCGCCGAGCGTCGGCACATCGCGCACCCGGGACGCGGCGATATCGATACCGTCGGCCATGCCCCAGACCAGATAGCCGCCGCGCGCGTATTCGATCCGCTGCACCTCGCGACAAGCCGTCGCGTACTCCGAATCACCGGGCGCGGCCAGGGCTTTGGTGGTGGCAGCGTCGAATTCGGCATCCTTGAAACCGGTTTCGTTGCGATCGGAGCCCGAGGACATCAGCTTGTTCGCGAAGAACAGCGCGGAATCATTGGTGCCCCAGGAGACCGTGTACAGCGGCGCCTTCAACCAGGTCTCGTCGTAGAAGGTGTTCGGCTCCTGGGTCACGACCTCGAGGCGCAGTCCGATATCGGCCAACTGCGTGGCGATCACCTTCGCCGATTCGACCTCACCCGGCGCCTCGGCCTTGGTGCGCAGCTGGTAGCCGCGACCGGTATCGAACCCGGCATCGCGCAGCAGTGTCTTCGCCCGCTCCACATCGCGGGTCCGCTGCGCAACGGTGTTGTCGTACAACGGATCCCCGGTGCCGAGGATGTCGTTGGCGATCGTGCCGTAACCCGAATGCACCTGATCGACCAGGGCCTTCCGATCGACCCCCAACCGAATTGCCTCGCGCACCCGAGCATCGGCGAACGGCCCGTCGGAGGTCCGCATCGCGACCCCGACCATGGTGTCGTTCGGCCGCCGGACCACCCGCAGATCGCCGCGCCCATCGGCGGTACGTCCCGCGATCGCACCGACATTGGACGCCAGATCGATCTGCCCGCCGAGCACCGCATTCCCCAGTGACGTCACGCTGTCGAACATGGTGACCTCGATGGCATCCAGCAGCGGTGCCGGACCGTGCCAGCGGTCATTGCGCACCAGCCGGGCATTGCCACTCTGATAGGACTCCAACCGGAACGGACCGGTGCCGATGGCCCTGGTGAAATCGGTGGTGTCTTTCTTGACGGTGAAGGTCATCAGCCGAACCAGCAGCGGCAGTTGGGAATTCGACTCGGGCAGCGCGATCACGACCCGGTTCGGGCCGTCGGCGGTGATGTCCGCCACGGCGGCAGGCATTTTCGACGCACCGCCCACGGTGCGCAGCCTGCGCAGCGACCACACGACATCCTCGGAGGTCACCGGGGATCCGTCATGGAAGGTCGCACCGTCGGCAATGCTGAAGCTCCAGCGGCGGCGCTGCGCATCGGATTCCCACCGGTTGGAAAGGCGCGCAGCAACATTCGGGTCCGCGCCCGGTACCGTGAGCGCGTCGTACACCAGCGAGGTGATAAGGAAGTCGCTGTCATTGCTGAGATTCGCGTGCGGATCGCGTTCGATGCGCGCCGCGCTGCCGAGCGCACCGACCCGCAGGGTGCCACCGCGACGCGCGGGCCCACTGGAATCGCCGCCGTCCGAGCACGCGGCAGCCAACAGCACCGCGCCGACGCCCAGTCCCGATCGCAGGAGTTGTCGTCGATTCCATTCCATGGTGCCGCCCTCCTCGAGCATTCGAGTTACCGCGCGATCGCAAAACCGTAGCCAATCGAGCTAGGACAGGCTAGCCTAAGAGCGTTCCGGTCGTTGGACTTTGCTCCGCCGCAAGACTCGGGCACCACCCCGAGAACGATGCCGCAAATTAGCTACACCCAGCAACGCCGAGTCTTAACCTCAGTCATGCGCGCTTGCTATTTCTCGCGACTCGCTTAGGTAAGGCTTGCTTAAGTCATCCAGAGGCGCTAGCTTCGCAGATCGAATCGTCACAACCCCACTTTTCGACCGATGCGAAGAAGGGATTCCTGGTGAAAGGCGTTCTCTCCGAACGTAAGACGCTTCACCCACTGGAAATCGAACGCCGCGAGCTACCGACCGCCGCCGGATACGCGGTACGCGCGCTCGCCCGTGAGATATGTATCACAATCGACTCCCGGCCCGATGGCGCGGCCGATACCGCGCGCACGCTGACCGATCCGGCATTGCTCGAGCAAATCGATGCCCGTGTTGGCGAGTTGCCCGATGCGGTGCGCGTCGCCATGCGCCCGCCCGCCACCGCCGCGGGTGCCACCATCGTCGGCACACTGCCTTTGACCGATGCCGAATTCGGCCCGACACCGCCGAGTTGGGTCGAGGCGGCCCGCTGGAGCGGTGACGCCGAACGTCGCGCGAGCTCATTCGAACTCGATGTCGTCATGCTGCTGCTCGCCCGCAGCGCGGGTGAACCGTTCGGCTGGCAGGGCCAGCAGGGCGGACGTCTGGTCAACAACATCGTGCCCTCCCCCGGCCATGAGCACGAACAGTCGGGTGCGAGCAGTAGAACCCTGCTCAGCCCGCATACCGAGGACGCATTCCACCCGGACCGGGCCAATCTGCTGATGCTGGCGTGCCTGCGCAACCCGGACCATGTCGGCACCACCGTCTCCTCGGTGCGCCGGACCGAACTCTCCGACGACGAGCGCCGACTGCTACGCGCGCCGACGCTGCCGATCCTGCCCGACGTCTCCTACGGCACCGGCCACGAGAGCTATCGCGCCATCCCGCTGCCGACCCTGTGGGGCACCGAATCCGACGGCGACACAGCGGATTTGACGCTGCGCTACGATCCGGCATACACCCCGCTCGATGATGCCGACGCGGAATTCCGGCTGGCCTACGCGCGCCTCACCGCGGAACTCGAGCGCGTTTGCGCAACCGCCGCGCTCGCCCCTGGCGAACTCCTGTTGGTGGACAATGACGTCGCGGTACACGGTCGGGTACCGTTCACCGCGCGCTACGACGGCACCGACCGCTGGCTCAAGCGCGTCAATATCCGCCTGCCAGAACGACAACGGCGAGCCGCCGAGGCCGACGAAGATGGTTATGGGCAACGGATCGTCGCCCCGTTCCGCGCGGTGAGCAACCCGCCCGCGAGCGCTGGTATACCGGCCCGGGCCACCGCCCGGACCGCAGTGAGGCTGGATACGACAGAACATGATCGAGGAACCGTTGAGCACTCGTGACCGGAGCACACCACTGCGCGTGCTGAGCCGCAGCGATCTCGCGGACGTACCTATCACGCCCGCCGATGTGGTGCGCGCGGTGGAGGAGGCGTATCTCGCCTTCGCCGCGGGCGATTCGGATAATCCGCGCAAACTCAGCGTGGCGAATCCGGACGGCTGGTCGGTGGCCTACGCCATGCTCGGGCGCGATGGTCGCCGCCGCGTGGTCGCGATGAAGACCTCCTACAAATTCGATCCCGGCCACGATCGCAGCACCAAGCGCTACTACACGACCATCACGCTCTACGACGACACCACCGGCGCACCGATCGCGATGATGGACTGCGCCAGGGTCGGTGCGCTGCGCACTCCGGCGGTCTCGGCGCTGCTCGTGCGCGAGACCGCACGCCGCGGTGCGGAGAGCGTGCTGCTGATCGGCACCGGCACCCAGGGCCGAAATGCCTTGCCGCACTTGCTCGCCGCCAATCCGCAGCTGCGCAAGCTGATGCTCTACGGGACGCATCCGGAGGGCCTGGCGGCGGTGCGCGACCATCTCGCCGCATACAACCCGCACGTGCTGCTGGAGACCGTCGAGGATCCGCGCGCGGCCGCTGGCGCCGCCGATGTGGTGCTGGCCACCGCGGGGCCGGGCACCGAGGTCGCGATCGAATCCGAAGATCTCGCACCGGGATCGACCGTCGTACTCGTCGGCTACGGACTGGCGCCGTCCACCCTGGTCCACGCCGACCGCGTAGTCGCAACCAGCGCTCAGCAAATGGCGCTGACCGGGACCGATATGGTCGGCCCCGACGGCAGGCTGCGACCGGTCGATGCCGAGCTGCCGCAGATCCTCACCCGCCGCGCGATCGCCCGCCGCTCCGACGACGAACGGATCTTCGTCTACAACAGCGGATTGGTGCTCACCGATATCGCCGTCGCGCACGCACTCGCCGAACGGGCCATCGCCGAGGGACGCGGCACGGAGGTGCCCCTGTGGGACTAGATATCAGCGCGGTCGAGTTCGACAAGACGGTGCCCACCCTCGGCACCGCCGAACCCGACGGCACGCTGGCGTTCGACGACGGCTCGACCCGTGACAAGATCAAGCTGGGTGATCACCCTGCGGAGACAACCGGATCCGCTGACCCTGCGGTACTGGCGACGGTGCGGGCGCTGCTGAACATCTGCGCGACGCCGCTGCCCGCACACACCGACGACTGGGAGCGGCGGTTGCTCGCCGATCCGAATCTGCTGGGCGATATCGCCTTTGCAGTCGGCGGACCGTTCCATGTCATGTATCCCGCGCGAGTCGCGGCGAATATCAACGGATTCCGGCGGGCGTTCGAGCGCGCCGGGGTGGATGGCGCGATCTACTACGGCAAGAAGGCGAACAAGGCAGCCTGTGTCGCCCGCGCCTGCGCCGAAAATGGTGCGGGCGTGGATGTTTCGAGCATCGGCGAGCTGACGGCGGCGTTGGCGCAAGGTATTCGCGGCGACGAGCTGATGGTGACCGGGCCCGCCAAATCCGATGATCTGCTGTGGCTGGCGGTCCGGCACGGCGCATTGATCGCGATGGACAGTCTCGGCGAGCTCGAACGATTGGCCGCATTCACCACCCCGGCCGCGGCGGCCCGGGTACTGCTCCGGGTGCTGCCCGATGGATCGGTCAGCCGGTTCGGCATGACCGCCGACGAACTGGACCACGCGATCTCGATGATCGGCGCTTCCGGCACGATCGGTCACGAATCGATTCGCCTGCAGGGCTTCAGCTTCCATCTCTCCGGCTATGACGCGATCGCCCGCGCCGAACAGGCCGACGATCTGATCGCCCGCTGCATGGACGCGCGCACCCTCGGACATCCGGCCACCACCATCTCCATCGGTGGCGGATTCGGCGTCGACTATGTCGCGGCCACGGCCTGGTCCGAATTCACCGAATGCGCGAACCAGCGATGGTTCCACGCGGGCAAGTCCTTCGATTCGTACTACCCCTACCACTTTCCCGCGCCCGGCCCGGCCATGCTGACCGCGATACTCGAGCACGACGCATTGGCAGTGCGGTTGCGCGACAACGATATCCGGCTCGCCATCGAACCCGGCCGAGCACTGCTCGACCAGGCCGGATCCACGGTGTTCCGGGTACAGGGCAGCAAGACTCGCCACGCGGACGGGCACCCCTACCAACTGCTCACCGTGGACGGCACCAGTCTGAGCCTGTCCGAGCAGTGGTTCGACAGCGAGTACCTGCCCGATCCGACGCTGTGGCCGCCGCGCCCCGGCGAGCCCACTCCGACCTGCGTCGGCGCGGCCAGCTGTCTGGAATCGGACATGCTCAGCTGGCGGCGCATCCCGCTGCCACGGCGGGCCGAGGTCGGCGATCTGTTGATCTACCCGAATACCGCTGGCTACCAAATGGATTCGAATGAGTCGGCATTCCACGAACTGCCGATTCCGCCGAAGGTGGTCCTGCACGACACCGGCGATCGACTCCGCTGGACGCTCGACGCCGAATGATCCGGCACCCCTTGAACCCACACCCTTACGGCCCACGAACGAGGAGACCTCCATGCCGCTCGTCACGCGCGTGACGGATCTGATCGGCCGCACCCCGCTGTTCGAACTCGCGACCACCGCGACCGGCACCCGGCTGCTGCTCAAGCTCGAGCAGTTCAATCCGACGGGTGCGGCCAAGATCCGGATGGCGCGCGCGATGGTCGACGACGCCGAACGCCGGGGTTTGCTGAGCGTTGGCGGGCACATTATCGAGTCGACATCCGGAAACACCGGGCTCGGCCTCGCGGTAGTAGCTGCCGAACGTGGGTATCGCTTCACCGCGGTGGTCGATCACCACGCATGCAAGGACAAGCTGCGCGCGATGCGAGCAATGGGTGCGGAACTGGTATTTGTCGCCGATGAGGGCGACGACAATCTGGCCACCTCAGCCCGGGAGGACCTGGCCGAGGGGATGGCCGCCGCGCAGTCGGACGCCTACTTCACCGAACAGCACAACAATGACGCCAATGCGGTTGGCTACTACGCGGTCGCCGAGGAATTGCTGGAGGATGTGGACCGCGTCGATATCCTGCTCTCCGCGGTGGGCACCGGAGGTTCGCTGTTCGGTACCGCGACCCGGCTGCGCCAACTCGGCTGCACGCCGCGGGTGATCGGCGTGGAACCCGTCGGCTCGATCGCGTTCGGCGGGCCGGGCGGGCCCTACTGGCAGTCCGGCACCGGGACCCCGCCCGGTGCCACCATCGGCACCGCCGTCGACTATTCGCTGCTCGACGAGGGTGTCAAGGTTTCCGATATCGCGGCTTTCGCCACCGCCCGCGCCGTCGCGGCCGAACTCGGACTGATGATCGGCGGCTCCGCGGGCGGCTCCGTGCACGCCGCACTGACCCGTCTCGAAGACTTCCCGCCCGGCTCGACCGTGGTCACCCTCGTCTGCGACGGCGGCGAGAAGTACCTGGACACCGTCTTCGACGACGACTGGATGCGCGATCGCGACCTCCTCGACGCCGCCGCCGAACGCGAAGTGCGCGAGTTGCTCGACCGCTACGCTCCGGTCGCGCGCCAAGGGCAATTGGTCGAGGTGCAATGACGTACCCGCGCACCACACTCGGGTGCGGGGCCATCGAGACGGCACCGGATGCGCTCGGTCACCGTTGCGCATTACGCCGTTCTCCTGAAATGATCATCACGCATTTAGGTTTGGGTAGCCTAATTTCCGAGAGGGAAGGGTCGGGATGCAACCCGTGACGATCGGTTCCGAGATTCGACCGATGGAGTTCGAATGGTGAATCTGTCCGCCTTCCGTGCCGATGGACGGCAGCTCACGGCGTTGGCGGCGCCGATTGCACTGACACAGTTGGCACAGATTGCCGTGTCGACCACGAATATCGCGTTGATGGGCACTCTCGGTGTGCGCGCGGTCGCGGCGGGTGGACTCGCGATGGTGCTGTTCAACCAGATTCGCACCATGTGCGTCGGCCTGATCACCGGGACCGGCAATCAGATCGCGGGCTCGGTGAGTGCGGCCGATAAGCGTGGTGAGTCCGCGGATCGGGAGGTGCGCGACATCGTGCGGTCGAGTTTTCTGATCGCCACCGTCGCCGGAATCATCGGCGGTGGGGTGCTGGTCGGACTCGGCTGGGCGCTGCAATGGCTCGGTCAGGACGCCGGGGTGCTGGCCGATGCGCGACCGCTGATGATCGCACTCGCGCCGGGACTGCTGCCGTGCCTGTGGTTTCAGGTGCTGCGCCAGTACACCGTCGGCATGCAACGCCCACAGGCGCTGCTCTTGGTCACCCTCGGTTCGGTGGCGCTGAATCTGGTACTGGCCCTTGCCTTCATCCACGGCTGGGCCGGACTGCCCGCGCTGGGACTTACCGGCGTCGGCATCGCGACCTCACTGGTCTTCCTGATCACCTTCGGCAGCTTCCTGGCGATGGTGCGCGCCGATACCGAACTCGGCGCCACCCTGCCGCTGCGCCCATGGCCGGTGCACACGCCGACCATCCGGGCCGAATTGAAGCTCGGTGCGCCGATCGCGCTCACCTACGGTTCGGAGGCGGGCATGTTCTCCGTGCTAGCCCTGGTGATGGGCAGTATCGGACCGGCCGCGCTGGCCGCGCACAATGTCGTCTACCAGATCATCTACATCGTCTTCCAGATCGCGATCGGCCTGTCCCACGGCGCGTCCATCCTGGTCAGCCATGCCGTCGCCCGCGACGAATTCGGCCACGCCCGCGCACTGGCCTGGCTGGCGCTGCAACATGCGGGCATTGTCGCCGCGGTCACCGGCGTGGTCTATATCGTCGCGCCGAGGCTCGTGCTGAGCCCCTTCCTCGAACCCGGTGACACCGCGACGATCGAATTGGCCCGCTCGCTGCTGCTCATCGGCATCGTGCTCCAGTTCTTCGATGCCGCACAGAACATCGGCACCGGTCTGCTGCGCGGCCTGAAGGAGACGAAGGCGGGCTTCCGCCTGTCCCTGGTCGGCTACTGGCTCGTCGGCCTGCCCACCGCCCTCCTGCTCGCCTTCCCCGTCGGCCTCGGGGCCGCTGGCGTGTGGTGGGGCCTGACCGCGGGCCTGGCCACTACCGCCGCCCTCATGCTCCGCCGCTACTTCACCCTGCTCGACACCGCCGAACAGGCCAGCCACCCACTCCCCCAATCCCTGCCCACTCCCACATGATCGCCCCGACGAAATCCGCACCCGGGATCAGCGCCACCGAGGGTGCGGATACCGACAAGGGTGCGACTCTCGACCACCCAGCAGCCGGCTCGCCATCGCGCACACTCACGATCGTGCGAGATGCTGCACTTTCGCGGAGTTCGCACCGCTTGCAGCGGCATCGAAGCGGTGCGAACCCCGACAGCAGGGGCAGCCGCAGGGCTTTCGGACGGGCGGCCGAAAGTGTTGTGCAGCAACCTGATAGCGTGCCGGAATGCGGCAGAGCCTGGCATTGAGTTGTGAGCGGGTCTCCGCTGAACTGCTGGACCATTTCGACGGCGTCGGCATGGTGCGCGGCGAGTACGTATTCCGCGCCGCCGGGAAATACCCAACGCCCGAATCCGTTTCGGGTTATCTGGTGCCCTATCTGCGCCATATCGCCAAACGTGCGACCGGAACCATCTGGTATCGCACCATGGAAGCCGATACCGCCGAATGCAACATCCTCGACGGCGTCGAAGAGATCATCATCGAGCCGAACAAACTCCTCGGCCTGCGCGGCATTCGCCGGGGCCGCCGCTTTCCCGAGGCATTCATCGCGGAACTCGAGGGCATCGCACAGGTGCGCGACGAGGGCGCGGATATCGGCGTGCTGTTCCCCTTCGTCACCTATGTCGACGAATTGCAGTGGGCCATTGAGCAAACCCGGGCCGTAATCGGCGAGTGCCCGATGGCCACCATGATCGAGATCCCGTCGCTGCTGCTCGAGGTCGATCGTGTCGTCACCACCGGGGTGTCACGAGTGGTGATCGGCTGCAACGATCTGTCCTCGCTGCTACTCGGCCAAGACCGCGCCACACTGCGACCGGTGCGCCCCGTTCCGCCGCTGCTGCGCGCGATCGAACGCGTCACCATGGTGGCCGCGGCCGCGGGCGTGCAGACCGCGGTGGCGGGCTATCTGCATCCGGACCTGGTCGCGGCCTGTGCGAACCTCGGCGTCGATGAATGCGTACTGCACTATTCCGACCTCCCCGAAGTACTGGGTGACCAGTTCGCGGAGCTGCCGGATCTGGATGTGCTGCAAGCGATCAAGCGCAAGACCCGTGCCGCCATCGCAGTGTTCGAGGCCGAGCGGGCGGCCAGTTCCGATCCCGACCACCCGCAGGCCTTTCAGACGTTGACGCCGTAATCGCGGGCGATACCCGCGAGTCCGGAGGCATATCCCTGACCGATGGCGCGGAACTTCCACTCGTTGCCGTACCGGTACAACTCCCCGAACACCATGGCGGTCTCGGTGGACGCATCCTCGGTGAGGTCATACCGGGCCAGCTCGGCGCCCGTGGTCGCGTCCACCACGCGGATGTAGGCATTGCGGATCTGGCCGAACGACTGTCCCCGCGCATCGGCGTCGTGGATGGAGACCGGAAAGAAGATATTGGTGATCGTCGGCGGCGTCGCCGCCAGGTCGACATTGATCACCTCGTCATCGCCTTCGCCCTCACCGGTGAGATTGTCACCGGTGTGCTCGATCGTGCCCTCGGGCGAACGCAGATTGTTGTAGAACACGAAATGCTGATCGGAAAGCACCCGCTGATTCGGCCCGGTGGCGAGCGCACTCGCATCGAGGTCGTAGTCGGCCCCGGTGGTCGTTCGCACATCCCAGCCCAGCCCCACCGCTACCTTGGTGAGGTTGGCCGCCTGCTTCGACAGCGAGACATTTCCGCCTTTGGCCAATGTGACGCTCATGATCCCCTTCCATTCGACGCGTTCGCGCCGCCTTTCATCTGCCCGATTATTACTCTGTCCCGGACGTGTTGCGCCGGTTCAGTTCTGGCAGGCCGACCCTTTCGAGCGACCTGCAAGCGGTCGCCAGCAGCCTGGTCGAACGACCTACGAGCGACCACCAGTGACACCTTTCGAGCGACCCGCGAGCAAGTCGCTAGTCGGCCCACGCGCGCAGCGTCTGCACGCGCCCTTCGAGCGCATGCAGTTCGCTCGCATCGAGCACGGTGCGCTCGATACCGTTCACAACCGCGAATGCCGACTGCCGGTGATCGTCGATCACCTCGACATCGATCTGTACCGCCACATAGTCTGTCGCGCCGGGCATTTCCTCGGCGATGACCTTCGCCCGACCTCGCGCGCACAGCGCGACATTGCCGCCGCCGAGAATCAGCAGGGCGACATCGGGCTGCTCCCGCAACCGGGCCAGCGAACCGCGATCGAATTTGAGGCTGATCAGAATGCGCCGGTCGCCCGCGCGCACCGGCCAGGAGACCGGAATCGCATGCGGCGCTGGATCGGTGGTGACCAGCACCGCGATCGTCTCCTGGGGCCATTCCGGGAGCACGTCCAGTTCGGGATGATCGGTCGAGTGGTCTTGACGTTGCACAGGGCTGGCTCCGGCTGCCATCTTCGTCACCTCATGGATCGATGCAACGCGGCGGGCTGTGCCGCGTCGCTTGCAAGTCTAAGGCGCTGTGTCCCTTGTCCGCTGGCGCTGCGACCTTTGTCCGAAGTGCTCTCAGGCACCTCTCAGGACGCCAGTGCAGCGGGGCTGGGGATGGGCAGCGCCTTGGCCCAGTCGCGGACCATATCCTGGACGCGAATCTCCGATGACGCGTCATGTCGACCGTGCGCGCCGATCTGAGCTGCTCCGCGAGCCGCGAGCAGTTCGGCGGCGATCTCACCACCGCGATTGAAGGTGTCACCGTAGACCGAGTCGCCGAGGCCGAAGACCGCGAAGTTCAGTCCCGTAAGGTCCGGCTTGCGGGCTTCGAGTGCATCGAAGAAGGGTTCGGCGCCGGTCGGCAATTCGCCGTCGCCATAGGTCGAGCAGATGACGACATGAAAGTCACCGGCGTCCAGCTCGTCGATATCGAAGTCGGTCATATCGTGGACCGACACGTCATAGGTGGCCGCCAGCTCATCCGCCACACACTCCGCAGCAGCCTCGGCCGTGCCCATCTCCGAACCGAACAGAATGACTACCCGCACTTTCTGACTCCTTTCAACGGAAAGTCGAGTAAGGCAAGGCTACCTTAATCTTCGCTCGATTAGTCAGTCTCCGGAATGTCTTCGGCATCAACGCCCTGGCGGTCACGCCAATAGGCAAGGTTGCGCTTGGCGATGACGATGTTGGGATGATCGTTCTCGAGCACACGTGTTTGATCAGGAATCAGTTGCTCGAGTCTCAGCGTGGCCGCCGCGATGTCTCCAGCACGGCCGTACAGGTTGGCGAGAGCATGCCTAGTAACCAGCGTTTCGGGGTTCTCCGGCCCAAGTACAAGAGTCTCGTTCACCAACACCTGTTCGAGCTCAGCCAACGCCTCGTCCACGTGACCATCTTGGCTACGTCTGTACGCGAGATTGCGTCGCACTCGCAGTGTTTCCGGGTTGTCGGGCCCGAGAACTCGAATGTCATCGACGAGCAACTCCTCGAGATCGGCCACCGCGCTGGCTGCATCACCAGACTGCCCGCGCCAGTGTGCGAGATTTCGTCGCGTGTTCAGCGTTTCCGGGTTGTCCAGTCCGAGAACTCGTCGACGGTCGACGAGGATCTCCTCGAATTCGTTTACAGCTCGTGCCGCATCACCGAATGCGAGAGCACGCCAGAGCGCTAAGCCATTTCTAGTTGTCAACGTCTCCGGATGGTCTGCGCCGAGCAGTCGCGTGCGATCGGCAAGCAGCTCCTCGAGGTCGGAGACTGCCGCTGCCGCGTCTCCACCGACACCTCGCCATAGCGCCAGGCATCCACGGATTATCAGCGTACGGAAATGGCTGGGGCCCAATAAGCGGAGTTGATCAGCGAGAAGGCGCTGATACTCGATTGTCGCCGCACTGGGATAACCGGCCATCCCACGCCACCAGGCAAGGTTGTGCCGGGTTCGCAACGTATTCGGGTGCTCGGGCCCCAGGATCCGTACTTGGTCGGTGAGCAAGTCTTCAAGATCTGAAACTGCTTGTGCGGTCTTACCGATCCGCCCGCGCCAGAAGCCGAGATTGTGACGAGTCCGAAGCGTGTTGGGGTCCTCGGGCCCGAGTACGGGCAGCTGATCAGCGAGAAGCTGCTCGAACTCGACGACCGCACTCGCAGGAGCTCCATCCATACCCCGCCACCACGCCAGAAAATTACGAGTCGTGAAGGTATCGCGGTCATCGCCGCCCAGGCAGCGTGCCTGATCAGCCGCCAACGCTTCGAATTCTTGTATGGCAGTGCCGGTTTCACCGCTCTCACTACGCCAGAAAGCGATATTGTGACGGACCGCAAGGGTGACGCGATGGTTCGGGCCGAGCACTTCGGTAAAAGCCGGCAACCAGGATAACCACAAGTCCCTGGTATCGGCCGCTCGATCACTGGCCGCGCTCTGCAGATATGCGAAAGCGGCTTCCGGCCTCCCACAAGCGAGATAGTGGCGCGCAGCAGATCCGCGCGCGTACTCGATCGTAAGTTCATCACCGGCAACCTCGATCGCCGACACAATCGCCCTGTGCGCCTGCACCGGATCGCATCGAATCTGGTCGAGTGCCTCCATGATCGGGTCGAGCAAAGCTTGGTGAGCGATACCAACTAGTTCCTTCGATACACCGGGGCTGGATCGTCCGATCAGCGCGCCGAAAATCACCGTATAGTCGCGAATTCTCGAACCACTCAATACGACGCCTTGATGTTCCAGTGCCGCGCGCAATAAACTCAATGGCAGCTTGGCACCGATACCTGCTGCGACAATCGTATCCAGTACAGCCGTCGCGTGACTTCGATCTCCCGTGGCGAGTGGGTCCAGAGCTTTAGCCACTCTCCGCTGGACCAGATCGGCGAGATTAATGTCTGCCAATCCAAGGCGGCTGGGTCCGCTCGCAGCTGATTCACCCAGCTCATTCAGCAGACGGGCCAGTAGCCAACCCCCGGCCGGCGCCTGAAGAAATTCGTCGATCCATTCCGGCCCGGAAGGACCCGCATCATGCCGCTCGTTCATTGTGGCCTCGAATATTTCATGCACGCTGGGCGCACGTAGCTTGATCAGATGCGCATGACCGATCACAGATTCCGCCTCGATGCCGACCCCCTCTCGAAATCCTAGGATTACTCTTACATGAGCAAGCCCCGCGTGACCTGTAAGCCCGGAAATGGCGGCCATAATAAGACTTCTATTTCCAGATTCCGGCTGATCGAGCCCATCGATGACAATATTGATACGACGACCGGGCTTTACCATTCGAGCAAGCGGAAGCAATACGGATATTTCGAAGATATTGAACTGCACATCTCCTTTGGCAGCCAACTCCCGTTGGACCGCCCGGGCGGCGTCTTGATAGTCAGTAAGCCGACGACTCAGCTGCTCCGCCAACTCTTCAGCAACCGATCCCAGAGAACTGGCAATATCAAGAAAGATGGCCGCCGTTACATACCTCGGCGATAAGTCGTCCAGCGTATCGGTAAGTGCCGGTCGGATCAGTATCGATAGCAGTGTCGACTTACCAGCACCGGCAGGCCCCGTGACCGCGCGCAGCCGGAATCCACCAGTGACCGCCACCTCGGCGAGCTGTTCGCGAAGGGTATCGGTAAATACCAACCCACGGGTCAGCTGATCAACAAGCCCGGCCGCCGGTCGACCGGTAACCGCATCATCTCGACGAGCAGCATTCGATACCAGCCAGAGCCCGGGATCACCGCCGTAAGCGAGGCTGAGATGCTGCGGCACCTGGCGACGACAGCTTTTCGCTATCGCCATCCGCATATCCGACAACAGCAGATTTTCACCGCTCTGCGGTAAGCCATTGTCGAAAGTTGAAATGAGGGTGCGGGTAAAACATCCACCATACGCCGGGCCGGGCCCGGTAGCGACCAGCAGTTCCATTCGCTGGGCTGCGACTTCAACTTTGTCGGTCCAGCGATGTGCCGCGCCGATTACACCATCCTCGGTTTCACATGCATCCACCATTATGATGATGCCATCCAATGCGGATTCATCCATCCGCTCCCGAATTTCCTGTACCAGATGAAATGCAGTACGGGAAGTCGGTTTCACCGGCGAATCACGAACCATCAGATAATAGTCAGCGGCACCAGTCGCCATACCATGTCCGACAAAGCTGATCAATAAAGTTGCCTGCATACGCGATGCCGCATCGAATGCCTCATCTACGGAGGAAACCAGCTCAGCCACAGTCGGATCCGTTAATGGTCCATCACGCATTGTCGCAGGCCGCCATCCGCCACGGTCACGTAAACCGCGATACAGCGAATCCGCAAGTTCCCCGGCAAAACCGAGGGGCGGCAGGGCGCTACATTCTGAGCCGATAACCAAGGCCAAACGGTTTTCCAGTTTGGGGGAATATACGATATCAGACATTAGGATCCCACCACTACATCAAGACCAGAGTCACAAATCCTCAGAATTCCAAGGCTCCCGCTATCAGCCGCAAGACATCTGCAGCATTGGATGCGGTGACCGCTAGCAACTCGGCCTTATCGGAGGTCGAGATCTCAACGGTGGCATACATAGCAGCCCCTCACTCCCCTGGTTTGCCGGACGTCATACCATCTTGCCAGCCGCGCAGGGCCGCTCGATAGAGCGAGCACATCGAAAACTCGCCGCCCACAATGTATTTGCCTATCATCGGCTCCCGAACGCCCACTAGCATCCAGGCCATCTCGTCAAAGACGACATGCAGGTCGCCGCGGGGCCGACATGCCTCAGCCTCAACCCGTGCCGAGGGCGTCGGCGGTGCGGAGGGCGTCGAGGACCATTGGGGCGTCGACGGTGAAGGGCTCGTTGTGGATGGTTTCGCCGGGGGCGATGGCGCGTTCGGCGATCGCGGTCAGGGTCCGGGGATCGGCGTCGGCCAGGCCGAGTGCAGCGAAGGTGGTCGGTAGGCCGACCGTTGTGCAGAAGTCGAGAACCGTTGAAATCTCTTCGGCGGGTGCACCTTCCAGCACCAGTTGGGTGAGTACGCCGAAGGCGACCTTTTCGCCGTGTAGGTAGGGGTGAGTCTGTGGGGCGGCGGTGAGGCCATTGTGGATGGCGTGGGCGGCGGCGAGGCCGGAGGATTCGAAGCCGAGGCCGGAGAGCAGGGTATTCGCCTCGACTATGCGCTCCAGTGCCGGAGTGACGGTGTGATTGCGGACCGCGGTCAGGGCTTGGAAACCGTCGGCGAGCAAGGTGCGGTAGCAGAGTTCGGCCAATGCGGTCGCGCTGCGGGTAGAGGCACCGCCGCGCATATTCCGCACCCGTGCGGCACTGCAGGTCCGCGCCTCGAACCAGGTCGCCAGCGCATCACCCATCCCCGCGGTGAGCAGCCGGGCCGGAGCCTGCGCGATGGCGGAGGTATCCACCAGCACCATCGCCGGATTCCGCCGCACCAACTGATAAGCCTCGAATTCCCCACTGTCGGTATAGATCACCGACAGCGCACTGCACGGCGCATCACTCGACGCCGCCGTCGGACAACTGATCATCGGCAGATCCAGATCATCGGCCACCGCCCGCGCCGTATCGAGCACCTTGCCGCCACCCGCCCCCAACACCACGGTGCTCCCACTCTCCTGCACCGCCGCGGTCACCCGCGCGATCTCCGCCCGACTGCACTCACCCCCGGACCGATGCACCGAGTACTCGATCTTCGCCTCGGTAAGCGACTCCTGCCACGCATCGGCCAACAGCCGATACGCACTACCCCCGGCCACAATCGTCACCGGCCCCCCGATCCCCAACCTCGTCATCTCCGCCCCGAGCGCCGCAGTAGCATCCCGTCCCTGCACGTAATGACCCGGCGAAGAAAACACACTCAGCATCTGGCCCACCTCCCGATCCGGGGCACCGTCGATAGCGCCGAATCGCCCGCACACCACCGCTGCCCGACAGCCGCTCGTATGGGCAACGCTACGCGCACGACATCCGCTCAGGCCTCGGTTGAGCCATGAAGCATCGACACGGTTGGACCGGGCTGGCCGCGGTCGTTGGACTTCATGGACGGACGAAGTGACCGAGGATTCGGAGCTGGCTCCGGTGTCGACCGACCTGCCCAACCTTCCGATCACTCCGACAAGCTGCCGCGCCGACGATCTCTGGGTGCTGGCGGCACACTCGAGGCCGAGCCTGACTCAGCCGAGCGCATAAGCCCCGCCTACCGCGGCCAGTAGTCGCGCCAGTCGTCGTCGGACAGCGGGGCACGTTCACCCCGCGCGGCCTCGGCCGCATCTTCCGCCGCGCGGATTTCGGAGGCGAAGGTCAGGGTTGCCTTGCGGAGGCGTTCCTCGGCGCTGTCGGCGCCGCCGAGATGGATGACGCGCAGTTCCCTAGGGATGAGGTCTTCGGGGAGGCCTGCCTTGAGGCTGCGGGAGCGGATTTTTTCGGCAAGGGCGAGCGCGGGTTGGGCCATGGCTATGCCGTCGAGGCAGGAGCGGCGGGACTTTTCGGCGGATTTGCGCTCTTCCCAGGCCTTTTCCTGGGCGGCGATCTTTTCGGCGACGGTCGCCGTTGGATCGATGGGCTCGTCGACCAGGTGGGGGCTGCGGTTGACGAGTTTGGCGACAAGTGCGGCGGCGACATCGTCGACGGTGAATTCGCCTGCGGCCTGGGCGATTCGGGAGTGGAACAAGACCTGCAGTAGCAGATCGCCGAGTTCTTCCTTGATGGTTTCGGCGTCGTTGTGCTGGATGGCGTCGAGGAGTTCGTAGGTTTCCTCGAGCAGGTAGGGGCGCAGGGAATCGTGGGTTTGGGTTACCTCCCAACCGCCGAACTTCCACAAGCGATCCATGACCTCGACGGCTCCGGCCAGACCGGCCGCCACCACAGCGGCATCGGTGCGGCCGGATTCATCGGAGGCCGATCCGGTGCCCAGATCGCCGTCATCCATTTGTCCCGAGTCGGCGGAACCATTGCCGTTAACTGCCTCGGGCTCCCGGTGATCAATACCGTTCGCCTTGCCCGCCGCCGCGGCCGCATGTCGAGCGGCACGCAGCACGGCCTCCTCACGATCCGAACTCATCGAGCCGCGACCTCGGTGGCAACCCGAAGATCGACGAATCCCTTCGGCTTTCCGTCCAACTGGAGCAGCAGGTCGGCCACGAATTGCAGCAGCACCAGATCGCGGACCCGGTCCGCACCGACACTGTCCTCGACCCGGGGCAGCGGCAGTTGCACGACACCACTGGCGGCGCGATAGCCCGCACTGGGGTACAGACGCTTCAAACGCATCTGCTTGGAATCGGGCAGACTCAGCGGCGAAACCTTCAAGGTGGTTCCGGTGACCGCAATTTCGGTGACCTCGTACTCGCGCGCGAGCAGCCGCAGCTTGGCCACCGAGACCAGCCTGCCGACCTCGACCGGCAGCGGGCCGTAGCGGTCGACGAGCTCCTCGACAACCGACTCCAGCGCCGGATGATCCTGTGCGGCAGCCAGTTTCCGGTAGGCCTCCAGCCGGAGCCGGTCACTGGTGATGTAGTCGGGCGGAATATGCGCGTCCACCGGGAGGTCGATGCGAACCTCCTTGACCTCCTCGGTGAGGATCGGCTTGCCGTCGGCGGCGGCGCGATACGCCTCGACCGCCTCACCGACCAGTCGCACATACAGATCGAATCCGACACCGGCCACGTGACCGGACTGTTCGGCGCCGAGCACATTTCCGGCACCGCGAATTTCGAGGTCCTTCATGGCAACGGCCATACCCGCACCAAGATCGGAGTTCTGGGAGATGGTGGCGAGCCGGTCGTAGGCCATCTCGGTGAGCGGCTTCTCCGGCGGGTAGAGGAAATACGCGTACCCGCGCTCCCGGCTGCGGCCGACCCGACCGCGCAACTGGTGCAGCTGCGAAAGACCGAGGGCGTCGGCACGTTCCACGATCAAGGTATTCGCATTCGAGATATCGAGACCGGTTTCGATAATGGTCGTACAGACCAGCACATCGAATTCACGCTGCCAAAACCCTTGCACTGTTTGCTCTAGCATGTCCTCGTTCATCTGACCGTGCGCGACTACCACCCGCGCTTCGGGCACCAGATCCCGAATTCGCTTGGCCGCCTTGTCGATCGAAGAGACCCGATTGTGCACATAGAAGACCTGACCGTCCCGCAGCAGTTCACGCCGGATGGCCGCGGTGACCTGCTTATCGTTATAGCCGCCGACGTAGGTGAGCACCGGATGGCGTTCCTCCGGCGGGGTGAGAATGGTCGACATCTCGCGGATGCCAGCCAGACTCATCTCCAGGGTGCGCGGAATCGGGGTGGCCGACATGGTCAGCACATCCACATGGGTGCGCAGCGCCTTGATGTGCTCCTTGTGCTCGACACCGAAGCGCTGTTCCTCATCGACGACGACCAGGCCGAGATCCTTCCACCGCACGCCGGTCTGCAGCAGGCGGTGCGTGCCGACCACGATATCGACGGAGCCGTCCGCCATCCCCTCCAGCACCGCGCGGGATTCGCCCGGATCGGTGAAACGCGACAGTCCCTTCACCGTCACCGGGAATCCCCCGACGCGTTCGGTGAACGTCTGCAGATGCTGTTGCGCCAGTAGGGTTGTCGGCACCAGCACGACGACCTGCTTACCGTCCTGCACCGCCTTGAACGCGGCGCGCACGGCGATTTCGGTCTTGCCGTAGCCGACATCACCGCAGACCACGCGGTCCATCGGGACCGGCTTCTCCATATCCGATTTCACCTCGGCGATGGCGGTCATCTGGTCAACGGTCTCGGTGAACGCGAACGCGTCCTCCATCTCCTTCTGCCACGGACTATCCGGACCGAACGCATGCCCCGGCGCGGCCTGGCGCGCCGCGTACAACTGCACCAGTTCACCGGCGATCTCACGAACCGCCTTGCGCGCCTTGCGTTTGGTATTCGCCCAGTCAGAGCCGCCGAGTTTGGACAGGCTCGGCATCTCGCCGCCGACATAGCGCGAGAGTTGATCGAGCGATTCCATCGGCACGAACAGCCGGTCGCCGGGCTGACCGCGTTTACCGGGCGCGTATTCGATGACGAGGTATTCGCGCCGGGCCCCGCCGACGGTGCGCTCGATCATCTCCACGAACCGGCCGATGCCGTGCTGATCGTGCACGACCATATCGCCCGCGCTCAGCGCCAGCGGGTCGACCTGGTTGCGGCGCTTGGCCGGAAGTCGCTTCCCCTCCGCCGGTGCGGTGACCCGGTTGCCGGTGAGGTCGGATTCGGCGACCACGACCAGCCCGGCGTCGTCGAAGATCAACCCGTCGTGCAGCGAACCACACAGCACACCGACCAGTCCTGGCGTCGGCTCGGCCGCGACCGCCAATGCGGCGGCGGGCACTTCGGCATCGGCGAGCCGTTCCAAAATGCGTTGCGCCGTACCGTGACCCGCAACGACCACCACCGCGCGTCCGCCGGTGAGCACATGCGCACGCAGGGACGCGAAGATCGTCGCCACCAGTTCATCGGAACCGCGCGCCGCCGGACCGGCCAGCACCGGCAACACCACCTCGGCGGGATCGCCGGATGTCAGCGGGCTCAGACTCCACCAGGGCAGGCCGTGCTGGTTTGCGCTGTCATGGATTTCGGGCAGCGCCCGGTAGCCGGAGGCGGCCAGATCGAGCCCGTGCCCGCCGAGCGGGGCCGCACCACCGAATGAAGCGGCGGTCCACGAGGCTTCCAGGAACTCCTCGCCGGTACGCACCAAATCCGCCGCCCGCGTGCGGATCTTCTCCGGATCGCACAGCAGCAGCTGGGTTCCATCCGGCAAAACCTCGGTGAGCAGCCGCAATTCGCCGGGCTGGAGCACCGGAAGCAGAGCCTCCATCCCCTCGACCGGAATCCCCTGGGCCAGCTTCTCCAACATCTCGACCAGCGCGGCGTCGGCGGCATTCGCCACCGCGACCTCGGCGGCGCGCGCGCGAACGGCCGAGGTGAGCAGAAGTTCTCGACACGGCGGTGCCACGACGACGTCCGCCGTCACATCGGTCAGCGACCGCTGGTCGGCGACCGCGAAGGGCCGCAGCTCGGTCACCTCATCACCCCAGAATTCCACGCGCACCGGGTGATCCGCGGTCGGCGGGAAGACGTCGAGGATGCCGCCGCGCACGGCGAACTCACCGCGCTTGCCGACCATATCGACGCGGGTGTAGGCGAATTCGACCAGGCGCATGAGCAATTCGTCGAAATCGAATTCGGCGCCGACGCGCAGCACGATGGGCTCGATATCGCCGAGGCCCGCCGCCATCGGCTGCATCAGGGAACGCACGGTGGTCACCACGACCCGCAACGGCACCGGGAACACCGCGTCCGCCCGCCCGTCGCCCGACCCCCGCCCCTCATCGAATCGCTTCGCGATGCCGTAATCCACCGCAAGCCGCCGCAAAACCTCCAGCCTGCGTCCCACGGTGTCCGCACCCGGCGACAGCCGTTCATGCGGCAGCGTCTCCCAGGACGGGAACTGCGCGACCGCCGCGCCGAGTATCTCTTCGAGTTCGACGGTCAGATCATCGGCCTCGCGCCCGGTCGCGGTCACCACCACCAGCGGCCGCTGCGCCGCGATGGTCGCCGCGACGAACGGTCGCACCGCCGACGGGCCGACCAATTCGACCGGCGACTTGCCGACCAGGTCAGCGACGGTTCGCAAGGCGGAATCGGCCCCGGCCACCGCGGCCAGTCCCGCGAGAGGTGGACGGTGGGTGGGCATCAAACACTCCCTGAGCTCAGGTGGGTTTTCCGGATGGCCAACCGAGTGGTCGAGTTCTGGGCATACCCGACGAGTTACCCATGTGCTCACGAAATCAGTCGGCACCAGACAACCTACCAATGCAGGGTGACACCGTTCTCGGCCTGGACCGGTGCGGACCGACCTACGGGACGTAGCGGCGTAGGCGACGGGCGGCGAATTCGCGGAAGTAAGACAGTTTCTCCGGAGGCACGATCGCGGGCAGCAGGAAGTACCAGGCCCGTTCCATCCGGGTCGCCATCTGATCCATGGAGTCGGTGCCGACCGCCGTAATGTGCACGCCCGCGGTCATCTCCTGGAGCAGCAGGCCGATCACCTCGGCGTCCAGATCGGGCTCTAGATCGCCCTGGGCAATGGCCCGCTCGGCCAGAACTCGGTAGGTATCGCCCCAGGTCTTGGCGATATTGTCACCCTGGGCACCGCGATAGTCGCCGATCTGATGGGTCAGCTTGAGCATCGCGCCGACCATCGGATCGTTCATGGATAGGTCCGCGACGACATAGGTGATCCCGATACATGCCTCGAGTGCCGGCACCCTCGGATCGAAGAAGCCCTGGCAGGAACTGATCAGGCGCTCATTGCCCTGGTCGACCACGGCGCGCGCCAGCTCTTCCTTCGAACCGAAGTGAAAGTACAAGGCGCCCTTGGTCACGTTCGACTGCGCGATGATCTCGCTCAGGCTCGCATTCGCATATCCCAAGCGCAGAAAGACATCGGCAGCACCCGCAAGGACGGAATCGCGGGTGATCTCCGCGCGCGCTTGCCTAGCCATCAGATCCGCCTGTCATCCCTAAAACCAGCCATCCTGAAGTAGACCGACATCCCGAAGTAGACCGACTTACCGCCCGAACAGCACCCAGAGGATGGGTGAACCGTACCACCAGGTGGGCGCCCGCCAGCGAATTCGAGCATTCGGACGGGCACACTGCGCAATTCACTGGCTACCAATGCGGTCAGTCTCCCGTACCGGCGCGCCATTCGGAGCTGAGCTGCGGATCGGCTTCCAAATGACTGAGCCCGTTCCAGCACAGGTTGACCAGGTGTGACGCCACAACCTCTTTCGACGGTTTGCGCTCGTCCAACCACCAGGTCGCGGCGGTCGACACCATGCCGACCAATGCCTGCGCGTACAGACCGGTCAGACTGGTATCGAATCCGCGGCGCTCGAAATCACCGGCGAGGATATGCGCGACCTGATTGGTTGCCTCATTGAGCAGACTCGAGTAGCGACCCTCGGCCGTGGCAGCGGGCTGGTCGCGCACCAGGATTCGGAATCCGTCGGTGCGTTCCTCGATATAGGTCAGCAGCGCGAGCGCGACCTGTTCGAGCCGGATCCGGGACCGATTCTGGGTCAGCGAGGAGGTGATCATATCCAGCAACATCGACATCTCGCGGTCGACGACCACCGCGTAGAGCCCCTCTTTGCCGCCGAAATGTTCGTACACCACAGGTTTGGAGACCTGGGCCCGCTGCGCGATCTCCTCGATCGATGTCGCGTCGTACCCCCGCTCGGCGAACAGTGCACGACCGATCTCGATCAACTGCTGCCGCCGCTGCGTTCCCGTCATCCGCGGTCGGGACACCTTGGGCGGCTCACCCGAAGACACCGTGCTCCTCCGCCTCTCCGCGTCTCTTGCCGGTCGTCGAGCGCAACCAGGCTTTCGCTGCGGGCCGAAGGTCGCGTACGGGGCCAGGTTCTGGGCGTCCCCGACGAGTTACCCATGTACGTGCGAAATCAGTTGGCCCCGTCCCAGACGTTATCAGTGGCGTTCGGACCCAATTCCACCCGGGAGTTCGACGGATCGGCAGTCCGCATGCGAGGATTCATGCCGTGCCGCTGGCACAGCGGCGGGTTTCGCACGATCCGCCGGTGTGGCAATCCGCCGTAGTGTAATGGCAGCACCTCTGATTTTGGTTCAGATAGTTCAGGTTCGAGTCCTGGCGGCGGAGCACATCGGCACGATGGCTTATCGTTGGCCGCGCACATCACTGGCACGATGACAGGCAGCCGAGGGAGATCCATGCCACAGCAGACCGCCGTCGTCGTTCTCGCAGCCGGTGCCGGGACGCGAATGCGGTCGAAGACTCCTAAAGTGCTGCATTCGCTGGCCGGTCGAAGCATGCTCGCGCACGCGCTGCATGCGGCCAACGAGATCGACCCCGCGTTCCTCATTACCGTGGTGGGACACGACCGCGAACAAGTCGGCGCAGCGGTCGCCGACGTCGCCGCCGAACTGGGCCGCGACATCACCACCGCCATCCAGGAAGAACAGCTCGGAACCGGCCACGCGGTGCAGTGCGCGCTGGCGTCGGTTCCGGCGGATTTCACCGGTGACCTGCTGGTCACCTCCGCCGACGTGCCGCTGCTGGACGGGCACACCCTGTCCGCGCTGCTCGACGAGCACCGCAGTTATCCCGAACGCTCCGCGGTCACGGTGCTGACCTTCGTGCCGGACGACGCGAACGGCTACGGCCGCATCGTCCGCAATGCCAAGGGCCAGGTCATCGAGATCGTCGAACACGCCGACGCCACCCCGGAGGAATCGGCGATCACCGAGGTCAACTCGGGTGTCTACGCCTTCGACGCGGCGGTGCTGCGCACCATGATCGGGCGGCTGTCCACCGCCAATGCCCAGCATGAGCTGTACCTGACCGACGTGCTGCGGCTGGCCCGCGAGGCCGGACATCCGGTGCACGGCGCCCGGCTGCTGGACGCGGCCAAGGTCACCGGGGTCAACGACCGGGTGCAGATGTCGGAGGCGGCGCGCACCCTCAATCGCTACATCCTGGAACGGCATATGCGCGCGGGGGTCACCATTATCGATCCCACAACCACCTGGGTGGACGCGGGCGTGAAGATCGCCAGGGACGCCGAAATCCGGCCGGGCGTGCAATTGCTCGGCGGCACGGTGATCGGTGAGGATGCGGTAGTCGGACCGGATTCCACACTCACCGATGTGGTCGTCGGTGACGGCGCGCGCGTTGTTCGGACCCACGGTGATCAGGCCGTGATCGGTCCCGGCGCGAATATCGGGCCGTTCAGCTATCTGCGCCCCGGCACCGTGGTCGGCGATTCCGGAAAGCTCGGCGCATTCGTCGAAACGAAGAATGCCTCGATCGGCGCGCACTCGAAAGTGCCGCACCTCACCTATGTCGGCGATGCCACCATCGGCGAGCACAGCAACATCGGCGCCTCGAGCGTTTTCGTCAATTACGACGGTGTGAAAAAGCATCACACGGTGGTCGGCTCGCATGTGCGGACCGGCAGCGACACCATGTTCGTCGCACCGGTGACCGTGGGTGACGGGGCATATACGGCGGCGGGTACTGTGCTGCGTAGAAGCGTTCCGCCGGGGGCTCTGGCGGTGTCGGGCGGACCGCAGAAAAATATTGAGGGCTGGGTGCAGCGACACCGTCCAGGGACGGACGCGGCGCGTGCGGCGGCGGAAGCCATCGCGGCCAAAGAGATGTCGGGTCAGGCAATCGAGCAAAAGGATGGCAAACAGCAGTGACCGCGTCATGGATCGACAACCAGAAGAACCTGATGCTCTTCTCGGGACGCGCTCATCCTGAGCTGGCCGAGCAGGTCGCCAAGGAACTCGACGTTCACGTCACTCCGCAGACCGCGCGCGACTTCGCCAACGGCGAGATCTTCGTCCGCTTCGAGGAATCCGTCCGCGGCTCGGATGCCTTTGTGCTGCAAAGCTTTCCGGCACCGCTGAACCAGTGGCTGATGGAACAGCTCATCATGATCGATGCGCTCAAGCGCGGTTCGGCCAAGCGCATCACCGCCGTGCTGCCGTTCTACCCGTACGCGCGTCAGGACAAGAAGCACCGCGGCCGTGAGCCCATCTCCGCCCGCCTCGTCGCCGATCTGCTGAAGACCGCTGGCGCGGACCGCATCATCACCGTCGACCTGCACACCGATCAGATCCAGGGCTTCTTCGACGGCCCGGTCGATCACATGCACGCCCAGCTGCAGCTGGCCGAATACGTGCGCAACAACTACAGCCTCGAGCACATCACCGTGGTCTCCCCCGACTCCGGTCGCGTGCGCGTCGCGGAGAAGTGGGCAGACTCGCTGGGCGGCTCGCCGCTGGCATTCATCCACAAGACCCGCGACCCGCTGGTGCCCAACCAGATCAAGGCCAATCGCGTGGTCGGTGAGGTCGAGGGCCGCACCTGCATCCTGATCGACGACATGATCGACACCGGTGGCACCATCGCGGGCGCGGTCAATGTGCTCAAGGCGGCCGGTGCCGGTGACGTGGTCATCGCCGCGACGCACGGTGTGCTCAGCGATCCGGCCGCCGAGCGCCTGGCCAGCTGCGGTGCCAAGGAGGTCGTGGTCACCAATACGCTGCCGATCAGCGAGGAGAAGAAGTTCCCGCAGCTGACCGTGCTGTCGATCGCGCCGCTGCTGGCGCGCACGATCCGCGAGGTCTTCGAGAACGGTTCGGTCACCGGACTTTTCAACGGCAACGCTTGACCGCCTCCCCGAATATTTAGGCCATACCAGTTGGGAGCCGCACGGCCTGCGTTCAGGTCCTGCGTCAGGTGCCCGGCTGCGTTCTGGGCGTGCCCGGTGAGTTACCCATGTGCTCACGAAATCAGGCATTGCGCATGAAGGTCGTGGCGGCTCGGACGATGTCCGAGCCGCCATTGTCGTTCGGGTGTATACCCTTGTGCCAGTTTGGCGCCGATCTTCTCGATCATCAGCTTCTCCTGCCTGGCCGCCACTGTGCTGTCGGTCGTGATGTTCTGCGGCTCCCCATCGTGATCACCGGACCGGCGGGCGTCGTCCTCGGCATCATCTGCCACAACAAGGGCGAATCCCTTGGCAAATGAGCGGCCACCGCCAACGGCGCGGTGCTGGCGAACGCGATCATCCTGGTCATCGCCGTTGTCGGATTGCTCGGCGGCTTCAGCCGAGCGTTTGCCGATCGCCGCTCGCAACCATCGGATCCCCTGTTGCCACCGAGGTCACGGGGGATACTGGGGGTATGGACCGCGACCCACTCGACTTGGATATGGGGGACGACAGGCAGGAAGACGATATCCGCGCGTATCGGCGCAATATCGAGGATCCGCCCGATGACCTGCACATTCGCTATCGCGAAAACGACGATGACGGCTGGCTCGGCATCGGCGACGAACTCGAACAGGAGTGGACCGCGCAGCAGCAGGCCGCCGAACTCGCCGAGGAGGACGAACGGCCTGCCGAGGCGGCAGCGATGGAGATCGTCCGCGACATCGACCTGTAGCGCACCGCCCCGGCGTGGCATCCCGCAGCCGCCGACACGAGGAGAGTTCGATGACCACTCCGCAGGATCCCGAGCGCGATGCCGAGCCGCCCGAGCAGCCGGCGGCCGATAAACCCGCGGCCAGCGAGCCCGAGCCGGTCGAGTCCACGGATACGGACCGGGCGACACCGGCGGCAACCGGGCCGTGGGAGTCAACGCAGGCCGAGCCTGCCGGAGCGGTTCCGCCCCCATCCGCCGCGCCGGATTCCGCGGCGCAGCCGGGGAACGCGCAGACACCGGCTCAGCGCGCGGCCGCCGAAACCGCACCCGATCTGGCGATGCCACCGCAGCCGTCGAGCGCGGCGGCCGATGATCTCTCGCAGCCTCAGCCATCGGGCCCCGCGGGTCCCGCCCGACAAGAGTTGGGACAGAGTGCTCAGCAGGGCCAACCCTCGGACAGCACGGGCGCACCGAACCAATCGCCGACACCGCCGCAACCGTGGGGCCCCGCGGCCGAAACACCATACGACCAGCAGCCCTATCCGCCGGGCACCGTCTATCCGCCGATCGGGGACACCGCGCCCGAATTACCGTACAGCCGCTATCCCGGTGCCTACACCCAGCAGCCCTATGAGCCGTACCGCAAGACGGGCGCACGGTCCGACAGTCAGATCCTATCGATCATCGGCTTCGTCTGCGCGGGCATCTCGTTGCTGTTCTGCCCGTACCTGTTCGGTCCGATGGGCATCGTTCTCGGCATCATCGGCCACCGAAAGGGCGAATCCCTCGGCAAGTGGGCCGCCATCGCATCGGCGATCTCCCTGATTGTCGGACTGATCATGGTCTTCACCGTCTTCAGCGGCAGCATGGTCCCGGACTCCGACTGACCGACCACCGTCTCGATGCATCGGACACGCGTCGTAGCGTTGTACCCATGAGTCGATTCGGCGGATTCCCGCTCGCTGGCCTGGACTGCTACGCGGATCTCGCATCGGATGGGCGCCGTCCGAGCTCTGGACTGTGCGCTGGCGCTAGGTTGTGCGCATGAGCGGATTCACTGGTTTCCCGCTGGCGGGACTCGACTTCTACGAGGATCTGGAGGCCGATAACTCGAAGGCCTTCTGGACCGCGCACAAGGATGTGTACGAGGAGGCGGTCAAGGCGCCGATGGTCGCGCTGACCGCGGAGTTGGAGGCGGACTTCGGCACCGCCAAGATCTTTCGGCCGTACCGGGACGTGCGCTTCGCCAAGGACAAGGTGCCCTACAAGACGGCCCAGGGCGCGGTGGTCGGCGTCGCACCGGGTACCGGCTGGTATGTGCAGATCAGCGCGGCCGGATTGTTCGTCGGCGGCGGATTCTATGCGGGTTCGCCCGCCCAGATCGCCCAGTTGCGCGCCACCATCGATGACGAGGTGCGCGGCGCGGAGCTGGCGGCGATCCTGGCGAAGCTCACCAAGGCCAAGTTCACCATCGGCGGCGAGCAGCTGAAGACCAAGCCGAAGGGCTACGACGCCGACCATCCGCGCATCGATCTGCTGCGGCACAAATCACTCACCTGCAGTAAGGAATTCGGCGCACCGGCCTGGCTGGACAAGCCCCGGGCCGCCAAGGAGGTCCGCACCGCCTGGGAGACGATGCGGCCCTTCATCGAATGGCTCGGCGCGGTGGTCGGCGCCGCGCCCGACCGGTTCTAGCTGCGCGCCGCGAGCACGAGGGCGAATCGGTCATCCGGGTCGGTCCAGACCTGTTCGGTCTTGAAACCGGCGGCGGCCAGTTCGGCGTCGAGTCCGTCGATGCGGAACTTGGCCGAGATCTCGGTGCGCATCTGCTCGCCGCGGGCGAACTGGACGGTGAGATCCAGCTCCCGGACGGTCACGGTCATATCTTCGGTTGCCTCCAGGCGCATTTCGATCCACTCGTGCTCGGCATCCCAGATGGCGACGTGGGCGAACTTATCGGGCTCGAAATCGGCGTCGAGCCGATTGTTCAAGACGTGCAGCACATTTCGGTTGAACTCGGCGGTGACACCGGCCGCATCGTCATAGGCCGGTACCAGTACCGCGGGATCGATGACCAGACCACCGCCGAGCAGCAATCGCTCGCCCGGCTCCAGCACGTCGCAGATGCTGGACAGGAATTCGGCGCGTTCGGCGGGCACCAGATTGCCGATGGTGCCGCCGAGAAAGGCGATCATGCGGCGGCCACCGCCCGGCAGATTGTGCAGGGTGTCGGTGAAATCGCTGACCACGCCGTGCACCGCGAGACCGGGAAACTCGGCCGCGATCTCGGCCGCGGCGGCCCGCAGCGCCGAGGACGAGACATCCTGGGGAACATAGGTTTTCAGCGGACCCTCGGTAGTCAGCGCGGAAAGCAACAGCCTGGTCTTGGCCGCCGAACCCGAGCCGAGTTCGACCAGGACCTCGGCCTGCGCGGTGCGGGCGATCTCGCCGACCACCCGTTCCAGCAGCGCGCGTTCGGTGCGGGTCGGGTAGTACTCGGGGAGTTCGGTGATCTGCTCGAACAGTTCACTGCCGCGGGCGTCGTAGAACCACTTGGGCGGCAGCCACTTCGGGTCCGCGGTCAGGCCGAGCCTGGCATCCGCGCGCAACGCCGAGGTGAGGTCGTCATCGGATAGGTGGATCTCCAGCGTCGGTGCGGTCATCGGAGTGAGCCTTTCGTGCTTGGGACAGTGAGCAGGGGTGCCACCGTCAGCGCGCCGGGGCTGGCGCTGACCAGCTGCCGATCCGGAATCGGCTGCCAGCGTGGATCGTCGTCGAAGGGTTCGGAGCATAGAATGGCGAAATCGTCGGTGACCAGGGCCGACAGTGAGTGGGACACGGTGGTCGCCCACAGCTGCTGACCATCACCGAGCAGCAAATTCAGTCTGGCGTTCGGCGATCGGTCCAGTACCGCGGCCACGAGCAGACTCAATGCCGCCGGTGCCGCCGCCCATGAACCATCGGGCGAGTCGGTGGACAGCAGGCCGCGCAGAATCATCCAGAGTGTCGCCGAATCGGTCGCGGATTCGGCCTCCAGCAACTGCACCGGCTCGAAGAGCTGCCCCGCGCCGAGTTCGGATGCGGTGGAGCCGAATTCCTCGGCAACCGCGCTGAGCGCCCGGCGCCAGTCCGGTATCAGGCCGTTGAGGCCGAACGCCCAGCGGCCGTGCGTGAACGGCGCACAGGCGCTCCGCTCGACCGGCATACCCACGCTGGCCGAACGCACCGCGGCCAGCACCGCCCACGATTCCAATTGCGGCAGTACCTCTTCCACCGCCGGATCGGTCCAGATGGGCGCCGGATTGCGATACCGGCTGACGGTCACCGCGTCATCGACTTCCCGCCACCAGGCCACACCGAACCCGTCGGCATTGATCGTGCCGCCGCCGCGCATATCCTTCGGTGCCCACGCCTGAGTCCGCAGGGAATGCGAGCCGAGCGTCAGCATGTCGCCGACGCGCACCGTGGGACCGACGTAGCCGAGCTGTCGACACATCAGCACCCACCTCCCGTGGTCACCGGTCGGCCGCGGAACTCGACTGCCGATATCCTCACTCGCCCTCGCCTTTTCGCAGATCGCGGGCCAGGCGGAAACCGGAGAAGATCTGGCGGCGGATGGGATGGTCCCAATTGCGGAAGGTGCCGCGGCAGGCGACCGGATCGGTGCCGAAGGAGCCGCCGCGCAGGACCCGGTAGTCACCGCCGAAGAAGACATCGGAATATTCGGCGTAGGGGAACGCACGGAAGCCCGGATAGGCCTCGAAACCCGATGCGGTCCATTCCCATACGTCACCGATGAGTTGATGCACTCCGGCCGGGGAGGCACCCGCCGGGTACGCACCGACATCGGCCGGTTCCAGATGGCGCTGACCGAGATTCGCGGTGGCCTCGCCCGGTTCGGCGTCACCCCATGGGTAGCGGCGCGACGTTCCGGTCTCCGGATCGAAGCGGGCCGCCTTCTCCCATTCCGCCTCGGTGGGCAGGCGCTTACCGGCCCAGGTGGCGTAGGCCTCGGCTTCGAACCAGCAGACGTGCAGCACCGGCTGGTGCGGACGCACCGGGGTCATCACGCCGAAAACCCGACGCCACCAGTGCCCGGCCGGATCGCGCTCCCAGAACTGCGGCGCGACCAGGTCCGCCTGCTGCCGGTGCGCCCAACCACCTTCGGACCACAGTTCCGGCCGGTCATAGCCGCCGTCGGCGATGAAGGCCAGGTACTGCGCATTGGTGATGGGTGCGGTGTCGATGGCGAAGGCGGGCACGTGCACCGGATGCGCCGGGCGCTCATTGTCCAGTGCCCACGGGTCGGTCGAGGTGCCCATGGTGAATTCGCCTGCGGGAATGATGACTTCGCCACCGACCGGATTCGGCGCCGTGGGCGATGCCGGTGCCGACAGTACGGCGGGGCCGGTGCGCAACTGGTGGGTGGCGAGCATGGTTTCGTCGTGCTGCTGCTCGTGCTGGGCGATCATGCCGAAGGCGAATCCGCCGTCGACCAGTGGATCACCGTGTAAAGCGCTGGTGTCCAGCACATCCCAGACCTTGTCGCGCACGGTACCGACATAGCCACGGGCCTGGGTCGGGTCGAGCAGCGGCAGCTCTGGACGATTGGCGCGGGCGTGTTTGAACGCGTCGTAGAGCTCATCGATATCGGCGCGCACCGCTTCGCGCCCGCCGACATCGCGTACCAACCACAGCTCTTCCTGGTTGCCGATATGGGCGAGATCCCAGACGAGCGGGCTCATGAGTCGCGAATGCTGTGCGACCAGTTCCGCCTCGTCGAGGTTCGTAAGTCCGACGGTGCGCTCCCGTGCGCGGGTGAGCACTTCGGCGATCCGGTCACGCAATCGCTCGGTGCCGGAATTATCTGTTGCGGGGTACTGAATGGTCACGATGAACATCTCCGGAACTCGTTCTGGCCAGCGACTCGAAGCGGCGGTCTGCGCCGCGATGCCTCGGTCATGGGCGGTCCTCGTGCTGATCCGCGGGCTGCGAAGCGAGTTCGCCGGTCGGGGTGCGACCGCTGCGACATCGCTCGGCCGCGGACTCGATCTCCCGGGCGGCCGACGGACTCGCCGCATGGGCCGTGGCCAGGGTCAACAGCTCCACCGCGACGGCCCGGATCTCCGGATCGGCCAGCCCGCAGCGGGCCGCGTCGAGCCAACGGCCCGCGATCGGCGCGGCGACCGCGCTCGCCTGGGCGACGACATCCGGGGACGACAGCAGGGCGTCGAATACGTGGATCGGAACGGTCCAGTCGTTCTCCGGCTGGGCGTCCAGATAGCGGATCTCCAGATGCCCCGAGGCCCGCACCGGCGGGAACAGGGTGGTCAGGTGGTAGTCGAGATCGCCGAGCTCAGGGCGACGTCCGATCTCGTCGTCCAGCGCACCGGACAGCCAGTCCGCGAAGGTCGCGCCCGGCGGCGCGGCCCAGCCGATCTCGCCATCGCCGTCTACGCCATCGGGGCCACGAACGCACAGCAGCGGGACATCCAGGGCCCAGCGTGCATAGCCCTGGACCGGATCGGGCCAGGACTCCGCCGCTGGACGGGTGCGGGCATAGTCGAGGCGCAACCAGCTCCGCATGCGCTGGGATGCCCACGCGCCAACGGGCGCACCGCGCAATTCCGGCGAGCAGGCGAAGGCGGCGACCAGCGTGGGACCGATGGTGTAGAGCGCATTCCATCGGGCGGTGACCTCGGCGCGGTCGGCACCGGCATCGACGCTGACCTGGGTCGCGGCCGTATTGCACATCATCAATTTGCCGAAGGGGCCGATACCGCCGAAGGACTCTTCCATGGCGCGATAGCGCGGTAACCGCAATACCCGCTTGGGGCGGCGGTCCGCATCGGCGGCGGCGGAGACGGTGCGGATGGATCGGGATTCGAGCAGATCCCGCAGCATCCTGGCATCAGCGGACAAACCCTCGCACAGCTGCGCGGCAGCGGCGAACGGGGCGCTGGAAAGTTCGATCTGACCGCCGGGTTCGATGGTGACCCGGCTGCCCCCTGGCAGCGAGAGTGCCGGCGAATCGGGGGCGATGGACCGCGGTGCATAGGGTCCGAGTGCATCTGCGAGTGCAGTCAGCTGCGGGCGGGGGGCGGCCAGTGGACCGGACGGCGAACACTCACCCTGCACGGTGAGCCACTCGAGTTCGGCGCCGATGAGCGTCGGTGGGCCCAACTTGAAGCAGATCTTTTCGATGTAGGCCTCGGCCGCAGCACGTGAGGACAGTTCACCGTGCTCCAGCGCGATGACCCGCTCCGGGTGCTCGAGCGTAACCGCCATACCAACCTCCACCATGTGAACCGGATACCCGTAGTCGGGGTTCGTCTGCCGGTAGTTGTCTCGGTAGTTCTGTATCGCCGCGATTGCTCGTCGTATTCCAGTGCGCCGACCCAACCCAGGGTAACGAGGGGCACCGACAAAAGATGTGACAAGAATCTGAATTCATGGTCACGCCCGGCCAGCACCCGTGGCCCGGCCGCCGAGCTGCACCGCCCCCGCGCGACGGCGCGCTTGGCCCGTTTCGGCGATACTGTCGTCGACATGCTGGACGAGAATCGCGTACGTGCCGATACCCCGGGCTACGAGTCCGGATCCGACCTGGTCTTCCTCGATAGCGCGGGTTCGTCGCTGCCGCCACGGATCGTGCTCGACACCGTCATCGGCCATCTGCGGCGCGAGGCCGAAATCGGCGGCTACCGCGCGGCGAATGAGCGACTCGACGACCTCGCCGCCGTGAAGTCCGATATCGGCGCGCTCATCAATGCCGCTCCGACCAGCATCGCGCTCAGCGACAGTGCCACCCGTGCGTGGGCCGACTTCTTCTACTCCGTCCCGCTCGCACCCGGCGACCGCATTCTCATCTCGGGCGCCGACTACGCCAGCAATGCGATCGCCGCCCTGCAGCGCGCCAAGGCCACCGGTGCGGTGGTCGAGCCGATTCCCAGCGACGGCAGCGGTCAAATCGATCTCGACGCACTCGCGGAGCTGGTCGACGAGCGCGTCAAGCTGGTATCGGTGCTGCACGCCCCGACCAATGGCGGCCTGGTCAACCCGGCCGCCGAGGCCACCAGGATCGCGCATTCGGTCGGTGCGCTCGTACTACTCGATGCCTGCCAGTCGGCCGGACAGCTGCCGATCGATGTGGCCGAATTGGGCGTCGACGCGCTCTCGGTCACCGGCCGCAAATGGCTGCGCGGGCCGCGCGGCACCGGATTCCTTTATGTGCGACCGGAATTGGCCGCGTCGATGGAACCGCAGCGGCTGGATCTGCACAGTGCTCAGTGGACCGGCCCCGACGCGTACACCATGCTGCCCGACGCGAGCCGGTTCGAATTCTGGGAATGCGATGTCGCCGCCCGTCTCGGCCTCGGCGCGGCCGTGCGGTACCTGCTCGACCTCGGACCCGAGGACGTCTATACCGCGATCGCGGCCCGTGCCGAACATCTGCGCAAAGCGCTGCCGGAAATATCCGGAGTCACGGTGCGCGATATTGGCATTCGGCACAGCGGCATCGTATCCTTCACCGTCGATGGAATTCCCGCCGTCGAAGTGCGTGATCGCCTTGCGGCACAGAACATTACGGTGACAGCCAGCCATGCCAGCTCCACCCTGCTCGATATGACCGCGCGCGGACTCGATTCGGTGGTGCGCGCCTCACCGCACTGCTTCGTCGGCTTCGAGGAACTGGACCGGTTCGTGACCGCGGTCGCGGCGCTCTGATGTCCCCCAGGGAACTGGTCGTCCTCGGCACCGCGAGTCAGGTTCCGACCAAGCAGCGCAACCACAATGGCTATCTGCTGCGCTGGGGCGATGAGGGCATCCTCTTCGATCCGGGCGAGGGCACCCAGCGCCAGATGACCCATGCGGGCGTCTCGGTCACCGACATCACCCGGATCGCGGTGACGCATTTCCACGGCGACCACTGCCTCGGACTGCCCGGCATCATCCAGCGGATCAATCTGGACAAGGTCGCCCATCCGGTGGACGTGTACTACCCCGCCTCGGGCGAACAGTTCTTCGAACGACTGAGCAATGCCAGCGCGTTCTACCGCACCATCGACCTGCGGGCGCATCCGATCGCCGATCCCGGTGCGCTGGACGCGCCCGGCGCACCGTTCGTCCTCGAAGCGGTCGCGCTGTCGCATCCGGTCGAGGCCTTCGGGTACCGGCTCACCGAGCCGAGCGGTGTGCGCATCCTGCCCGAACAACTCGCCGAGCACGGCCTGCACGGCCCGGCGATCGGGCAGTTGCAACGCGCGGGCAGCATCGAATACGACGGGCGCACGATCACTCTGGCGGATATCAGCGAGCCGCGACCTGGACAGAGTGTGGCTTTCGTGATGGACACCAGGATGTGCCCCGGTGTCGAGATACTCGCCTCTGGCGTGGACATGCTGGTAATCGAGGCGACATTCCTGGACGCCGACGCCCACCTCGCCGAAGAATATGGCCATCTCACGGCCGGGCAGGCGGCCCGGGTCGCCGCCGAGGCGGGTGTGCGCACCCTGGTGCTGACCCATTTCTCCCAGCGCTACCGCGACCTCGACGGCCATCTCGACGAGGCGTCCGAGTACTTCACCGGTGAGATCGTCATCGCCACCGATCTCGCGAGAATCCCACTCCCCCAACGCCGTTAGCTCCACGACGGCGGTCCGAGCCAGCTCACACCCGGCTGTGCGCAGGCTCGGATCGCAAGCGGGGGGTGCACCGTCAGGTCAGATGCAACGCGAGGACCTGGGCGACGAGGGCGGGGGCGCTGGCTCCCGGGATGACGAGGCGCAGACTGCGGTTGGCCTGGAGGGTGGCGATGCCGTGCAGATTGGTCCACAGGGCGATCGCGGTGGCCCTCGGATCGTCGGCGGTCGGCGCCGCCTCGGCGACCAGTGCGGCGAAGCGTTCGAACAGCGGCAGGGTGATCGAGCGCAGATTCTCGCCGGAACCCTCGAGCAGGTCGTGACGGAACATCAGGGTGAACATCTCCGGGCGCTCACCGGCGAACTCGACGTACGCCACCGACATGCGCTGCATATGCTCGCGCGGCGTGGTCGCTCCCTCCCGTGCCTTCGCAAACTGATCCATGAGATCGGCGAAACCCCGGGCGGCGATGGCGGCCAGCAGCGCACGGTGGGTGGGAAAGTGACGGCGCGGCGCACCATGGGAGACCCCGGCCGCGCGGGTGATCGCCCGCAGACCGAGCTGCCCGACGCCCACCTCTTCGAGCATGTCGACCCCGGCGCCGACCAACCGTTCGCGCAGGGGCTCATTTCCGACCATGGAGACATCGTCTACGTCAGCCATCGAATCGCTCCTCACCGGCATCCCGACTGCGTCACACAAGTAGAAATCCTCTACCAACAATAGTAGACAATGTCTACGCTTGCGTGGTAGACAGTGTCTACAGCAACGGTAGACAGTGTCTACGGCAACTCTCTCGGAGGCTCATGTGTGGTACCGGTTTTTCAAGTACGTGCTGGTCGGCCCGCTGTTGCGACTGCTCGGTCGGCCCGCAGTGGAGGGTCGGCGGCACGTGCCACGCACCGGACCGGTGATCATCGCCGCCAACCACCTCGCAGTGCTCGATTCCCTCTACCTCGCGCTGGTCCTGCCTCGCCGCGTCACCTTCCTGGCCAAACAGGAGTACTTCACCGGCACCGGACTCAAGGGACGATTCCTGCGCTGGTTCTTCACCGTCCTGGGTCAGGTCCCGGTGAACCGCACCGGCGGCACCGCCGCGGCGGACGCACTGAACGCCGCCACCAAGATCCTGGAATCGGGTGATATCTGGGCGATCCACCCGGAGGGCACCCGCTCCCCGGACGGCTGCGTCTACCGCGGCCGCACCGGTGCACTGCGCGTCGCCATGGCGACCGGCGCGCCGGTGATTCCGGTGGTGCTCTCCGGTACCGACAAGGTGAATCCGCGCGGTGCCAAATTGCCGCGTTTCGGCAAGGTGCGCATCAGCTTCGGCACGCCGCGCTACTACCCGCATGTTCCCCCGAGCCGCGCGATCCATACCGCGACCGACACTGCGGCCACCTCCCCGGTCCGCGCCGCCACCGACGAGCTGATGCGGGAGTTGGCCGCGCGATCCGGCCGCAATTACGTCGACCGCTACGCCGCCACTTTCGGTTCGAACCGCTCGTAGCTTTCCGCCCCCGATTCGCCGCCCAGATCGGACAAGTCCGCGGACTACCGGGCCGAAGCGTTAACGCGGCGCAGAATTGGCGGGATAGTTGGAAGCAGGCCGGTGCACAACGTCCGGCCACCGCACCGTGGTGATCAGGGAGTTGGACTTGAGCAGGTTCACCGATGAGATGTACGCGACGGCACGAACCTCGGTTCGCGGGCTGGTGACCGGGGAGCCGAATGCGCCGCTGCGGCAGACGTGGGGCGAGATCCACCGCATCGCGCGCAGCATGGCGGGCGGCCTCGCGGCGGCCGGAATCGGACACGGCGACGCGGTCGGCGTGCTGGCCGGGATGCCGGTCGATATCGCACCGGCCTGTCAGGGCATCTGGATGCGCGGCGCATCCATCACCATGCTGCATCAGCCGACGCCGCGGACCGATCTGGTGGTCTGGGCCCGCGATACCGAGACCGTCCTGTCGATGATCGATGCGCGGGCGGTGGTGCTCGGCGCGCCCTTCGAGGCCGCCGAACCGCTGCTGCGCGAACGCGGCATCACCGTGGTGCGGATCGACCAGCTCCGCGACGGCCCGGAGGCCGATCCGGTGCCGACCGTCGAGACCGATATCGCATTGCAGCAATTGACCTCGGGATCGACCGGATCGCCGAAGGCGGTGCGGATCACACACGGCAACTTCTACGTCAATGCCTACGCCATGTTCGATCGGGTGAAGTTCCAGCTCGACGAGGATGTGATGATCAGCTGGCTGCCCCTGTTCCACGATATGGGCATGGTCGGCTTCCTCAGCGTCCCTATGCAATTCGGCGCCGAAGTGGTCTGCGTGACGCCGATCGACTTCCTCACGCGCCCGCTGCTGTGGGCCGAGCTGATCGATAAGTATCACGGAACCGTCACGGCGGCACCGAATTTCGCGTACTCGCTGCTGGCCCGCAGGCTCAAGCAGGCCGAGGACGGCGCCTATGACCTCAGCAGCGTCCGGTACATGTGGAACGGTGCCGAACCCGTCGACCCGGACACCATGGAGGCACTCGCCGCCGCCGGAAAACGCTTCCGGCTCAATCCGATGGCGCTGACCCCGGTCTACGGCATGGCCGAAACCACACTGGCGGTGTCGATTCCGGATCCCGGACTCGGGCAGATACTCGATGTCATCGATGCCGACCTGCTGGAGGCCCTCGGCAAGGCGGTGCCGGTCCACGATCCGCACGGCCACCACAGCAATGTGCGCCGCCTGCCCACACTCGGCTATCTGGTCGACAATCTGGAGGGCCGGGTCGTCGACTCGGAGCGCCAACCGCTGCCCACCCGTTCCGTCGGCGTGATCGAATTACGCGGTCCCGCAGTGACTTCGGGCTATGTCACGGTCAATGGGTTCCGTAGCGCGCAGGACCAGGACGGCTGGCTCGACACCGGTGACATCGGCTACTTCACCGACGAGGGCCTGATCGTGGTGTGCGGCCGGATCAAGGACGTCATCATCATGGGCGGCCGCAATATCTATCCCACCGATATCGAGCGCGCCGCGATGCGGGTGGCAGGTGTGCGCCCCGGCAATGCCGTCGCGGTCCGTTTGGACGCGGGGGAAAAGCGCGAAAGCTTCGCCGTGGTGGTGGAAAGCAATGACCACCAGAACGCCGATGAGGTCAAACGCATCGAACGCGAGATCGTGCACTCGGTGTTCTCCGAGGTCGGTGCCCGCCCCCGCACCGTCGCCGTGCTGGGCCCCGGCGCCCTCCCGAAGACCTCCTCCGGCAAACTCCGCCGCTCCGCCACCGCCATCCACCTGCGCTGAACATGTGAATTGCATTCGGGCGCAGGGGCTTTGCACACAGCGACGCCGCGCCCGAGCGGAGATCCGCAGCCGTCGGGCGGTGGTCTCGTCAACTTTTTTTCGTGGCAACGGCTTTCGCGCTCGCGGATCTCGATGCGCCGGCCGCGGTGGCCTAGCACACCATGTGATCATCGCAATTGTGCTCGGCAGCTTTATGTTCCGCGATCAGGACCGACGCTCCGCGCAATCCGTCTCGATCAGTGCAGCTGGTTCTGGGCCGGTTCGAGCCCGACGCGCAGCAGCAATTCGACTGCGTCGGCGGCCTGTTCGACGATCACCGGAACTTCCTTGCGCTCCGCCGACGAAAACGGTTTGAGCACATAGTCTGCCGGATCCTGGCGGCCCGGCGGGCGGCCGATGCCGATGCGGGTGCGCAGATAGTCCTTGGTGGTCAAGGCACTGGAGACCGAGCGCAACCCATTGTGCCCGCCCTCACCGCCGCCGCGCTTGAGCCGAACCTGACCGAATGGCAGATCCAGTTCGTCGTGCACGACGATCACCTCGGTCGGCGGTACCGAGAAGAATTTCGCCAGCGCCGCGACCGGACGCCCGGACAGATTCATGAACGAACGCGGCTTGGCGATCAGCACCTGACGCCCGTCCAGCCGGGCCTGCAGCAGATCGGCGCCGGACTTCTTGTGCACGGCAAAACGGCCGCCGACGCGCTGCGCGAGCACGTCGGCGACCAGAAAGCCGATATTGTGCCGGGTGCGCTCGTATTCCGGACCTGGATTGCCAAGTCCGACCACGAGCGCGGGCCCGGTCGAGGATTCGGTCATGCGGATAACCGACCCGGGGAGTTCCTACTCGGCGCTCTCGGCCTCGGCGGCGGCCGCGGCGGCCTCTTCGGTCTCCTGCGCGGAGGCCGGGGCCGCGATGATGTTGACGATCAGGGCCTCCGGGTCACCGGCCAGGGTGACACCCTTGGGCAGCGGGATCTCGCCCGCGGTGATCTGGGTGCCGGCCTCGGCGCCCTCGATCGAGACCTCGATGGCCTCCGGAATGTTCAGCGCGTCGGCCTCGATGGACAGGGTGGTGGATTCCTGGGTGATCAGGGTGCTCGGACCGGCCTCACCGGCCAGCGTCACGTTCACATCGGCGGTGACCTTCTCGCCGCGCTTGACGATCAGCAGGTCGGCGTGCTCGATGTAACGGCGAATCGGGTGCACCACAACGGATTTGGTCAGCGCCAGCTGGTTCTTGCCGTCGATGACGAGGTTCAGCACCGCATTGGTGCCGTGCTCGCGCAGGATGGCGGCGAAGGCCTGGGCGTTGAGCGAGAGGTGCTGCGGGTCCGCGGCGTGGCCGTACAGCACGGCGGGGACGTTGCCCGCGCGGCGGGTGCGGCGGGCCGCGCCCTTGCCGAACTCCGTGCGGACGGCGGCTTCGAGAAGGTTGGCGTCGGACATGACTGGATCTGCTCCCTACGGCTCTTGCGGGCTGTCAACAGTGCGCCAGGAACTGTTATCCGCCCTGGCAAAGGTTGGTCTATTCGTCGGGCGAAGACCGAACGAGGACGGCAGAGAGCCGAGCCGCGTCGATCACGGTGAACGCATCAGGTCTGCGGTCACCCTCGCCGAGACAACCTGAACACCATAGCGCAACTGTCTATCTCTCCCTGAATCGGGTCGTCGTACTCGCCGAATTGTCGTCACCCGGGTCGCGTACGCTGGAGCGGTTGCCGATCGGCTGTCTGAAAGGTTGTTGAAGTTGACCGCCTCCACTGAGGGTGTCGTCGCGCCCGCCCCGCGTGGGTTGCCCGCCGAGGTCGCTCGGCGGCGCACATTCGCGGTGATCTCCCACCCCGACGCGGGCAAGTCGACGCTGACCGAGGCGCTCGCGCTGCACGCCAAAATGATCTCCGAGGCGGGCGCGATCCACGGTAAGGCCGGGCGCCGCTCGACCGTATCGGACTGGATGGAAATGGAGAAGGCGCGCGGAATCTCCGTGAGCTCGACCGCACTCCAGTTCAACTACCGCGCCGCGGGCTCCGATATCGATAACGTCATCAACCTGGTCGACACCCCGGGCCACTCGGATTTCTCCGAGGACACCTACCGCGTACTCACCGCCGTCGACGCCGCGGTCATGCTGATCGACGCCGCCAAGGGTCTCGAGCCGCAGACACTGAAGCTGTTCCAGGTGTGCCGCCACCGCGGCATTCCGGTCATTACGGTGATCAACAAGTGGGACCGCCCCGGCCGCGCGCCGCTGGAACTGCTCGACGAGATCAACGAGCGGATCGGACTCACCCCGACGCCGCTGTTCCTGCCGGTCGGCATCGCCGGTGACTTCCGTGGCCTGCTGCGTCGCGGCGCCGAGGGCGAGGCCGTCGAGTACATCCACTTCACCCGCACCGCGGGCGGCGCGACCATCGCGCCGGAGGAATCGATCGACCCCGAAGCCGCCGACGCTCGCGAGGGCGAGGCGTGGACGACCGCCGCCGAGGAGAGCGAACTGCTCTCGGCCACCGGACAGGACCACGATCAGGAAATGTTCCTGGCCGGGCAGACCTCCCCCGTCATCTATGCCTCGGCGATGCTGAACTTCGGTGTGCGGCAGTTGCTCGAGACCTTGGTTGCGCTGGCGCCCGCGCCCGGTTCGCGTGCCGATATCGGCGGCGCACCGCGCGATACCACCGATCCGTTCAGCGCGGTGGTCTTCAAGGTGCAGGCGGGAATGGATGCGGCACACCGGGATCGGCTCGCGTTCATGCGGATCGTCTCCGGCGAATTCGAGCGCGGCATGGTCGTCACGCACGCCCAGACCGGTCGGCCGTTCGCGACCAAATACGCGCTCACCGTCTTCGGCCGGGAGCGCTCGACCGTCGACACCGCCTACCCGGGTGATGTGGTCGGCCTGGTCAACGCGACCGCGCTGGCGCCGGGGCACACGCTGTTCGTGGACAAGAAGGTGGAGTTCCCGCCCATCCCATCCTTCGCACCGGAGCATTTCGCGGTGCTGCGCGCGCAGAGTGCGGGCAAGTACAAGCAGTTCCGCAAGGCCATCGATCAGCTCGATTCCGAAGGCGTGGTGCAGGTGCTGCGCAATGACGCGCGCGGCGATGCCTCCCCCGTGCTCGCGGCGGTCGGCCCGATGCAGTTCGAGGTGGTCACCGCGCGAATGCTGGCGGAGTTCAACGTCGAAACCCATATGGAGCACCTGCCGTACACGCTGGCCCGGCGCACCGATGCGGAGTCGATGGCCGAACTCGACCGGCAGCGCGGGGTCGAGGTGTTCACCCGCTCCGACGGAGTGCTGCTCGCGCTGTTCGGCGACAAGTGGCGGCTGCAGTACATCGAGAAGGAGCATCCGAAGCTCACACTCGAGCCGTTGGTCGCGGCCGCGGACTGAACGCCCGCCCCTATCCGGCTTCGGGTTCGGCTTCCGTCGCCGGTTCGGGCTCGCGGCGCAGCGGGGTAGTGGGCTCGCGTTCGATGTCCGCGATGCCGTCTTCGCGCGCGATCATCCCCCAGCGACTCGATGTCAGTCGCAGGCTGGGCAGATCGCTGAGCGAGAGCACCACCTCATAGGTCCGCTCGTAGCCGGTGTGCGCGATCCGCCACAGGCCGTCCTGACAGCGCACATAGCGATCGGAGTAGAACGCGGCGCCGCGCAGCAGCATATTGTGCGCCGGTATCAGTACGGTATCGGCGAGATACCAAGTGCCGGTGGCGGTATCACCGACGACATCGATCTCTGGATGATCACATCGGTGCTCGGTGATGACATGCGGACCGAGGGTGTTGCGCATGAAAGCCAAGAACGCGTCCCGCGACTCGAACTGCAGGTATTCGCTGTAGGTGGCGGTCGCCTCGGGAATCATCGTATCCGCGAATTCATCCCACGACTTGGTGTCGAGGGTGCGCAGATACCGGAACTTCAGGCGACTGATCGCTGACACAGCATCCTGATCCATAACCTCAACAATCCCATTCGAAGCCGCCGCGCTACACGAATTGGGAGATTTGTATCAGATTGCTATCACCGATGGTCGATAATCCGCCCCGGCGCGCGGCTCAGTTGCCGATGGTGAAGCAGGTATTACAGAAGTCGCTGCCGAACTCCGTCAGCCGCAGACTCTTGCGCACGATCTTGGGCGCGCGCCCGGCCTTCTTCAGCGCCGCCTCCACTACCGGCTGCACCTCGAGCACCATGTACCGGCTGAGCACCACCGGATCATCGGAGACCTGGGTCAACCCCAGCCGGTTCAGATTGATCAGATAGGTGCGGGAGCGGTCCGGGTAGCGGACTCCGGCCTGTTCCGGCACCGAGGTCAGATCGCCGGTCACCAACTCCGAGCCGATGCCGAGCGGACGATTGGTCCGCACATCGACCGTCGGCTGCGGACCGTTCAATGCCATGAACCGCAGAATGCGCGCCTCGTCCGGCGCCAACTCGTCGAGGATCCGGTCATAGGCGGGATGCACATCCTCGGTGAAGTAGACATCGGCCGAGCGGGCCAGCAGCGCATCGCCGCGGCGGCGCAGCTCCTCACTGCTCGCCGAGTGCAGCGGTGCGCCGATGCCGATCGCCTGCTGCTGCGACGCACCGTTGGAAGCCGGTACATAGCTGACGATTTCGCGCACCGACCCCTCGGTGACGCCCAGCGCGCTGCGCGCGATGGAGCGCAGCGCATTGCCGGTCCGCTCGGCGATATCGGCCGACGACTCACCGTCGAGCGCGGCCTGGGTGATCTCCTTGGTCACCTCATAGGTCGTCTCGACGGCCCACTGACTGCCGCGCACCACGGAGCCCGCGGCGAGTCCCGCCGCCCGGAACACACCGCGAATCAGCCTCGCCTCGTTGCTGATCTGCCGCTGTTCGACATCCGAGCTGCGCTCCACCGAGCGGGAACCGGCCCGGGCCAGGTCCTGTCCGGTCCTGTCGTCTGTCACGTCTACTCCGATGTATTGCCTAGTGAACGAATACGCCCACAGATTATTGCCCTCGAGCTTTCCAGGTATGCGTAACCGAGAGCCGAGTGGGCCAGCACTCACGCCGACCCCTGCCGTCGAACGTGTGGTGGTCGTCATTGTCTCCGGCGCCGGTTGACAGTACGACATTCTGGACACACAGTGTGACTGATGTCTCAGACAATCCGCTGTGGCTCGGGACACTCGCGGTGGACCGGCTTCTCGATCTCACAGTAGGGTCCGTCTGCCGACTGGGTGCTAGTTTGGGATGCCGGTGAGGCGGCGGTCACCGGTATATCGGCAGGAGGGTGTCGTGTTGGAGAGTGTTTTCGGGATTCACCCGACGATCCTCCTCGAGTTAGTGACTATCCCGCTTTTCACTGGAATCATCGGCTACATCACCAACTGGACCGGCATCCTCATGCTGTTCAAGCCGGTCGCCTTCCACGGTGTGCATTTACCCGGGCTGCGCGCGCTGTTTCCCTTCCTGCCCAAGCGAATTCAGGTGCTTCCGCTACTGAGCTACGACGGCCGAATCGGCTGGCAGGGCATCGTGCCCTCGCGCGCGGACAAAATGGCGAGCATCGCCGTCGACAAGGGCCTGGCGAAACTCGGCAGCGTCGCCGACTTCTATCGCGAACTCGAACCGGACAAGCTCGCCGAACACCTCGCCAATATCGCCGACGCACAGATCAAGGACATCGTCGAAGAAATCCTGCGCCGCGAGCACCCGCAACTCTGGTACAACCTGCCGACCGGTGTACGGGAGATGATTCATGCGCGGGTCCGCCAGCAGCTGCCCGATATTCTGCGTGAGCTGACCGAGGAATTGGGCGCCAATATCGATCAACTGCTCGACGTCAAGCAGATGGTAATCCGCTATTTCCAGGCGCGCCCGCACCTGCTCAACACCCTTTTCCAGGTACTCGGCGCCAAGGAACTGCGTTTCATGCAGAACTTCGGTTTCTACTTCGGCGCGCCGATGGGTGTGGTGCTGGTCGGGATTCTGCATGCAACCGGCTGGTCGACACTGGTGGTGCTGCCGATCGGCGGCGTCATCATCGGCTGGATGGTCAACTGGATCGGCCTGAATATGATCTTCGCGCCCGCCTACCCGAAGTGGTGGTGCCCGTGGCGGCAGGGTCTGCTGATCAAGCGGCAGTCCGAGATCACCGATGGCTACGCCGAATTGGTCTCCAGCCAGGTGATGACCGTCGCCAATATCGGTGACGAACTGCTCAACGGCCCGCGCTCGGACCGGACCATGCAGATGCTCGAGGACACCTTGCGCCCGGCCGCGGACCGCGCGCTCGGACCCGCGAGACCCGCGGTGAAGTTCATGCTCGGCAGCCGGGAGTACGACTCGCTGCAGTCGACGCTGACCACCGAGGCGATGTCCATCGCACCGATCGCCTTCGCCGATCCGGACTTCAATGTCCAGCAGGGTAGGCAAATCAACGACTACATCGCCAAACAGATGTCGGCGCTGAAGCCTCCGGACTTCGTGGATATGCTGCGATCGGCCATCAAACAGGACGAATGGCTCCTTTTTCTGCATGGCGGCGTGTTGGGGCTCTTCGCCGGATACGCTCACATCCTGATCTTCGGGACGGGAGTGGCGACATCATGGCTATGACGGAATCTGGCGGCGACGATCTGCAGGCCGCCGGGCAGGGCTCTGCGTCGGCGGAGCACTCCGAGGTGGCCGAAACACCCCAGCTCGCAACGGAAATCGCGCGGCTGCCGATCAGCTCGGCCGAGGTCGGAGCCCGCAAGCGGGAGCCCGGGTCGGTGCGCAAAACCGTCCGCGCGACCACCGGCGTCGCCCGGGTCGCGGTGACCGCCGCCGCCGAGGTGACCGCCTGGGGCATAGATACCGCACTCGGTGTCGGCGCGACCGTGGTGCGCGGCAGCATCGCCGGGAATCCACCGCGCGAGGTTCTGGCCGAGGCCGAGGCGGGGGTCCGTGACGCGGTGCGCCGCGCACTGCGACTGCCCGCCACACCCGAACAGCCCACCTCCGACGCCGTTCCCACGCTGCGCGAACAGGGTGCCGCGCTGTTGCGCCTGTCGGCGAGCACGCACGGCGAACATGCCGAAACCCATCCTGCCTTCGCCCGCATGCTCGAGGAACTCACCCCCGACGAGGCGCGCATCCTGCGCTTTCTCCATCTCGACGGCCCGCAGCCCTCGATCGACATCCGCACCGGACGTCCACGCGGCCTCGGCGTCGAGCGGATCATCAGCGGCCTCAACCTGATCGGCGAACACGCGGGTCTGCGCTTCCCGAACCGCGTCCAGCAATATCTGCCCAACCTGCGTCGCCTCGGCCTGATCGAATTCGTCAAGGAACCCGTCGGCAACCCGAACCGCTACCAGATCCTCGAGGCCCAATCCCCGGTCCGAGAGGTATTGAAGCGCTCCGGCTTCGGCACCAAGGTCTACTACCGCAGCATTACCCTCACCGGCTTCGGCGCCGACTTCGTACAGACCTGCCTGCCTGTCGTAGTGCAAGACGGTCGCGTCTCCGGCACCAGCTAACCCACGATCGGGGCGCGATTCGACTCGCTCGATGCGGCGCCAAGTCGGGCGCGTGGTGCAGCGCCCACCGAACGGCCGAGTCTCTCGCACCGGCTGCCCCACGACCGAGGCGCCATTCGACTCCGCTCGATGCAGCGAACAATCCGTCGCGCGTGGTGCGGCGCCCACCGAATCAGGTGCGCTCCTTATGGTTCGCTGGTACCGGACGGTCTGCGAGGCCGAGTCGAGGTCGGCCAGAGGGCAGGCTCCCGTCGGCTAGGGGCAGCCCGACCGACGGCAGACGCAATCGGCCAAAGCCTAAAGCGCCGTCGCCCAGGGATCAGGCGCCGTTGCCCACAAGTCAGGCGCCATCGGCCAATTCGAGCCAGCGCTCCTCGGCGGTCTCCTTTTCGGCCAACACCTGTTTCAGCTCGGTGCCCAGGGTGATGAGTTTCTCCGGGTCGGTGGCGGCGTCGGCCAAGGCGGTGTGCAGGCGCTGCTCGCGTTCGGTGAGCTTATCGATGGCGCGTTCCAGTTTGGCCAGTTCCTTGCGGGCGGCGCGGTAGGCGGCGGAGTCGGTGGCGGGGGTTTCGGCGGGCTTGGTGTCGGTGCCGGAACGTGTTGCGGCCGAGTTCGATACGGCACGCTTTTTCAGGTATTCGTCGATGCCACCGGGCAGGTTCGTGAGTTTGCCGTCGCCGAACAGTGCCCAGGTCGAGTCGCAGATGCGCTCGATCAGGTAGCGGTCGTGGCTGATCACGACCAGCGTGCCCGCCCAGTTGTCGAGCAGGTCCTCGAGCTGTTGCAGGGTATCGATATCCAGGTCATTGGTCGGCTCGTCGAGCAGCAGCACATTCGGCTCGGCCATCAGGATGCGGGTCAGTTGCAGCCTGCGCCGTTCACCGCCGGATAGGTCGCCGACCGGGGTGCGCTGACGGGCGGGAGTGAAGCCGAGCCGCTCGGCCAGCTGCCCCGCGGAGATCTCCTTGTCGCCCAGCACGATTCGCTGCGCCACCTGCTGCACGGCCTCCAGTACCCGCAGGTCGGTCGGCAGATCGTCGAGTTCCTGACGCAGCCAGCCGATCTGGACCGTCTGCCCCTGAATGCGTTTGCCCGCAGCGGGTTCGATCGCACCGGCCAAGGTGCGCAGCAGGGTCGTCTTGCCGGAGCCGTTCACCCCGACCAGGCCGACCCGCTCCCCCGGCGCAAGGCGCCAGGTCAAGTCGCGCACCAACTCTCGGCCGTCCGGTGTGGTGAGGGTGGTGTCCTCGAGTTCGATGACGACGCGGCCCAGGCGCTTTCGCGCGAACGCGGCCAGCGAGACGCTATCGCGTGGCGGCGGTACATCGGCGATCAGCGCCTCGGCGGCCTCCACCCGATAGCGCGGCTTGGAGGTGCGCGCCTTCGCGCCGCGCCGCAGCCAGGCCAGCTCTTTGCGCGCCAGGTTCGCGCGCCTGGCCTCGGCGGCGTCGGCCTGCCTGGCCCGCTCGGCGCGCGCGAAAATCCAGTCGCCGTAACCGCCCTCATAGCTCTCCACCTTGCCGCCGACAACCTCCCAGGTATCGGTGGCGACGGTGTCGAGGAACCAGCGATCGTGGGTCACGACCACCAGCGCGCTGCGGCGGTTGAGCAGATGTTCGGCGAGCCACTGCACGCCCTCGACATCGAGGTGGTTGGTCGGCTCGTCGAGGACGAGCAGATCGAGTTCGCGCACCAGCGCGGCGGCCAGCGCGACGCGGCGGCGCTCGCCACCGGACAGATTGTCGACCGATGTCTCCAGGCCGAGGCCGTCGATGCCGATACCCGCCAGCACCGAACGGATGCGCGGGTTCGAGGCCCATTCGTGTTCGGCCATATCGTCGGTCATCGCATCATCGGCGAGTCCGGCCAGCACAACAGCTCCGACGGTCGCGCCCGGCGGCAGCACACCGCGCTGGGTAACCACCGCCATCCGCAGCCCGCCGACCCGGCTCACCCGGCCGCTGTCGGGCGGTTCGAGACCGGTCAGCACCTCCAACAGGGTGGTCTTACCGCCGCCGTTGAGGCCGACGACGCCGATCCGCTCGCCCGCGTGGATACCGAGCGACACGTTGTCCAGGAGCGGTTTGATACCGAAACTCTTGGAGACCTGCTCGAGGTTGATCAGGTTGGACATGGATCCCGCTAGCCCGCCTCTCCGCGCAATTTTCCCGTCGAGAGAGCCTACTCACCCTCCCGCACGGCCCGACGGTCGCGGTCCGGACCCCGGTTTTGGGCGTCCCCGACGAGTTACCCGTGTCCTCGCGAAATCAGTGGTCACATACCCGAATCCGCCATTACTTGCGCAACGAACAGCGTTCGTTTACAGTAGCTTCAGCGAACAGCGTTCGTTACGAACAACGTTAGCGAAGGCGCTTCCGAAGCACAGCCGCAGAATGGGAGCCCCACCTCGCGTCGAGGTGCCAGGGGCGGCACGGATCAACTACCCCTTACCTGGAGGTTTCTCATGCACATCGGTCTCGGTCTGCCCATTTCCGATCCCGCCGCTCTGCTCGATTGGGCCCGCCGCGCCGATGCGGGCCCGTTCTCCACCCTCGGCCTGCTCGACCGGCTCGTCTACGACAATCCCGAACCGCTGATCGCGCTCGGCATGATCGCGGGCGCCACCAACCGCATCAAGGTGCAGACCGAGGTGCTCATCGCACCGCTGCGCGAGCCGACGCTGCTCGCCAAACAGGCCGCAACCCTCGACCGCATGTCCGGTGGCCGCTTCGTGCTCGGCCTGGGTGTCGGCGGTCGCGCGGACGACCACATCGCCTCCGGCACCGACCTGCGTACTCGCGGTCGCCGCCTGGACGAACAGATGGCGATCATGCGCCGCCTCTGGTCCGGTCAGCCGCACGGTGCCGACTGCGGACCGGTCGGCCCCGCGCCGCTGCGTCCCGAAGGCCCCGAAATCCTTTTCGGCGGCTTCCAGCCCGCCGCCATCGATCGCGTCGGACGCTGGGGCGGTGGATTTCTCGCCGCCGCCGCACCGTCCTGGGCCGGTGACCTCTTCGATGCCGCCCGTCGCTCATGGAAGGAATACGGCCGCGACGGCGAGCCGCGCATCGTCGCCCAGGTCAATGTCGCACTCGGCGCACCCGACCTGATCGAAGACGCCCGCACCTCGATGGGCAACTACTACGAATTCAGCGGTCGCGCCGATTACATGCTCGCGGGCATGCTCACCACTCCCGACGAGATCCGCACGGCCATTGGCCAATTCGAAGATCTCGGCGCAGACGAGGTCATGCTCTACTGCTACGGCCGCGACGCCGACCAGGTCGACCGCCTCGCCGACGTCATCGCATAACTCCGCGCCAGCCCAACCAGGCGTGCACTTTTCCAGCCGAGTCCGGCGATCGCAGGATTCAGCGGGAAGTGCACGCTTCTTTCACCAAGGTCAGCGCTTTCCGGGCGTGTCACTGCTGATGACTCTGGCACCGGGCACCGGTCCGCTGGCCGTGCGCACGCTGCGGCACACACCCGCACCGGCGAGTTCGGCCGCGACCGCCACCGCGCCATCCTCACTGTCACACAGGAATGCGCAGGTCGGACCGGAACCGGAGACCAATCCGGCAAGCGCACCCGCGCCGACGCCGGCGCGCAATGTCCGACGCAGCTCCGGCTTCAGCGATAGGGCCGCCGCCTGCAGGTCGTTACCCAGCAGGGGCGCAAGCTGTTTCGGGTCACCGGAGGCCAGTGCCTGCATCAGCGCCTGCGGCTCGCCGATCCGGGGCGGGGTGCCGTTCTCGCGTAGTCGGTCGAGTTCGGCGAAGACGGCGGGCGTGGACAGCCCGCCCTTGGCCAGCGCGAGCACCCAGTGAAAAGTATTGCGGGACAATACCGGAAGCAGCCGTTCACCACGGCCGGTGCCGAGCGCGGTGCCGCCGTGCAGCGCGAACGGCACATCGCTGCCGAGTTCGGCGGCGACCGCGAACAATTCGTCGCGAGTCATCCCGACGTCCCACAGCTCGTTCAGGCCGACGAGCGCGGCGGCGGCGTCCGCGCTGCCACCCGCCATACCACCGGCGACCGGAATGCCCTTATTGATGGCGATTTCCACCAGTGGCGCGCGTCCGGCCAGATGCGCGACGCGCACGGCGGCCTTCCAGACCAGATTGGTGCGATCGGTCGGCACATCGGCGGCGCCTTCGCCGCTGACCCGGACCGACAGCGCAGCGGCGGGCGCGAGCTCCAGATCATCGCTGAGCGATAGCGCTTGGAACACCGTGGTCAGATCGTGATAGCCGTCCGCGCGCACGTCACCGACGCCGAGATGCAGATTCACCTTCGACGGGGCGCGCACGATGACGGGACTTGGCACTACCGACAACACGGTGCTCAAGCCTATCGGGTGGGTCCGACAGGTGCTCAGCTAGCGATGAGACATTCACCGGCCATGTGTCGGACGGTTACAACAGGGCCCCGCCGGTGGCATCGATCCACTGTCCGGTGACCCAGCGCGAATCGTCGGAGGCGAGAAAGGCCGTGATATCGGCGACGTCGCCGGGCTGACCGACCCGGTGCAACGGCGACCACCCGGCGACCAATGCCTCGGTCTCGTCATTGCGCAGCCAGCTCGCGTTCATATCGGTATCGATCACGCCGGGCCCGACGGCATTCACGGTGATGCCACGCGCACCGAGTTCCTTTGCCAGCGTTTGGGTGAACGTGTCGATGGCGCCCTTGGTCATGGTGTAGGCGATCAGCTGCGGCATTCTCGCCCCGTGCGTGAGGCCGGTGGAGATATTGATGATGCGCCCGCCGCTGCGCAGTCGCTCCAGCCCCAGCTTGGCAACGAAGAACGGCGCCTTCGCATTGACGGCGAAGAGCCGGTCGAAGGCTGTCTCATCGGTACCGCCGATCGGTTCGCGGATGCCGTCGATGCCCGCGTTATTGACGATGATGTCCACACCGTCGGCATGTGCGTCGAATGCGGACCACAGTGCCGCGGCATCGCCGGGCACGCCGAGTTCGGCCCGGATCGCGAAGGCCGAACCGCCCGCCGCCTCGATGGCCGCGACGGTCTCCTTCGCCGCCTGCTCATTGCCGTTGTAGTGCACGGCGACGCGCGCACCCTCTTGCCCCAGCCGTTGCGCAATCGCCCGGCCGATACCGCGACTGCCACCGGTTACCAGTGCCGTCTTGCCGTCGAGCCGACCGGTTCGCAGCTGTGCACCCATCATGAGCCCTTTCTCTAGCGATCACTACAGAACGGACGTTAGCATATTATCTAGCGATCGCTATAGAATGGCTGGGTGAGTGCACCGACCAGGGGACGCCCCCGCTCGTTCGACCGGGATGCCGCGCTGAAAAAGGCGCTGCGACTGTTCTGGGCGCGCGGCTACGAGGCGACTTCGATCGGCGATCTGACCGCGGCGATGGGCATCGGAGCACCGAGCCTGTACGCCGCATTCGGCGATAAGGCGACGCTGTTCAACGAGGTGGTGCAGGTCTTCGGCACCCGCTACGGCGGCTTCATCCCACGCGCCCTCGCCGAGGAGCCGACGGCCGAGGCGGCGGTGCGCCGCATGCTGCGCGAGGCGGCGACGGAGTACACCCGGCCCGATTGCCCGCACGGCTGCCTGGTGATGAGCGCGGGACTCAACACCACCAGCACCGAGATCGCCGAGATGCTGCGCACGATTCGCAATCGGAATGTGGCGGGCTTCGCGGCGCACATTCAGGCGGATATCGATGCGGGCCTGCTGCCGCCCGAGACCGATGCGACCACGCTCGCGCGTTATGTGGGCACGGTCATGCAGGGCATGTCACAGGCATCTCGAGACGGTGCAAGTCCCGCACAGCTGGAGCGGGTCGCCGAAATGGCCATGCACGGTTGGCCTTCCACCGTTCGCGCGTGAACACGTCGTCGGCATAAGGAACGAGATCTGCCGTCGAGCGCGTCGGCATCCGAGTCCATATTCCGAAAACAGCTGGACGATGGGAACTATCCGAACTTCCGGAACGACCAGTCGATGGCAGAACAATCCACACTTGCGCCCAATACCCTCGGGGGGTATGTTTCATTTGCGTTGGGGATACCCCCACACCGTATGATCGAATGCCAGCGAAGGAGTCGGACATGGCCACCAGCACCTACACCGTCACGGGGATGACCTGCGGACACTGCGTCAACTCGGTCAAGACGGAGATCGGCAAGATCGATGGCGTGACCAGCGTGGATGTCGACCTCGCCACCGGTGCCGTCCAGGTGGACAGCGCCGCACCGCTCGCCGCCGCCGATATTGTCGCCGCCGTGGACGAGGCGGGGTACGAGGTCGCCGTCTGATGCAGGACCGGCTGAGGTTCGCCGCGGTCGGTGGCGGACTGGTCGCGTTGTTCGGTGTCGCACTCGGAATCGGCGCCCTGGTGGGCGAGCCGACCGGGTCGGCACCGGACCACGGCGCGATGGCACACACCGAACAGGACACCGGGCTGTCGGATTCACGATCCGGCTACACCCTGGCCGATCTGACCGCACCCGCGGAGCCGAATCGAGCCGGGGCCCTGCGTTTTCGGATCACCGGACCGGACGCGACGCCGGTCACCCGATTCACCACCCAGCACGATAAGAAGCTGCACCTGATCGTGGTCCGGTCGGACGCCACCGAATACCGGCATGTGCATCCGACCATGGACGACACGGGCACCTGGTCGATCGATTGGACCTGGGCGGCGCCCGGCGCCTATCGCGTCTTCGCCGATTTCGTCCCGGAACAAGGTCCGGGCGATCTGGTTCTGAGCCGCACCTTCACCGTCGCGGGAGCGGCTACGACACAACCGCTTCCGCCCGAATCGCGGTCGGCCACGGTGGACGGCTACCAGGTGCGCATGACCGGCGAGCTGCGCACCGCGGGCAGCGAACTGCGTTTCACCGTGACGCGCGACGGCGCGCCGGTGACCGATCTCGAACCGTACCTCGGTGCGTACGCACATCTGGTCGCACTGCGCGCCAATGACCTCGCCTACCTGCACGTCCACCCGCAAGGCGAAATCGGCCGCACACCAGCCGGTCCGGAGGTCACCTTCCATGCACAGGCCCCGAGCGCGGGCCCATATCGGCTATATCTAGACTTCTCCCACGGCGGCGTCGTGCACACCGCGGAGTTCACCGTGCGCGTCGAATCATCCACAGCGCCATCCACATCCAGCGGTGCGCACCATCCGGATGGCGGTCACCCATGACCGCAGCCGCCGACCGGCCTCGATAGAGCCGACAATCGGCGCGTTGACCTGCGCAATCTGTGCGGCACATGCGGTGCGGCGGCTTAGCCGAATTCGATGGGTCACGGCGGCTGCCACATTCGCCCCAGCAAAGACAAAAGTTCGTTATCCACAATCTGTTTCGACAGAGCAGCTGTTCGCGCAGCTGGCGGCGTTGGTCGCACCGAGCGCCCTCCTGTCACGCCAGCAACAGAAACCGACCAGTCCGCCGATTACGATTCGGCCCGAACGTCATCCGATCAACCGAACGCACTGCCCATGACGGAATTACACCTGGGCGGCGAGGCGGACGAAGGCTGCGGTGTCGAGGGTTTCGCCGCGGGCGGTCGGGGAGATTCCGGCGGCCAGTAGACGGCGTTCGGCCTCGGCGGGGGAGCCTGCCCAGGTGCCGAGTGCGGCGCGCAGGGTTTTACGGCGTTGGGCGAAGGCGGCGTCGATGACCTCGAAGACGCGGCGGCGGTGCACTTCATCCATCGGCCATGGCGGTTCGGCGTAGCGCTGGATGCGGACCAGACCGGATTCGACGCGCGGCACCGGCCAGAAGACCTGGGTGCCGACCGCGCCCGCGCGGCGCACGGTGCCGAAGAAGCCCGCCTTGACGCTGGGAACGCCGTAGATGCGGCCACCCGGCTCGGCGGCCAGGCGATCGGCCACCTCCGCCTGCACCATCACCAATGAGGTTGTGATGCTGGGCAATTCGGCCAGCAGATGCAGCAGCACCGGCACTGCCACGTTATAGGGCAGGTTCGCGACCAGCGCGGACGGCGATATCGGCAGGTCCCGCGCGCGCACCCGCAGCGCATCGGCCTCGACGACGCTCAGCTGCCCGGCCAGTTCCGGCGCACGGTCCGCGACAGTCACCGGAAGATGCCGCGCGAGAACCGGATCGATCTCGACCGCGACGACCGAATCCACCACATCGAGCAGCGCCAATGTCAGCGAGCCCAGCCCGGGCCCGACCTCGAGCACCACATCCCCGCGCCCGACCCCCGCGGCCGCGACAATGCGCCGCACCGTATTGGCATCGTGCACGAAGTTCTGCCCGAGCTGCTTGGTCGGGCGCACGCCCAGCAGTTCGGCCAGTGCCCGCACCTCGGCGGGCCCGAGTAGCGCAGCGCTCCCACGAGCGGAAATATCGGGTTCGGACACGTCCGACAACGTATCAACCCGTTGCGAGTCGGACTCAGCCGATGCCGAGGCGGCTGGTGCAGGCGGGCCAGGCGCCCCAGCCCTGGCCGGCGCGGGTGAGCTCGGCGATGGCGATCTGTTCTTCGCGGGTGGCAAGGTCGGCGCGGGGCGCGTATTTCAGTCCGCCCTGGCGCTCCCAGGTGCTCTGGTCGAATTGGATGCCGCCGAAGTAGCCGTTGCCGGTATTGATGGCCCAGTTACCGGTGGATTCGCAGCGGGCCAACGCATCCCAGATCGCACCGTCACGCACGGGCGGTACCTCGGTGCCGGGCTTGGCGCCCTTGCGGACGGTCTTGGGCTGCGCGGTCACCGTAACAGTGGCGGAGACCGGCTGTCTGCTCACCTCTTGGCCGTTGACCATGGTGACCGCGAAGGTGACGTCCTGCACACCGGCCTCGCCGGGACTCTCCACCACCGACCGGCTCATATTCATGGTCGTATCCTCGATCACATTCTCCGGCGGATCCAGCGGCATCGTCTCGACCTTGTTCTCGATGCGCTTGCGGGTCACCACGATGCGCAGCCCATCGGTGAGCGGGGTGGTCGGCGCGGGCTCGACACTGTCCTGCTGGATCAGCGGAATGCCCGCGACGGTTAGGAAATCACCGACGGTCGGCGCAGCCAGCCGGACATCGACGTAATTGCCGATGCCGTCGAGCAGCGATACCGCGCGTGGGCTGGCGATCTGCAATGCCGCGCCCTCCAGCGGCAGCCGCTCGGTGCGGGCCGGGGAGACGTAAACCTCGCGGGGCAGATGCAGCTGATCGACCACATCGCCCGCGGTCAGGCCGGTGGACCACACCTTCTCGACCTTGCCGTCCAGCGACAGCGCGACCTCACGGGCCCGGTTGAAGGTGATGGTGGCGCCATCGGCAATCGTCGCTGCCAGCGCGGGCCGGACCAGGTCGCGGTCGTTCACATCGAACCCCGCGGCCTTCAACACTCCGCCGACATTGGGCGACATGGTGGTCTGCGTCATCTGTTCGCCATCCACGACAACCGTGACCGTCTTGCGGTTCACGATCGCCATCGCGGCACCGACGATCAGTGTCACCAGCAGCGCCGCAACCGCCGCGTACAGCAGCGGCGAGCGGGACTGGTTGATCCTCGTGAATGGAGACATGGTCACAGCACGATAACGAAGGGGTCAGGGGTCGACAACCGCAGACTTATGAGCGGCGGGTTTCAATATCACAAATCAATATCGACACCGCAGGTAAATCACAAAACGTGCCGAGTGAAGTGACCTAGAACACACGCGTCCATCCAGCCCCCTTGCACATTGACGGGGGCTTCGAATGCCGACGTCCGAACAAGATCGCAAAAACGGCTTCTCGCGCGTTACCGCGAGAACTCACGTTCGATCTTGAACAGAAATGCAATCGATTCAGATACCGTAAATGCGGCGGGCGTTCGCGGTCGTTATTTTCGCGAGCTCCACCGGGTCCTGTTCCCGCAATTCCGCGAGGGCGCGCGCGGTGTACGGCAGGCAATACGGTTCATTGGGCGCACCGCGGAACGGATGCGGAGTCAGATACGGCGCATCGGTCTCCACCAGAATCTGGTCGTCGGGCACCACCTTGGCGGCCTCACGCAATTCGTGGGCGTTCTTGAAACTCACCGTCCCGGAGAAGCTGAGGAGGTAGCCCTCGGCCACGCACGACATCGCCATATTGGCGTCAGAGGAAAAGCAATGGAAGATCACGGTTTCCGGCGCGCCCTCGTCCAGCAGCACCGTCAGCAGATCGTGATCGGCCTCGCGGTTGTGGATCATCAGCGGTTTGCGCAGGCGCTTGGCCAGGTCGATATGCCAGCGGAAGCCCTCGACCTGATCCTCGATATCGGCGCAGCCCTCGAGCTTGCCCGGCCAGTAGTAATCGAGTCCGGTCTCCCCGATCGCGACGACGCGCGGATCGGCGGCCAAACGCTCCAGCTCGGCCTTCGTCGCGTCATCGAGCGCATTTGCCCGCGTCGGATGCAGGGCGACGGCGGCGAACACCCGACGGTCCCAGTTCGCGGCCTGTACGGCCCACTGCGCGGCGGCCAGATCGTCGGCGACGGTGACCACCTGGCCGACACCGACCGCGGCCGCACGGTCCACGATCACGGCCGTCGACTCCGCATCGGTCGCCCCGCAGGCGTCCAGATGCGTATGCGCGTCCACCAGCGGCGCGAGCGGATCCGGCAATTCCGGCGCGGCTCGCTTGCCTTTTGTTCGCTCGCTGCGCTCGCTCATCGGCGGGCTCCGGTGCGGTAGTACACCGACGCCGGGCGGCGGTCATCGTCTCCGGGGATATTCACGTGAGCGTCGGAATCCACGCGCACTACAGTAGATGCACCATGAGCGAGCGTAGCGAGCGAATCAAAGACACGGGCGCCTCGCGCATGACGGAGCCGAGCGCCAGCGAGGTGCAGTCATGAGCGAAGCTGACCGCCGCGCCTTCTACATCACCACGGCCATCGCCTACCCGAACGGTGCGCCGCATATCGGGCATGCGTACGAGTACATCTCGTCCGACGCCCTCGCCCGCTTCAAGCGGCTCGACGGATATGACGTCTTCTTCATGACCGGCACCGATGAGCACGGGCAGAAGATGCAGCAGACCGCGGTCGCGGAGGGCGTGCCGGTGGAGGAGCTCGCCACGCGCAACTCCGACGTGTTCGAGGCGATGGACAAGAGGCTCGATGTCTCCTTCGACCGCTTCATCCGCACCACCGATGACGATCACCAGGTGGCCAGCGTCGCGATCTGGGAGCGGATGCTCGCCAACGGCGATATCTACCTGGACAACTATTCGGGTTGGTATTCCGTCCGCGACGAGGCGTTCTACACCGAGGAAGAGACGACGCTGCTCGAGGACGGCACCCGGATCTCGACCGAGTCGAAGACACCGGTCACCTGGACCGAGGAGTCGAACTACTTCTTCCGCCTGTCGAACTACCAGGACAAGCTGCTCGCGCTCTACGACGAACATCCCGAATTCATCGCGCCCGCAACGGCTCGCAATGAGATGGTGAGTTATGTGAAGGCGGGTCTGAAGGACCTGTCCATCTCGCGCACCACCTTCGACTGGGGCGTGCCGGTGCCCGGCCATCCCGATCATGTGATGTACGTATGGGTGGACGCGCTCACCAACTACATCACCGGCGTCGGCTTCCCGGATACCGAATCGGCTGCGTTCCAGCAGTTCTGGCCTGCCGACGTGCACATCATCGGCAAGGACATCACCCGATTCCACACCGTGTACTGGCCCGCATTCCTGATGTCGGCCGGGATCGAGTTGCCGAAACGCGTTTTCGTGCACGGGTTCCTGTACAACAAGGGCGAGAAGATGTCCAAGTCGGTCGGCAATGTGGTCGACCCGCTCGCGCTGGTCGACGAATACGGCGTCGACGCGCTGCGCTTCTTCCTGCTGCGCGAGATCTCCTACGGTCAGGACGGCAGCTACAGCCACGAGGCAATCGTCGGCCGGATCAATACCGATCTGGCCAATGAATTCGGAAATCTGGTGCAGCGCAGCCTGAAGCTGGTCGCACGCGACTGTGGCGGCGTGGTGCCGACGCCGGGCGAATTCACCGACGCCGACCGCGCCCTGCTCGACCGCGCGAACGAGCTGTTGGCGCGCTGCCGCACCGAATTCGACAGCCAGCAGATGCATCTGGCGCTGGAGGCGATCTGGCTGACCCTCGGCGAGGCGAACAAGTACTTCTCCGCCGAGGCTCCGTGGGCACTGGCCAAGACCGGCACCGAGGAATCGCTGGCCCGCGAGGCCACGGTGCTGTACGTGACCATCGAGCTGCTGCGCATCGTGGCCATCCTGGTTCAGCCGGTCATGCCCGAATCCGCGGGCAAGATCCTCGATCTGCTCGCCACGCCCAAGCGGACGTTCGCCGATATCGCAACGCCGCTGGTCCCCGGCACCCCGCTGCCGGAACCGGTGGCGGTCTACCCGCGCTACGTCGAGCCGAAGAAGTAGCCCCGCCCGAGCACGACAGAGCCCCCGAACTTCACGAGAAGGTCGGGGGCTCTTCGCACTCGCCTACTTCCAGCGCTCGAGCAGACGGTTGATCTCGGTGGTCAGCGCCGATTGGAGCAGGGGCCCGAAGCTGATTCGGCCGACGCCCTGATCGGCGAACACGGCCCGATCGGATTCGCCGGGCACCCCGACCATGCTGATCGGCCGCGGCAGTTCACTGGTCAGCCGCCGGATATCGGCGTCGGCACGCACACCCGCCGGGAACAGCGAGTCGGCGCCCGCCTCGGCGGCCAGCCGCAGGCGTGCGATGGCACGGTCGACACGGTCGCTATCGGCGCCGTCCTGGCGCATGAACAAGTCGGTGCGGGCATTGATGACCACGTGCACGCCCGCGGCATCGGCGAACTGCCGCAGCCCGTGCACCAGATGGGCATGCTCCTCGGCGGTGCGCAGCCGACCGCCCTCGCTGTGCACCGTGTCCTCGATATTGAGACCGATCGCGCCCGCCTCCAGCAGACCCTCGATCAACTGGGCGGGCTCGAGGCCGTAACCGGATTCGATATCGACCGAGACCGGAACTTCGACGGCATCGGTGATCTGCCGGACGCGGGTCAGCAGCTCCGCGAACGTCATACCTTCCTTATCGCTGCGCCCGATCGAATCGGCGACCGGATGACTCCCCAGGGTCAGCGCCGAAAACCCGGCCGCCACAGCAACATTCGCCGACCACGCGTCCCATACCGTCGGAAAGACGCCGGGATCGCCGGGGATATGCAATTCGAGAAACGCCTTCGCCTTGCTTTCCAAAGAGGTCATGACACCGATCATCGTCTCGACCGTGATCGATGGCACTATGACACTCCCCATCCGGTTGTCCGGGAGTGTCGATGATGGCGCGTCGCGCTACGAACTGTCGCCGCCATTGCGGCGGGAAGTCAGGACCGCGTCGTAGAGTTCGCGCCGCGAGACCCCGGTTTCCGCCGCCACCTGCGCACAGGCGTCCTTGAGGCGGATACCTTCGGCGGTCAGCGATTCGACCGCCTCGACCAGGTCGGCGGGATCGGCCGAGGTCGGCTGTGCGCCTTCGAGGACAACAGTGATCTCGCCGCGCGCCCCGTCGACCGCCCAAGCGGCGAGTTCACCGAGGTTGCCGCGGACGACCTCCTCGTAGGTCTTGGTCAGCTCCCGGCAGACCGCGGCGCGCCGGTCCGGACCGAGCACCTCGACCGCATCGGCCAGGCACTCGGCCAGCCGGTGCGGAGCCTCGAAGAATACGCAGGCCCGCGGCTCGGTGCGCAAGGTGCGCAACCACTCCCGGCGCTGGCCGGACTTGCGTGGCGCGAATCCGTCGAAGCAGAACCGCTCCACCGGAAGCGCGGACAGGGCCAGTGCCGTGGTCACCGCCGATGGGCCCGGCAGACAGGTGACCGGGAGCGCGCGCTGCACGCAGGCGACCACCATGCGATAGCCCGGATCGCTCACCGACGGCATACCGGCATCGGTCACCAGCAGCACCGTGCGACCGCTCTCGATCTCATCGAGCAGCGCCGGAATCTTCGCGGCTTCCACATGATCGTCGAAGCGCACCACCCGTCCGGTGATCTCCACCCCGAGCGCCTTCGCCAAGCTGCGGGTGCGCCGGGTGTCCTCGGCCGCGACGATATCGGCGGATCCCAGCGCTTCGCGCAGCCGTTGCGACGCATCGCCGATATCCCCCATCGGCGTCGCCGCGAGCACCAACCGACCCGCCGTCACCTTGTTCCTCCGCCTCCCCGGATCTTTTGCCGGTCGTCGCGATTCTGTCATCACGCGAAAATGAATCCCGTGTCGGGTAATCACAACCGATGCCGACACGCAGGCGGACTCGCCGCACCCTGATCTGCGGGTGGTGCTCGCGGATCCCCTCGACCGCGGTTCGAGGTGTGATTCCAGTTGCGGCGCGCAAACCGGTGCGGGTCTCGGTGGCGCGCACAGCATACGATCGGGGCGTGACCCAGGTGACCGACCAGCGCGCGACCGTAGCCAAGGCCGTGCCCTCTTGGTCGAGCCCCGCACCACTGCGGCCAACGCCCGATTTCGGGCCGCTCGACAAGATGCAGGGGTGGGTGGTCACCGCCGTCCTCACCGCGATCGCGGGCCTGACCCGGTTCATCATGCTGGACTATCCCACCGACGCGTACACCCCGGTCTTCGACGAGAAGCACTACGCGCCGCAGGCCTGGCAGATCCTCACCGGCGGCGGTGTCGAAGACAATCCCGCATACGGGCTGGTGGTGCATCCCCCGATCGGCAAACAGCTGATCGCGATCGGCGAGTGGATGTTCGGCTACAACGGCTGGGGCTGGCGGTTCAGCGCGGCGCTGGCGGGCACGGTGCTGGTGCTGCTGGTCATCCGGATCGTGCGGCGGATGGCACGTTCCACCATGATCGGCGCGATCGCGGGAATTCTGCTGATCGCCGACGGACTCACCTTCGTCTCCTCGCGCATCGGCATGCTCGACATCTTCATGGCGGTGCTGGTCACCGCCGCATTCGGCTGTCTCATCGTGGACCGCGACGAGGTCAGGGCCCGAATCGCCCTGGTGGACTACCAGGGTCGGATCGACGCGAGCGAATGGGGTCCGCGACTGGGGGTGCGCTGGTGGCGCTTCGGTGCCGGAGTGCTGCTCGGACTCTCCTGCGGCACAAAGTGGTCCGGCATGTACTTCATCCTCGCGTTCGGCATCATGAGCGTCTGTTTCGACGCAGCGGCGCGGCGCACCTTCGGTGTGCGCCGCCCGTGGGTCGGCACGGCGGTGCGCGATATCGGGCCCGCGCTGTACGCGCTGGTGCTGATCCCGCTCGGGGTGTACCTGGCCAGCTACTGGGCCTGGTTCTCGAGTGAGGACGGGGTGTTCCGGTACGCGGTCGGCAATCAGGTCGGTCGCGACGGACCGTGGTCGTTCCTCCCGAACGCCCTGCGCTCACTGTGGTACTACAGCGGCGAGACGCTGCGCTTCCACGAGGGCCTGACCAACTCCGCGGGTAACCATCACCCCTGGGAATCCAAGCCGTGGACCTGGCCGATGGGGCTGCGGCCGATGCTCTACTACTACGCCGACAACGGTGTCACCGGCTGCGGTCAGACCCAGTGCGTCAAGGCCGTCATGCTGATCGGCACCCCGGCGATCTGGTGGATCGCATTCCCGGTGCTGGCCTGGATGCTGTGGCGCAGTGTGGTCCGCCGGGACTGGCGCTATGCCGCGATCCTCACTGGCTACGGCGCCGGACTTGTGCCCTGGTTCTTCACCCTCGATCGCCAGATGTACTACTTCTACGCCGTGCCGCTGGCCCCGTTCCTGGTGATGGGGATCGCGCTGGTCTGCGGCGATATTCTCGGCCCTGCCCGCTCGACGCCGATACCGCGAAGTCCCGCGGGCACCTATCTGCCCGCGGTACCGAGCGAGCGGCGCAGCCTCGGACTCCTCGCGGTCTGCATCTATCTCGGTCTGGTGATCGCCAACTTCATCTGGCTCTGGCCGATCCTGACCGCCCTCCCGATCACCCCGGGCAACTGGCACGACCATCTCTGGTTGCCCAGCTGGCGCTGAGGCCGCGTCTCAACCGACGCCGGCCCTGCCACGGGACCTGCGGCTAAGTCTCCAGAGCCGACTTGACGTACCGCAGTGCCGCTTCGTCATCGAGGCCGAGGCGTCGAATGGTGGCGACGTAGTCGGTCGCGGCCCGGCCCGCCAGATCCTTGGTCGGATCGCCCGAGGATGCGATGAAAGAGCCCTGTCTGCCCCGGGTTTCGACCACCCCGTCGGCCTCGAGTTCCCGATAGGCACGGGCGACGGTATTCGGCGCGAGCCCCAGCTGCGCGGCGAGGGCACGCACGGTCGGTATCTTCGTCCCCGCCGTCAACTCTCCCGAGCGCACCTGCGCGATGACACCGAGCCGCAGCTGCTCATAGGGCGCAATCGACGAATCATGGGTAATGGTAATGGTGAACATCGCAGGCTCACACATCATCTCGCGACAATGGGCAGGACATGCACCGCGGTCCGCCGCGTCCGGAACCCAACTCCGAGCCGGGGATCCGCAGCACCTCGATGCCCGCATCCTCGAGCCGGGTATTGGTCATATCGTTGCGCTCGTAGGCAACAACCACGCCGGGTGCGAGCGCCAGGGTGTTGTTTCCGTCGTCCCACTGCTCGCGTTCGGCGGTGATGACATCCAGTCCGGTATCGATGACCCGCAGCTTGCCGATGCCCATTGCCTCGGCGGCCGCCGGCAGAAACGGATCGGGACCGCGCACGCTCACCCTGGCCTGGTCGTTGCGGCCGCCATAGTCGTCCTCGCGATGAATGGTGAACGCGCACAGCGAATCCCGGACCACCGGGTACATCACGACGGCATCGGTGTCGACCATGGTGCAGACGGTGTCCAGATGCATGGTCGCCCGGTTCTGCGCGATCGGGACGACTAGCACGGTGTGCGCTAGATCGTCGTCGAACAGACTGCGCGCCAGCGCTTCCGCGCCCGCGGGCGAGGTGCGCTCACCGACGCCCACCGCCACCACCCCCGGGGCGAGCAGCAGCACATCACCGCCCTCGATCGGCGCGGTATGCGATTCGTAGGCCCGCCGCACCCCGAGGAAGCGCGGGTGGAACGCATAGATCAGATCCGTCAGCGAGGTCTCGCGCATCCGGGCGGGCAGGGCAAGTGAGGTGATCGCCACCCTCGGGCCGACCCAGAAGGACGAATCCCTGGTGAACAGCAGATTCGGCAGCGGATCGATGACGAAGTCCGCGCCGTGGTGCATGCGGCGCACCAGCGAGGTGTTGTCGCCGCCGAAGGGCAGTTCATCGAAGGTCATCCCGGACATCAGGATGTTGGCCAGTTCCCTGGCCCGGACGCCGCGCAGGAAGGCCGCGAGTTCGTCGGCCAGGGTATGGCCGAGTTTGCGCGCGTCGACGGCCCCGGAGATGCCCTGGATGCGGGCGGCGCCGCTCACCGAGAGGGTTTCGGCGAGCAGATCCGCGAGCAGCAGCACCTCGACGCCGCGCTCGCGCAGTACGCCGCTGAAGGTGTCGTGCTCCTGCTGGGCCCGCTCGACCCAGGGGATGCCGTCGAAGAGCAGTTGATCGTTATTGCGCGGAGTCAGCCGCCGCAGCTCGTCGCCGGGCCGATGCAACAGCACCGTGCGCAGGGTGCCGACCTCGGAGGTGACCGCTAGCCGCCCGCCCGGTTCACCGACACCACCCAGCCCACTGCCCGCTTCGTCCGCACCGCCTTCGTGCCCCGCCCGCACCGCGTCTGCTCCCATGATCCGACCGTAGTTCGCCGAGGGCGTAAGAGCACGCAATTGGGTGTGCCCGATTCTCACCCCAGCACACCCTAACCTGAAGTATTGTTCAGGTGAATGGAGGAGCGTGATGTCGACAACCGATTGGCGGGCGAAGGAGCTGACCCCCGGGCAGCTGTCCGAGCGTAGCGGAGTAGCGGTCTCCGCGTTGCACTTCTATGAACGCGAGGGTCTCATCACGAGCCGTCGCACGAGTGGAAATCAACGCAGATACGCGCGCGAAACGCTGCGCCGCGTCGCCTTCATCCGCATCTCGCAGCGGGTCGGCATTCCGTTGAGTGAAATCCGCGCCGCCCTGGACAAACTCCCCGAGGGCCGCACGCCGACCCGGCGCGACTGGGAAACCCTGTCCACCACCTGGCGCGCCGACCTAGACGACCGCATCACCCAGTTGACTCGCCTGCGCGATAACCTGACCGGCTGCATCGGCTGCGGCTGCCTCTCGCTCGGCAGCTGCCGACTGGTCAATGAACACGACCGCCTCGGCGAGCAGGGTCCCGGTGCCCGGGTACTCGATGTGACGCTCAATTGCCCTTCGAAACCAGCAGCCTGTTGAACCGATCACCGATGCGGCGCATGAGGAATTCGTACGGGTAGGCGAATTTGCGCGTCCACCAATAGCCGAAACGAACATCGAAAGAGGTGTAGATGAGGAACTGATTGCGCTCGATACCGCGAAGTATCACCGTCGCAACATGTTCCGGCGTAACGGCGTGTTCGGTGAACGCGGCGGTGAGTCGCTGGATCCGTCTGTCCTGCTTGTCCACACCGACGAGTTCGAAGGTCTGCACCAAGGGCGTATTCACCGCGCCGGGCACCACCAGATGCACTGAAATGCCGTGGCGCTGTAGGTCGAATCGCAAAACCTCGGAGACGCCGCGGATGCCGTACTTGGCCGCACTGTAGGCGGCATGCCATGGCAGTGCCAGGATTCCGGCCGCCGAGGAGACATTGACCAGTGCCCCACCGCGTTTCGCGCGGACCATCGGCGGCACGAAGTTCTCGATCACGTGGATCGGGCCCATCAGGTTGACGTCCACCATCTTTCGCCAATGCCGGTGCTCGAGATTCTCGACCGTGCCCCAGGTGGAGGTGCCCGCGATATTCATCACGATATCGAGGCTGTCGAATTCGGCGTGCACATCGGCCGCGAAAGCGGTGACCGCGGCATAGTCGGTGATATCGAGGGCACGCGACGCCAGGACCACACCGCCCGCCTCCTTGATGGTGCGCACCGTATCCTCCAGCCCTTCGGCATTGATATCGGTGAGCACCAGTTCGGCTCCGGCCGTTGCCGATGCCAGTGCGGTCGCCCGGCCGATTCCGCTCGCCGCCCCGGTAACGAGCACCTTCGCGCCCCGCACTGTCTTCCCGCGACCAAAGCCAAGCACACCGGATCCCATCTCGAATAGCGTGAATCGGTGCTCCGCACGTTACGCGGCGAACGCGCTGCTCTGAAGCCCGGGCGAGGTTTAGAGTGCGGAACCGACCCGCCCGCGACACGCCGGGGTTTCGGACTACCGCCCCAGCACCGCCAGCATCCCCGCGACGGCTCGCGGCCAGGTGAACTGCTCGGCCCGGTTGCGCGCCGCCTTCCGACGCCCGGCGGTCGGCAGTGCGAGCACATCGGTGACCGCCTGGGCGAACGCGGTCGGCCGATCGGCGGCGACCGCGCCGCATTCGGCGGTCACGATATCGGCGAGCGCCGAGGACCGGCTCGCGACCACCGGGGTGCCCGCGGCGAGCGCCTCCAGCGCGGCGAGGCCGAATGTCTCGTGCGGACCGGGCGCCAGTGATACATCGGCGGTGGCGAGCAGCTTTGCCACCATGGCCCGGTCGGTGATGAATCCGGTGAAATGTACGGCGGGCAGTCCGCCCGGCAGCGGCGGCAGAGCGCGGGCCCGGCGCTCCAAGGCCTCCCGCCGCGGTCCCTCTCCCGCGACGACCAGCCGGGCCTCCACGCCAGCCTTCCGCAGCGCCCCGATGGCCTCGATACTGCGATCCACCCGTTTCTCCACCGACAACCTGCCGCAGTGCACCAGCAGCGGATGGCCGGGTACGCCGAGATCGGCACGTAGTCGGTAATCGCGGCGGCGCGGACTGAACAACTCCAGATCCACCCCCAGCGGCACCAGTTCGACATTGGGCGCATCGATGCGCAGGAACTCCGCACGCGCGAATTCCGTTGTGCAGACCACGATGTCGTAGTCGTCGGCGGTGCGGCGATTGGCGATATCGGCGCAGCGGCGCGCCACCGGCCCGGGCATGACCTGGCCGAGTAGTCGGTCCAGGCGTTCATGGGAGATCATGACGCTGGCCACGTCGCGGGTGCGCGCCCAGCGCCCGAAGCCACGCAGCGTCAGCCGATCCGATACCTCGAGCACATCCGGCCGCAGCCCGGCCAGCACATCGGCCACCCGCCGCGGATCCGCCGCCCGATATCCGCCGGTCCACGGAATGGCCAAGGCGGGCAGGGTTATCCGTACCGCTCCGGTCGGCAGTATCTCCTCGGCCCGGCGCGGTCCAGGCACAATGAGCACCACCTCGTGCCCGGCGGCCACATAGCCCTCGCCCAGATGATGCAATGCGGTGCGCAGCCCACCCGACCGCGGACCGTAGAAGTTCGCCAGTTGCACGATGCGCACATCGCCGATCGTGCAGCGAATCGGGTTCCCCCCGGAACCCATGCGCCCAACGGCGCGTGAACACCCGTGAAAGACCCTGCTAACGGGCACGCCCTGGCGCATTCGGACAGCCGGGTATGCCCGCCCACTCCCTATTCATCCAGATCGCACCACACCTGGATGAGTCCATGAACTGAGTCCCCGTCCACGGCTCGCGCCTGTTCGGGCCGAACGCGAACCCATCTCCCGCGAAGCGGACCAGGAGCAGTAGTTCGCTGGAGCTGTGCCGACCGTCGTTTGCCAGTTCGACGCATGCACGCCGGAAGTCTGCGGCGGCATCGGGATGCATCTCCGGAATCCCGCGCAGCCAGCGGTCGAGCGGGGGCACAGGTGCCAGCCCGTCCCGCACCGCAATCCGACCAGCCGTCCGGACCTGTACCGGTCACGCCCGGGTTGTACCCCGGCCCGCCCGGGGCAGATCGAGATCCAATGGGATCCGGCCGACGGCCAGATGGGCTTCCACCTCATCGGCGGGCATCGGCCGCGCGATCAGGAACCCTTGGGCCCGATAGCAACCCAAGCCGACCAGGGTGCGCGCGGCCACCGGCGTCTCGACGCCCTCCCCGACCACGCCGAGCCCGAACGACCCGGCCAGCCCGATAATCGATTTCACGATCGCCAAATCGTCGGTGCTCGCGCCGAGGCGCTGTACGAACCCGCGGTCGATTTTCACCGCGTCCACCGGAAGTGCCTTGAGGTGCGAGAGCGAGCTGTAGCCGGTGCCGAAGTCGTCGATGGCGATCTGCACGCCCATCCGCTTGAGCCCGCGCAACGTGACCTGGGTGCGCGCCAGATCCTGCACGACCACATGTTCGGTGATCTCCAGGCAGACCGAACTGCCATCGATGCCGAACAGCCGCAGCATGTCCTCGATCCGCTCCACGAAGTCCAGGCTGACCAGCTGAACGGGCGAAACATTGATCCGCATGACCACATTCGCCGCCAGGCCGCGCCTGCGCCATTCGGCGAACTGGGCGCACGCCGAGCGGATCACCCAGCGCCCCAGTTCACCAGCGAGATTGGTGGCCTCCGCGACCGTGACGAACGCACCGGGCGGGAGTAAGCCCCTGGTCGGATGCAACCAGCGCACCAGCGCCTCCAGCGCGACGACCCGGCCGGTGCGCAGATCGACCTCGGGCTGATAGTGCAGCAGCAGCGATCCATCCGAGACCGCGCCGCGCAGATTCAGCTCCACATCGTCCTGTAGTTCGAATTGCGCGCGCATGGCGTCGGTGAAGACCGCGACACCGTTGCCACCGCCCGATTTCGCCGACAGCAACGCATGATCGGCCCGGCGCAGTACATCGGCGACCGTGGTCTCACCCGGAATACCCACCGCGACACCGACGCTGGCGCCGCGGCTGACCGATTCCCCGCCAACGGTGACCCGCCGTCCGATGAGCTGCTGGATTCGCGTCGCCTCCAACTCGGCCGCCACCGCGTCCATCGGTTTGGCGGGCACGATGACGAATTCGTCGCCGCCGAGCCGGGCGATCATGTCATTGGGATCGAGATTCTCGCGCAGCCGCGACGAGAGTGTGCGAATGAAATTGTCCCCCGCGGTATGTCCCAGAAAATCGTTGAGCGCTTTGAGCCGATCGAGATCGAGGAAGAATGCGGCCACCGGGCCGGGACTGCCCTGTCGCAGCCGCTCCTCCATATGCTCGAGCAGTGCCCGCCGGTTCGCCAACCCGGTCAGATCGTCGTGCAAGGCGATATAACGTAATCGCTCCTCGGCCACCACACGCGCCTGCAACTGGGCGAACAGTGCGGCGATCGCCTTGAGCACGTTCAGTTCTCTGGTGCTCCAGTCGCGATCGCCCTGTTTGATGAATCCGAGCACGCCGGTCGACTCACCGCGTGACAGCAGCGGTACGGCGGCCATGGCGACCTGTGGAATGCCCGAGGAGCGCCGGATGGTCTCCTGATAGTCGGCGGATTGCTGCGATGGACGCACAATGATCGGTTCGGTGGCGTATTCCAATTCGCGGAACACCGAATCCGCGTGCTCGAAATGCACGATCTTCAGCGGGTCCGGATCCGGTACATCACCGCGATGCGGCCACTCCGCGATGAGTACGGTCGCCCGCTGCTCTCTATCGGTATGGCGTAGGTAGCTGAAATCGACGTCGAAGTGATCGACCAATCTGGCCAGCACACGTTCACTCGCCGCCACCATCGTCGTGGCGTCGACGCCCATCAACTCCGAGGCGACCTGGGTCACCAGTGAGTCGAGCGTTCGCCGAGGCACCTATTCTCCGATCGCGCTAGCTGCGGTTGCCCGCGCCCGGCACTGGAAGCCGCCTGCTGCGGACCGTGGCTGCTGCCGCATAGCTCAGGCGAAGCACCAATGCCATGATCTCATGCCCAGGCACTCCCAGCAGGTCCAGGAAACGGCCCTGAAGTGACGTTAGTGTATCCGCGAAATCCGGGGAAATCCCTCTCAGCTCGTCGGGGTGCCGCGAATAAAGGAATAACGGCGAGACCGGCTGCACCGCGAGACCGAGCCGTTGCGCCTCGATCCAGACCCGCTGTACGGCCGCGCCACCGCGCGCGTAGTCGGCCAATGAGACCGATGCGGACCCGGATCGACGCGGGAACGTCACTGCCAGCAGCGCCGAACTCGACCGCACTCGGTCCCGGGTGTACTCGCCGAGCGCGTTCCCGGCGGACCATTCGCGCAGCCGATCCATGACATCCGAGCGCACGCCGATCCGGATTTTGGCCTGCTCATCGGCGGCCAATTCCATACTCCGAATATCGATCCCGGTGCGCGGATCCGCACCGGGCCAACGCAGTTCGCCGAACAGCTCCTGGTGCAGGCGCGGAGTCAGATAGCGGATGCGATCGGATTCGGACAGTAGCGCGGCCACGGCCGCGAGTTGGTCGGGTGCGGTGACGGCACGGACCATTCCGTCCGCGTCGGCGGCCGCTGCGCGCAGCGCGGGCAGGATGTGCTCGGCCAGCGGTGCGGCCGTGCCGAGGCGGCGGTTCGTCTCGCGGGTGAGCGCGTCCGGATAGTCGCTGGCCAGCGTCGGATCGGTGCCGTCGCCGAGGTGTAGCACCGCGGTCAGCGCGGTGGCGTCGTCCTCGATGAACTCGAAATCGCCGAGTATGCCGTGCGCGGCCGCGGCGGTACGGGCGTTGTAGAGCGCGGCACCGATCGATACCGCGCTGCCGCGATAGCCGATATCCAGTGCCGACGAGCGGGTTCGGGCGAGTTCGATGCGCAGGTCGCTCCCCTCGGCTCGCAGCGACCACGGCTGGGTATTACCGCCCGAAGGGGCACGCTGCGCGCATTCCAGCACCATGTCGAAGGCGGTTCCGTTCGATTGCGGCGCAACGCCTTCCAGAGCCGGATATTCGTCGGCCACCTTCTCGCAGCCGGGCTCCGGCTCGGCCAGTTCGTCGAGGCCGCGCTCCAGATCGAATCGGGTCCGCCCCGAGGACAGCTTCTGTCCGAGCCCGATCCGGCGCACCGCCGACGCCACGATGGCCGCACCCAATTGCACATCGCCGCCGAGCTGCGGCCAGGTCGTCACGGTTTCGTCGATCTCGACCAGACTCGCCGCCATCCGGGCCGAGAGTTCCTTCGGATCCAGGATCCGCATGACATGCGGCGCCTTGTCCTTGGTGGACAGCCCGCGCAGATCGGCCCCGACGGTCGCGCCGAGCAGACCGTGGAACGGCGGACGGTCCGGTTCGAGGTCATAGCGCTCGACATCGAGCAGCCCGCGATCGCTGGTATCCATCAGCAGCGGAATGCGGTGGCGCCGTGCGCCTTCGCGGACCGCGAACTTGATATCGAGCGAATCGCATTCCTCGACCACGATCGATAGCCCCCGCATGAACTCGTCGACGGTGTCCTCGTCCACACCCGCGGGGTAGACCTCGACCGGCAGATACGGATCGAGTTCGGCGATCCGGCGCGCGGTCACGACCGCCTTGTTCACCCCGATATCGAAGATTCCGGCAGGCACCCGATTCAGATTCGACAGTTCGATATCGTCGAAATCGGCCAGGCGCAGCCCGGCGCAGGTGCCCTCCAGGGCCAGCGCGTAGGCGACCGCGTGGCCGACGCTCTGCCCGACCACACCGATCGTCTGACCGGCACAGCGCAGCTGTTCGGCGCGGGTGAGCTTGTTCTGATTGCGGTCCAAACGGATTGCCCGGTACGTCTTTTCGCCGGGCAGCCCGACCAGTGTGCGCCGCCACGGATAGTAAACCCATCGGTCGGTTTCTGGGCCGCCGAGATCCACCGGCGGCCGGCGCACCTTGGCGAGTTCGGCGCGCAGCACATCACGCAGGTCGAGAATGCGGACCTGCGGCGATTTCCGCAATTGCACGAGGATCTGCGCGTCGGCTACGGCCATCTCGTCGAGAATCAACGGGCGGTGCTCCGCGGTGAGGTCACCGTTCATGCCTGCGCCAGTCCTCCGATCCCTGATCCACCCGAGGGAGCCCGACCGTGCGGCGACAGCCAAGCATCCAGCGCCGCACGCTCCAGCGCGATCAACGAACTCTGCAACTTTGTGGCTAATGACCGATAAGTCCGAGTATCCCACCACATCGGGATGGTCCGATAACGGTCGTCGGGATAGGGCACAGACGGTATCCGATCGGCGACATATCCACCACTCGAGCGGTACAGGCCGACATTCCGCGTGGCAGTGGTGATGAAACCGAACCGGGCATCGAGCAGCCACGCGGCGTGCACGACACAGCGCGACACCGCGGCGGCGAGCGCGGCACGCTGCTCGGCCGCCCGTGCAACCCAGACCGCTTTCACCTCGACAACACCCCCTGGTATCCGGTCAGCAACCATCGCCCGCAACTCGGCGGCACCGGGGCGACCAGCCCAGGCGCCCAGGGCGCGCACCTCATCGGCGACGCCGTAGGGACCCTGCGCCCGCAATCCCGCGACGACCGCGCCGGTCGAGTCGACAGCGGCGAAGAACAACGATGTCGAGCTGCCGTCGACGACCCTGTCGTATTCCAAAGCGTGATCAACGCCGTAGTGCCGGTAAACCTGCAGCGCGCCATGCAGATAACGGCGCCACAGATCAGGATGAGCCTGCGGAGTAGCGACATGAAAGGCATAACCGGAATGCATGTCGCGAAACCGCAACACCTCGGCATCGCGTGTGCCCCCGGGGCCGACTGCGATTGTTTCGACAGTCATGGTGTTCCTACTCCATTTGCTACCGCGCATCCGCGCAGTCATCGAGCCGGTCCGGCAGACTCACCAGACGACTCGCCGATCAGGTGAGTTTGCCTAGGGCAGTATCCGTCATCCGACAAGAATTGACCAGATGTCTGGTTAATCTCCCGAAAACTATTTGGGCGGACCGAAATCGCCGCAGGTCAGACGGCTCGAACAAGCCATCGAAAGGAATAGAGAGACCAGTCGGTACTGACAGAGCTAACGTTCGGCAAACTTAAACCAGGATGGAGATGAACAGTTCGACCGACTCCGGCCCACGCCAGATCTCGATCTCTTCACGGTAGGCCCGAGTGATCTCGGCGGAGGCGGTCGCATCGTCGACCTGGGCCCAAACGTCCTCGACCGGATCGTGATAATCCCCGTTCGGCTCGAACCGGGCGTAGACACCCTTGGGTACCTTGACCAGTACGTCACCGACCGGAACCGCACTCGGATCCGAGTACTCGAAACAAACAACAGCGTTGTAGTTCCCGGCCGGATCCGGTACATACACCGTATACATCGGCTGGTCGGCGCCCGCGCGGTCGCGCAGCCGATCCTTGAGGAATTCGATCAGATCGCTATTGCTGACCTTGAAGCTCGGACGTACCCGTGGCACCACCAGGCCGCCGTAGATGGCCTCGCGGCGCACCACGATCGCATAGGTCATGACCGCGCCTCGCTGCCGCTCCGCCGCGAGATGCCCTGTGCCATGGTCGGTTCGCTGCGCTCACTCACCGCGCATCGACCGCCAGGTAGAGATCGATCTTGTACGCGTGCGGATAACACTCGAAGTCACCGCTGTAGGTGCGTTTGATCTGGTTGTGCTCTTCGGCATAGGCGATCTGCGTCCACAGGTCGGTCATCACCTGCGGAAAGTTACCGACCGAGGAGAAGCGGGCATAGGTGCCGCGCGGCAGCCGGGCCACCAGGTGACCGCGGGTGACATTGCCGAAGGACGCGCACTCATAGCCGACGATCTGAGTGTTATAGGTGCCGAGTTCACCGCTGTAGTCGGTATAGGCGCTGGCCAGCGGGCCGCCGAGTTCCTGATGCAGTACCGCCGCCCACGCGGCCTCTAGATCGTGGTCACGCAGTTCCCCGAGCGCACGTTTCGGGCTGCGCACCGGTAGTCCGGCAACCCACGTCTCGTCTCGCTCGACGATTTCAAACTGCATGAAAAGACTCTTTCGAGGTGAATCCGGGGGCGTTGCCCGCATCCGGTCGGCCAGAAAGGCCATGCTATCAACTCGCCCACGGTGGCCAGGCTCACATGTCCGGGTCCTTACCCACCGCGCACGGCCGCGGAACTGGTCGCACGACCTGTACGCAAACGATCGGCTATCGATGCATAGTGGACATGACCGTTTCGTCCATCGCTGCTCGTGTGGCTGCCCGACACAACGAACGGAGTTCAGATGAATGCGGACGCGATCTACGACGAATTGGACAGGCGCGCGGCGGAACTGGCGGATCAGGTCATCCAGTGGCGGCACCACCTGCACCAGCATCCCGAGCTGTCCAACCGGGAGTCGAATACCGCCGCACTCATCGCCGACCACCTGCGCTCGCTCGGCCTGGACGAGGTGCGCACCGGCATCGCCGGACACGGCATTGTCGGCGTGTTGCGCGGCGGCGCGGCCGGCGACCGGACGATCGCGCTGCGCGCCGATATCGACGCACTGCCGGTACCCGATCTATGCGGTGTCGATTTCGCATCGAAGGTGGTGGACAACGACTATCCCGGCGGACCGTACCCGGTCTCGCACGCCTGCGGCCACGACTGCCATACCGCGATGCTGATGGGCGCGGCCTCGGTACTGACCGGCGTGCGCGATCGGCTCCCCGGGACGGTGCTGTTCGTCTTCCAACCCGCCGAGGAGGGGCCGCCAGTGGACGAGCAGGGCGGCGCCAAGCAGATGCTCGCCGAAGGCGCATTGGACGATCCGGCGCCGACCATGGCATTCGGCTTCCACGTCACGCCATATCCCAAGGGCTACATCGGATACCGGATCGGCAACCAGTTCGGCGCCTCCTGCCTGGTGAAGATCACCATCACCGGGCACCAGGTGCACGGGTCGACACCGTGGATGGGCGTCGACCCGATGCCCGCCGCTGGCGCCGTCATCACCGGCATCGGCCAGCTCTACCGGCAGATCAGCGCATTCGACCCGTGCACCGTCACCATCGGCCACGTGCAGGATGTGGGCCGGTTCAATATCATCGGGCAGACCGTCACGCTGTGGGGCACCATCCGCTGCGCCGTCGAGACCGATATGGGCGATATCCAGAAGCGCCTCGACACCCTCGCCGCGCATTCGGCGCAGGCCTACAACTGTTCGGCGGCAGTCGAATACCTCCAGGATGTGCCCGCCGTGCACAACACCGAGGAGTGGATCGAGGCGGGGCTGCCGACACTCCGGCGCGTCGCCGGGGCCGGTAAGGTCACCCCGACCCTTCCGACGCTGGGCTATGACGACGTCGCCGAGTTCGTCAACAAATTCGGTGGTCTCTATGTGACGCTCGGCGTGCAGGATTCCGAACTGGACCCGAAAACCGGCATGCCGGTCGCCGTTCCCGGTGGCCGGGGTATGGCGATGAATCACAATCCGCACTTCTATGCCGATGACGGGCCACTGGTCACCGGGGTTCGACTCCATGCGCACGTCGCATATGACCATCTCAGCGGCATGCTGTCAGCCAAATGACCGGCCGCACTGTGTGATCGAATAACCATCGTGTGCGAGACCATCGCCGAACTAGACGCCGCGGTCGCGGACTGCTTCGCCTGTCCGCGGCTGGTCGCCTGGCGGGAACGGGCGGCCAGGGAGAAGCGCGCGGCCTACCGCGACGAGACCTACTGGGGCAGGGCGGTTCCCGGCTATGGCCCGGATGACGCTCGGTTGCTCGTGGTCGGCCTGGCCCCGGCCGCACACGGCGGCAACCGAACCGGCCGGATGTTCACCGGCGACCGCAGTGGGGATTTCCTCTACGCCGCCATGTACAACGTCGGGCTGACCAATCAGCCGACGGCGGTGCACCGCGATGACGGGCTGCGGCTCATCGGTGCGCGCGTCACCGCACCGGTGCACTGCGCGCCGCCGGCCAATAAGCCGACCCCCGACGAACGCGACCGCTGCAGGCACTGGCTGGAAACCGAACTGGGTCTGCTCGCACCGACATTGCGGGCGGTGGTGGTACTCGGTGCGTTCGGCTGGCAGGCACTGCTTCCCGCACTCGCATCATCGGGCTGGACCGTGCCGCGCCCGCGTCCCAAATTCGGGCACGGCGCCCATATCGTGTTCGCGCCGAGCGCCGCCGGTCGCGCACCGCTGCACCTGTTCGGCTGCTATCACGTCAGCCAGCAGAACACTTTCACCGGCCGACTCACGCCCGAGATGCTCGAATCGGTGCTGACCGCCGCGGCGACCGCCGCTGGCCTGCCCGGCGGCTGATCCTGCGCGGAGAACCGGGGCGAACCGCACCTGGATCAGGACGGCGGCGTGATCTTGGTGATGACGGTGATGCCCTCGCGGGGTGCGACACTCACGAACTGCCGGTAGGTGCGCACCGTCGAATCGGGCCGGACCTCGGTGATCACGACATCGAATCGACCGTCGACCATCGGCGTGATCAGGACGCAGTGCTGGGTGCCGAGCGGAACGGATTTGATTCCGGCATCGATCAACTGGATCGCGGACACCCCGGCGTCCGGGCTGGTCAGGGATCGGGCGTCGGAGCCGGATCGGGTCACGTAGTAGGCGTATTGGAAGGCGAGAATCACATCCGGACCCGATTTGGTCGAACCGGTGCCATTACCGCGCACCAGTTGTTCCGTGCGGGTCGGTTCACAGTTCGGGCCACCGCCGAGGACCGGATCGGTGATCGTCGCGGTCGACTGCCGGGTATTGCTCGCCTCGGCCGTGTACACCAGCACCAGCGCCACCGCCGCCAGCGTCCCGAAGAATGCCGCGCTGCCAACCAGCCAGGGTCGATGCCGCGGGCGGCGTTTCCGGCGTGGTGGGCGCGGCCCGGGTAGGACCCGTGGCGCCGGTCCGGGCGGGATCATGCCCGGCCATAGCGGATCGGCCGAACGGTTCCGGCTTCGGCGCATGCCGGTTCGGAACGCGGCGGTATTGCCGTTGGACTCAGCTGCGTTCGACGACACCATGATCTCGCCACACCCCTTTGCCGGTGCCGCTCGGGCGACCTTCAAAACTTGCCGGGCCCCAGCCCTTTCAATGCCGTTGTGCAATAACAAGATTGCACATCCCCCCGGGTAATGGCGACCGAATCGGCCAGCGCGCGCTCGTCAGCGGACCGGCAGACTACGCCCGATCCGGCCGCGGATGCGTCCCGTTTCGGCAACTTTGGAGGGTTCCCACAAGAGCCGGGCCGAAGGTTCGTAAATACGGGCATACCGTGATCAAACCGCGCCGGTAAGCTCTTCCCGAAACGATGTCCGGCGAAAACACCTGCTCAGCAATGTGTTTCGACACCCTGCTCAGCACCGGGAACCGCCTGCGACGATACCGTCCGACAATGATGTCGGGTTGCGGCGGACCGGTTGTACGCCTGTTCGCTTCGCATAAGGCACTCGTCAGGACACCGAAACAGAGTTACCGGAAGAGAAATCAGGAGTGACGCTCGTGCGTAACCTCTTTGCCGCCGATGGACGTTTTCCGAACGTTGTCGTGACCAGCCTCGCGGCGACCACCTCGATCGCTGGCGATGTCGATGCCACGTGGAAGGGACTCCTCAACGGTGAGAGCGGAATCGAGGAGCTGGACGATCCGTTCATCGAGGAGTACGAGCTTCCGGTGCGCATCGGCGGTCACCTGAAGGTGCGGCCGGAGACCCTGCTGACCCGCGTCGAGCAGCGCCGCATGGCCTATGTCGAACAGCTCGCGACCGTCCTCGGACGTGAGGTATGGCGCAATGCGGGCAGTCCGGAGGTGGATCCCTACCGACTCGCGGTGGCGATCGGCACCGGCATCGGTGGCGCGGATGCGATCACCGATGCGAACAGCAAGTTGAAGAACGGCGGCTATCGCAAGATTTCGCCGCTGGCCGTGCAGATGATCATGCCCAATGGCCCGTCGGCCGTCGTCGGTCTGGAACTGCAGGCCAGGGCCGGAGTGATCACCCCGGTCTCGGCGTGCTCGTCCGGTTCGGAGGCGATCGCCAACGCGTGGCGCATGATCGTGATGGGTGATGCCGATATGGTCGTCACCGGCGGCGTCGAGGGCTTCATCGACGTCCTGCCGATCGCGGCATTCACCATGATGCGCGCCATGAGCACCCGCAACGATGACCCGAAGGGCGCCTCCCGCCCGTTCGACAAGGATCGCGACGGCTTCGTCTTCGGCGAGGCCGGTGCGCTGATGGTCCTGGAAACCGAAGAGCACGCCAAGGCGCGCGGCGCGACCATCCACGCGCGGCTGCTCGGCGCCGGAATCACCTCCGATGGCTACCATTTGGTGGCTCCGGCACCGGATGGCGATGGCGCCGCCCGCGCGATGACACGGGCGATGCAGACCGCGGGCCTGACGCCGAAGGACATCACCCATATCAACGCGCACGCCACCGCGACACCGATCGGCGATGTCGCCGAGGCGCGCGCCATCAACAAGGCCGTCGGCAATCACGCCTCGGTCTACGCGCCGAAATCCGCACTGGGACATTCCATCGGCGCGGTGGGCGCACTCGAATCGATCCTGACCGTGCTCAGCATCCGCGACGGCATCGTGCCGCCGACGCTGAACCTGGACAACCTCGATCCCGAGATCGATCTCGATGTGGTGCACGGCGAGGCGCGCCACCAGGAGATCGAGTACGCGATCAACAATTCGTTCGGATTCGGCGGGCACAATGTCGCGCTCGCCTTCGGCCGGTACTAGCGGATCAGGATGGCGCGCGGATAGAGCAGTTGGAAGCCCAGCTTCTGCACGTTCTGCTGTGACTTCGAACCGGGCAGTGTGGTCACCACCGCGAGGTCACAGCCCGCGACCGCCGCGGCCGCGAGGCGCATCGACAGCAGTGAGCCCTGTATACCGCGTCGGCGGAATTCGGGCAGGGTCGCCGCACCGCACAGTTGGGCAATGCCGTCGCTGAGGCGCAGGCTCGCGCCTCCGACGGGCACACCGCCGATCCAGGCCAGTGAACCGACGAAACCGGTTGTCGCGGTGAGGTCCCGCTCGGCGCGCTCGATCGCCTCGCGCGGGAACTCCTCGTGCGAGGCGACACCCTGGGTATCCGGCGTGGCGAAGCCGTCCACAACGACATTCACCCAGGTATCGAATTCCTCGTGGCCGACATCGCAGATCTCCACACCATCGGCCAGCTGCGCCTTCCGGTCTGGGTCGAGTCGCAAACCGAGGACATTCTCGAAGCCGAACAGCACATAGCCGCGGCGGGTCAGGCATTCGACGACGGCGGGGTCGGCGAGGGTCGACACCTCGAACTGCACCGGCGCGTCGCGCTCGGCGAAGGCCTGTTCGACGGCATCGAGCTCGGCGTCGTCGAACGCACCGCCCATTCCGACGCCGACGACCTTGTCGAGCGGCGATCCCGCACCCGCCCATACCGCGACGCCACTGCCGATGGGGTGCAGCAACACTCGCTCTTGCGGATTCCGCCGCGCGGCCGCGCGTGCACCTTCCTCGACCAGGGTGCGTTCGGCATGCTCGACGCGCGCTGCGAGATCCTGTCCTGCGAACAAACCCGGGGCGAAGTCAGACGGCATGAGCAATTCCTACCTCGCCGATAGCCCTCGATTCACCTGGTTTTCAGTCGCCGAGTTGGTTCGGCGTGTCCCGGTGGTGCGGGTCCGCACCGTTGGTCAGAAGATCGCGACCGGTGCGACCGGCGTTCCGGTGGCACCCACGAACGGCTCGGGCATTGCGCTGAGCAGGAATTCGTAGCGACCCTCGGCCGCGCAGATCCGCGACAGCTCCTCGAGATTCCAGTTCTGCCCCTGCAGCATGCCCATCTCGACCAGGTGCAGTGCGTGCACCGCGAGCCACCCGTCCGCGAGCTCCGGCGGGAAGATCTCGAAGGTCAGGGTGTCGTTCGCGACGGCCGCGACATCGCGGGCGTGGAACCATTCCGGACTGCGTACCGAAAGTCCCGGTGCGGGAACGGCATACCCCTGTTTGTCGCCCGCCAGATACAACCGCATCTGGCCGGTCCGCACCAGCACCACATCCCCGGCACGGACCCGGGTGCGCGCCAATTCCTCGGCGGCCAGCAGGTCCTCGGGCCCGACGGCGTGGTCGCCAGGGAGACGATCGACGCCATGGGCGGCCGCGATATCGAGCAGGACACCGCGCGAGACGATATGGCGGGCCTTATCGATACCGCTGAAGGCGGCGCCGCCGTGCGCGGTGATGGTGTCGGCCGGACGCCCGTTGTAGATCCGGCCGGAATGCGATACATGGGTCAGCGCATCCCAGTGGGTGGCGGCCTGCAGTCCCATTGTCACCACATCGTCGCTGGTGGCGACCAGTCCCGGTCCGAACATCTCCCAGTTCAGCGCGATCATCGAATGCAGTGGATTGACCCGTCCCGGTATCAGTCCGGTCTGAATTCCGTGCTGCTGCAATGGCACCGCCAACGAGACCCGGCGCCCGGTGCGCACCGTGGCCGCGGCATTCCGGACGACCTCATCGGTAATGAGATTGAGTGTGCCGATCTCGTCGTCATCGCCCCACCGCCCCCAGTTGTTCACCCGCTCAGCGATATCGAGCAATTCCCGGGGCAGTGCCATGGCGGCAATCTACCGTTCGCGGCCTGATCCCGGCGGCGAACCGCGCGCTGTGCAGCGACTCACTTCGGCGCATGCCCGGTCTGAGCGATCAGCACAGAGCAATCGGCGTGTCGGGCGGCCTTCTCGGCGGTCGTGCCGATGAAGCGACCCCAGATCGCCGAATGGCCGCTGCGGCCCAGGACGAGCAGATCCGCCACGTGATGCGTTGCGGCGATGGCGAGTTCACGGGCGGAGTGTCCGGCGCGGATCTCGGCTTCGATGACAATGCCGCGTTCGGCTGCCGTCGCGGCGGCCGCGGCCAGCCAGCGGCGGCTGGCCTCCTCCTCGACCGAGCGCTCCTCCTCGATCTCACCGATCACCGGCCGATACAGCGGCCGATGCTCCTCCACGGCGACGACGGTGAGCGCGGATCTATGCTCGGCGGCCAACTCGAGCGCCAGTCGAAGAGCCTCGCGGGCGCCGGGCGAGTCGTCGTATCCCACCACGATCCGCTGGAACACACCTCCAGTGTGATCCTCCGGTTGATCGTGGTCCAGCGGCGCGTACGGTTCGCTGTCCGCCCACAGCAGGTCGTTCCGATCCGCCCACGGAAGGTGTTCGCCAGACCCTGGGCGAACTATGGTGACCATATGCCCGTTACCGACGGTACCGCTGTCTCCGAACCGCCAGTCATCCCCGGTGTGCGCCGGTCGTTCATCACCGCCCGCGATGTCCGATTCCACGTCACCGAGGCCGGACCGGTCGACGGTCGGCCGGTCGTGCTCTTGCACGGCTGGCCGGAGCACCATTACGCCTACCGGCACCTGCTCGCCGACCCACCCGATGGGCTCCGGATCATCGCGCCCGATCTGCCGGGCTATGGCTGGTCCGGCCCCGCACCACATCGGTGGGCGAAGGAGGATGTCGCCTCCGATGTGCTCGCACTCCTCGATGCGCTCGGCCTGGGCCGCGTGCTGCTGGTCGGCCACGACTGGGGCGGTTACGTCGGATATCGCATGGTGCTGCGCGAACCCGAGCGCTTCGACGGCTACCTCGTGCTGAATATGGCGCATCCATGGGTTCCGGTACCGACGGTATTGCGCCACCTCTGGCGCTTCCTCACCTATCAACCCCTGGTCGCCACCGTGGGTGTGCCATTGCAACAGCGCACCAAGTTCCTCGAACGACTCATCGGCGCCGCGATCACCGACCACGGCGCCTTCGACCGCGAGGCGGTGCGCATCTTCGCCGACCGCTTCCGCGATCCGGTCTGCGCCCGCGCCGCCACCGACACCTACCGCACCTTCTGGCTGCGCGAAGTCCCCGATGCCGCACGCAATCCGGAACGCCGCCGCATCACCATCCCGATCCGGGCGGTCTTCGGCGTCGAGGACGTCGCCGTCCACCCATCCCTCGCCGCCGCCGATACCGCCAAGGCCGACGACTACACCTTCGAACCCGTCACCGGCTGTGGGCATTTCGTCGCTGACGAGCGCCCCGATATCATCCGCGCCCGCCTGATCGAACTGGCGGCAGCCACGAAATAGGCTTATTCGCTGCGGCTTTCGCGTGCGCGGAGCGCGCGAGCGGCACCGGCCTTCGACCCGCGCATCGTCCACCGACCGTGGTTCCGGTCGGATCCATCCGTCATCGATCGATTCGGCCGTGTCGTACACCACGAATTCCCGCTCGGCCGAGCGCACTTCGTCGTCGGCCAGCGCAATCAGCAACGCATCGAACCGCGACTCTGCAGCCCGGTTCCCCACCGACCGGCACCGCTGCGTGACACATCGTTCGAGCCGTCCGTGGGCCCGTACCCGCCGCACGTTCGCCGACAGATGTGCCTGATGTGCTACGGAACGATCGCGGCAGGTTGCGGAGAGTGTGCTGGGAGGCCATCCGCTATTGCCATTGCGGGAATGGCGGAGCAGTGTGAACTTACCGGTGGCGCCATCGGGGCGCTGCCCTGAACACCCCGAGGGGGTGGATCGTGTACGCACGTTCTACCACTATTCAGGCGCAACCCTCCGCTATCGATGCCGGGATTGCGCACGTTCGCGACGTAACATTGCCGGCTCTGGAAGACATACCCGGCTGTATCGGGCTGTCGCTGCTGGTCGACCGGAAGTCCGGCCGGTGCATCGCGACGACCGCGTGGGAAACCGAGGACGCGATGCGCAATAGCGCGGAGCGCGTTCGCTCGATTCGGGATCGTGCCGCTGAGACGTTCCGCGGCGGCGCACTGATCGAACAGTGGGAGATTGCCGCCTTGCATCGGGACCACTTCTCCCGCGAGGGCGCATGCGCCCGCGTGGTCTGGAGCAAGATGGACCCGGCTCGGGCCGACTCGGCGATCGACACCTACAAGTCCCAAGCCCTGCCCGCAATGGAAGGCCTCGAGGGGTTCTGCAGCGCCAGTCTGCTGGTCGACCGGGCATCCGGGCGGGGCGTTTCGTCCGTCACCTTCGACAACGCCGATGCGATGGAACGCAACCGCGACCAGGCGACCGCCATGCGGGACCGAATCGCTGGGCAAGCCGGCATGCAGGTGACCGACATCGGCGAGTTCGAATTGGCACTCGCCCACCTGCGCGTACCCGAATTGGTGTAACCATGCAGCCGGTGCCGTCATCGCCGACGGCACCGCCGAGCAACTCGGCCGCGCAGCCGTGCCGATGGCGAATCGGCACTACCTGACCCGCGGCCGAGTTGCGCACCGGGTCATGCTCTCCAAGCTGCATCTTGCACCGTCTTGCGCCTGGTCGACGAATCGATCCGCATACGCCGCCGAAGCAGGCATCCGCCTGACCGATGCACTCGGCGAGTGGGCCGAATGGGCCCGATCCCATCCCCCCAGCAAACAGCGAAAGTCCTGAAACCTGGCCGACGACGAGCGCCGCAACCGAGAGCTAACCCCCAGTGCCGCTGGGTAATCCGGTTATTGCATGGTGGCTAGGTTGTGCCAGAGGTTTTCGAGGCTTTGGGTGCCGCCGAAGAGGGTGGTGAAGTTGGTGGAGTCGAGGAGGACGATGTCGCCTGCGCGGGGGGTGGTGGGGGGCATCCAGATCAGGGTGTTGAATTCTGTGTTGCCTGCGGCGGTGAAGGGGTGGGGGCGATCGGGGGCTACGCGCTGGCGGCCGAGGACTCGTAGGGAGTCGCTTTCCGGGGCGGTGAGTTCGTAGTGCGGCAGGTGGGGGTGGAAGTTGAGGGTGGTGACGTTGTCCAGTAGGTGGAGCGCGTCCAGATCTCGGAATCCGGTCAGGGGGGCGATCTCATCGGTGCCGTCGACGACTGCCGGGCGCAGGCCCCATTTGTTGTGCACCGGCACATCGAGCGCCTTCATCAGTGAGCGGGTGTACTGGCCGAATCGCTGTTGGCGGGGTACCAGCGGGTCGCCGTGATGCTCGTATTCGATTTGTCGCTGGGTGAAGTCGTCGGTGAAGCCGACGTCGTGGTGCGGCGCCAGCAGCAGACAGGTGCCTTCGCGTTGCAGCCACTCCCGGATCGCGGCGCACTCCTCGGGTGCGGCCTGCTGCTCGGACAGGACGTGGTCGAGTCCGAACACCATGAGCGTGTCGGTATCGGCGAGGATCCGCTCGTCGATCGGCAAGGTGTAACCGGCCTGGTCGATGCGCTGGAACACCGCGACGGGATGTCCGGTGGCCTCCCCCGCCAGTCGCTGGAACGCCAGCGTCGAACGATGGAAGAGCTCCAATGTGCCCGCGATGCCCTGCAGGAAGTGCGCCGCGTCGTACTCGACGGTCTCGTAACTCGGCCACGTGACATTGCGGACCTCGGTCATCGTGGAGAAGCGGTTGTACATTTCGGCGGGATCGCGTTGGGCCTCCCACGGATAACTCCACGTCCAATAGATGCTCATCCGCCGCCGCCCGTCGTGCTTGCGCGGAATGTGGTCCTGGTTGTAAGTGCGTGCCCGCGGCAGGGTGCTCATGCTGTCACCTCTCAACTGTCGAGCGAGGCCAGGTATCGCAGTGCGCGAATACCCGGCAGGAAGAAGTACGCGCCGCCCTCGAGCGTGGTAAATGCCGGTAGTCCCGTGAGCACCTTGCGGATGGGCCGCTTGGGGATCGTGAACTCCAGGGTGCCGTCCTGGGTGCCGCAGATGGGGTCGCGTTCATTGCCGAGTTCGTGGAATGCCTTGTCATTGATCCAGACGTTTTGGGCGAACTCGAACTGGCGGACCAAGCTGGCGCAGATGATGAACGCGGCGATGCCTCGATCCGCCCCGTCATCGGGTGCGTCTTGCGGCAGCGCCGGACCGTAGGTGGCGCCGCGGCGAATCATCCTGCGGCGGTTCATATTCGGTGCGGTATCACGCGGGTTGAGCCGTCGCACGTGCGAGCCGAGCGGTATCGCGTAGCCGTGCGGATCCATCTGTTCGTAGTTGAAGTCGTTGTTCCGCATGGGATCCGCGCCGAGCTCCGGATCGTCGTGGTCGGGAGCCAGCGTCAAGGGCGCGCCGCTCGGCCAGCGGCCCATGAGCTTCGCGGCGAGCAGCTGCTGCCCGTCCGGGGTGTCGGCGTGCTCGCGCAGATAGCTCCGAAACGCACCGACGTGTTCTCGCAGCCGCCGATAGGCCATATAACTCCCGTTGCGGGACAACACCTCCGGCTGCGGCAACCGGTGGACCGGCCCCTCCTCATCCGGATAGCCGAGGATGAATTCGCCGGGTTTCAGCGGTGCGCCCGACCCCGGCGTCGGTTCTTCACCGGATCCCTCGATCACGGGCTGGGACAACCGGTCTCGGAAACCGAAGTGGTCGTGGGCGTAGTTGAATGGCGGCGTCGCATTCAAATCCAAGAAGGACAACACGCGCACGCCCGGGCTGCGGGCCACCAGCTTGTGGTGCTCGGCGGTGCACCTCTGATGTTCGGCATCGGTGCGAGCGAACAGGATCGCGATGGCGTGCAGGTCAGCACCGGCCAGCCCACCCACCCAGTTATCGGGGTGATTGGCACCCGTATCGCCCAGAATGTCAGCGCGCGCGACCATGCCTTCACGGAACTCGGCGGGGAAGGTGGCAAGCGCCTCCTCCGACACCCCTAGCGCCCGCAGCCCACGCCAGGTGAAGGCCAGCGTGATCCAGCGCTCGGAGCTGTCCATCGTGGCGCGCACGTCCGCGGCCGACTGCACCCGGTCCAGCAGCTCGGTCAGCCAGGCCCGGCCCCCGGCGGGATCGTCGAAGGACAGGAACTCGTAGCGCCCGGTCATCGCCGGGGTGCGGGTCAGCAGGATGTGCTGAATATCGTCGAGTTCGAGCATCGGCCCGGACGATCTACTGCATCTGATCGAGCATGTCGGAGAACGCCGCCTTCAGCCGCAGCGCCTTTTTGATCTCGTCCGCGGTGACGTAGGGGTACTCGCCGTATTCGAGGAAGCTCGGAAACTGGTGCTCTCGAACGAATTTCACGAAGGCGGCCGGGTTTTCCTGCCAATCCTCCGGGAACCCTTCGAGATTGGTGAAAACTGTCGTGATACCGGTCTGACTGAAGAGCGCGACGGCATCCTCGGTGTACTTGTCGAAATCGGTGTCGAAGATGCCTTGATACTGGAAATGCAGCCCCGAGCCGACATCGAACAGCACCCACCGCAGATAATGCAACCGCAGTGGTGCCAGCACATCCGGGCTGCCCGCTACCGCCTCTTCGATCTGCTTGCCGTATGCGCGAACCGCCTCTTCTCGACCCGGTTTCACCTTTGCGATGATCGAGAATCCGTAGCAGGCTGGCGTCCGTGGATACACCGGTCCGTACCGACCCCGCTCCAGCTCGAAATAGCCCTCCCTCGGGATGGCCATCGCCGCCGGTCTACTCCAGTCCTGATCGGTCGCTGGCATGGCGTCACCTGCCTTTACCGTCGCAGTAAGCGGGACATCCAGCATGGTACGCAGCGAGCCGATAGCGCCGCAAAGATTCGGCTATCTCCGCCGTACTGGACATCCGAGATAATTTCGGGAAACTCCGAATCCCGGCCATGGGCGCCCGAGTTTGACAGGATCACCTCATGTCGAACCCGCCGCAGAACACCAACTCGGCGCCGCAACCGCGCCATTTGTCGACGCCGCGAGCCGCCGCGCTGTCCGGAATCGTCTTCGCGGTATTGTTCGGCACGACGATTATCCTGATCCGCATCAAAATGCCCGCGGGCCTCGAAGATTCAACGCATTGGCTCAAGAGCCAACAAAGTGCGATCACGATGGCAACGGTGCTGATGCCCTTCGCCGGAATCAGCTTTCTATGGTTCATCGGCGTCGTGCGCGACGGATTCGGACGCTACGAAGACCGATTCTTCCTATCCATATTCCTCGGCAGCGGGCTGCTATTTCTGGCGATGATGTTCGTCGCCACCGCGGTCGCCGCGGGCTTGGTGGCGAGCAACACCGACGTAACCGACCCGACCGCCCGCTCCGAGGTGATCAACTTCGGCAGGCATGTCCTGGTTTCAGCGAGCCAAACCTATGCGCTTCGCATGGCCGCCGTATTCATGATCTCGCTCGCGACGATTTGGTTGAAGACCAAGCTGATGCCCCGTTGGCTCGCCCTCCTCACCTATTTGGTAGCCCTGACACTGCTCATCGTCAGTGAGATGAGCAAATGGGTGGAGCTGGTATTCCCCGCCTGGGTACTCGTGGTCAGCTGCCTTATCCTGGCCCGCGAAGCCGTCGAGAATCGGGCTAGGACGGCTGACGGATCTCGGTGACGATGGTGTAGAGCTCGATAATGACGCCGTCTTTGGTGCGAGCGATGTCCATGCCGTTGACCACCGGCGGTTGGTCGACAGGGCCGTATTGGAAGCCGAGGTGGCCGATGTCGTCGAGCTCCGAGGCCGGGCCTGCAGGTCGGAAGACCCAGTCCGGGTTTTCCGCACGCACCTCTTCGGCGCGGCGTTCGAGGTCCTTGCGCCCGTGCACAATTCGGTCCGGTTCGTGCCACACCACATCTTCGGCATAGGTCTCGGCGATAGCTGCGGCCCGGCGAGCCGGATCGGGTTCGTTGAAGACGTCCAGCAGGTTGCGTCGCATGAGGTCAGCAGAGGAACGGGTCATGGCGAGTCCTTTCATGCGGGGTAATCGCGTAGTCGGGTCGACGCAGGACACGGTGCCCGAAGGGACTTAGTTGAAAGCTATCGTCCCTTGGCTTCGGCGTGTCGATAAATGCCGATTACCTGTCGGCATGCCTGCTGTCGGTTATCGCTTGCGAACCCACAACCATGAGGCGGCAACGGCGATGAGTACCGAGGGTTTGCCGAGCAGCATGGTCCCCGCCGCCAGGGCCGTGACCTGATCGGCGGCATACAGCGGCAGGAGTATCAGCACATGGAGCGCCCACATCACGGCCCACGCCGCGGTCAGGCGCCGGTGCTTGCGGATCCGGGCCTGGTCGACTTCGGCGGGTTCGATCCGGATGCGTTGACACACAAGCAGACTCAACGGACGGCCCCGGATCAGGGTGGCGCCGAAGGCGACGGTCGAGACCGCGCAGCCGACGATCTCGGGTAGGAAGAAGGCACGGCCCTCACCGGTGAACAGCACCAGCGCCGAATAGACAGTGACGGCAGCTAGGGCGGCCACAACAACCTTCGTTGAATCACCGCGCCGCAGCCGCCATCCGGCGAGCAGGGCCGCCGCGGTCAATGCGGCCGCGACCGATGGACCGGTCCCGAACAGTTGATATCCGACCAGGAATACCGCGACCGGTGTGACGGCGTCGACGAGGTGCCGAACGCCGCCATGCGCGATGACGGCCTGCCCGAGCACCCTGGCGGCTGACCGCACTCGCATCGAGTCGTGCGGGGTCCCGGACCGGCTGTCGTCGAGTGTCATTCGGGTCAGCGGGCGGGACGGGGGCCGACGATGGAGGCGCGTTCCATGATGCGCACCTGGGGCCAGTAGTCGCTGGCGGCGTAGTGCTGGACGGCGCGGTTGTCCCAGAACGCGACGGTGTCGGGCTCCCACTGCAGCCGAACCTGATGCTCGGGAGCATCGGCCTTCCGGCACAACCGGTCGATCAGCTCACGGCCCTCGTCGAGGTCCAGGCCATGGATGCGGTCGGCGAAGACCCGGTTGACGTAGAGGTGCTTGCGGCCGGTGACGGCGTGCGTGCACACCAGCGGGTGGGCCACCGCCGGATGCTCGGCGCGCATCTTCTCCCGCTGCTCATCGTTGAGCATATGCCCGAACGCGCGAGTGAAATCATGGACGGCGTCGAGGTTTTCGATTCGCCCCCGGGTTTCCTCGTCGATGGCGTCGTAGGCGGCGTACATGTCGGCGAACAGCGTGTCCCCGCCGATCGGGGGCACCGAAATCGCATGCAGGACCGCGCCCATCGATGGCTGCTCGCGCCAGGTGACGTCGTGGTGCCAGGCGTTCTCGAAACCGCCGACCTGGGCGCTCTTTTCGAATCGCACAAGTTCTGGCTGGTCGGTGTTGGAGGGGATGAACGGGTGAACCTCGAGCGTGCCGAACCGTCGGGCGAAGGCCACGTGCCGTTGCGGGGCGAGCGCCTGGTCGCGGAAGAACAGCACCTTGTACTCGTGCAGCGCCTGCCGCAGTTCGACGATCACCGGATTCGGCAATTCGGTGGTCAGATCCACCCCGGAGATCTCCGCGCCGAGGGTTGCGCCGACCTGGCGGGCGTCGAAATGCTGCCAGCTCAGCTGGGCGAGCCGGTCACGCTCGGCGGCGATATGCGTGAAAGGACCGGACCAGACCGGATATCCGGGGAGCTGAACGGTGCGGGGCGTGAAGCCAGCGGCCGGGTCCTTATCGGCAATGACGGACATGGCGACCTTCTTTCTCGGAGAAAGTGAGGCTGTAGTCAATCGACTACAGCTGGTATGAGCTACTGTAGTCACATGACTACAGAGGGTGCAAGGACGTCTTCCGACGCCAACAACCCGCTCGGTCGCGACGCCGTCGTGTCCGCGGTGCTCACCCACGCCGCGGATCTGTTCGCCGAACGCGGCCCGGCCGCGACGTCGATCCGGGACATCGCCGAGCGGGCGGGGGTGAACCATGGGCTGGTCTTCCGGCACTTCGGCGCCAAGGACAAGCTGGTGACGGCCGTACTCGACCACCTCTCCGCCGAGACGGCCGAGTTCGCCGACAGCGGCGCGTTATCGCCGGACGATCCACGACTGCGCCGACACTGGGTCGTGCTGGCACGGTGCATTCTGGACGGCTATCCGGTCGGACAGATGCAGCGGCGATTTCCGGTCATCACGGCCCTGATCGACCATGCCCGCGCACATCGAGCCGATGACCGCGACGCCGCCCTCTCCGCTGCACACGTCGCGGCGTTCGTACTCGGCTGGCAACTGTTCGAGCCCTTCCTGCGCAACGCCGCCGGGCTCGACAGCGTCCCGAATGCTCAACTGCGGGAGGCAATCAACGCCGAAGCCGTCCGGATCCTGTGCGGCAGCCCGCACCCCTTCCCCACCGACGGAAACCAATAGCCCGGATCGCGCCCACTGTCCGCACACGTCGACGACGAACCGACGGCCAGATCCAGGACATCCTCAATTGCCGCCCCCGCGCGGTTCGAACCGGTCATGCGGTACATCCGAAGATCAACGGGCCGACGAGTTCCTCATTATCCGAAAGCATTTCGGCCCGGACTACCACCGAGGTACCTGACCCACATGCGGCAACTCACCGCCGACCTGCTCGAGTTCATCAAGAACTGAACCGGAACAGGTCCGCGAGGCGGCAGAATTCGTGCCCCTCCTGTCGGCGGAGACGTTGAGACGCCCACCCGCGCAACCCGGTTGGCGGAGTGTGTCGAGGTCGCGGGCCGGTCAGTGACGAGATGCGCGCAGTCCGTCGAAGGTCAGATCGAGCAGCCGCTCGGCCTGCTGGCGCTGCTCGGCCTTTCCGGACGCGAGCGCGATTCCCGTGAGTGCCGCGAACATGTCGGTCGCGCCGATATCGGCGCGAATCGCGCCCGCCCGCGAACCGGCCTCGAGCAAGGAGGTCAGCGCGTCGAGCATCATGTCCTTGCTGCGGACATACGGATCGACACCGGACTCCACGAGGGCCCGCAGCGCGTCAGCCATCCCGAGTTTGGCGGTGGCGTAATCGATGAAGCGTCCCATCCAGGCGCGCAGCGCTAGCTCCGGTGGCATCGACTCGAGCAGTTGCGGCGCCGCGTGACACAGCTTGGCCAGTTCGTTCCGGTATGCGGCCTCGATCAGCACTTCGCGTGTCGGGAAGTTTCGGTACAGCGTGCCGGAGCCGACCCCGGCCTCTTTCGCAATCCGATCGAGATGGGCGTCGAGGCCGTCCTCGGCGAACACACGCACGGCCGCAGACAGGATCTTGTCGCGGTTTCGCTGGGCATCCGCCCGCAGTGGGCGGCCATCGGCTCTGGGCATTATCGGCTTCCTTCGCTCGACCTCTTGCTAAGTGGGGACGGCTCCGCTTATCGTGTAAGTGGCGGCGCCTCCACTTACACGATACGGCACCGCCCGCACATCGAGCTCCGGCCGCGCCCATCCATGCGGAACTGCTGAAACTGATATCTGAGGAGACACAATGACTCTCGCACTCGAAGGGAAAGTCGCCGTTGTCACCGGCGGCGCCGCTGGCGTCGGGCTGGGCATCGCCCAGGAATTCATCGCCCAGGGCGCTACGGTGGTCATTACCGACCTCGAGCAGAAGGCGATCGACGACGCCGCGACCAAGATCGGCGGCAACTGCACCGGCATCGTCGCGAACGTAACCCGGTTGGCCGATATGGAAGCCGTCTATCGGGAAATCGAGTCGCTGCACGGGCGGCTCGACGTCGTCGTGGCGAATGCCGGTATCGGCGCTCATGCCCCACTGGGCGAGATCACCGAGGAACAATTCGACCGGACGTTCAACGTCAACGCCAAGGGTGTGCTGTTCACGGTTCAGCCCGCGCTGCGCCTGCTTCCCGACGGCGGCGCCGTCGTCATCATCGGTTCGACCGCCACCATCGAGCCGCCCCAGGGCATGAGCATGTACGGCGGCGCCAAAGCCGCGATCCGATGCTTCGTGCGGGCGTGGATTCAGGATGTGAAGGGTTCCGGTGTTCGCATGAACATCCTCAGCCCCGGCGCCGTCGACACCGAATCATTGCGCAGCGCAATGGCAATGGTGCGCACGCCGGACGAAGTCGATGCGGCGATCCGGCAGATGGGGGCAGGAAATCCCACCGGCCGGATCGCCGATCCGCGTGAGATCGGGCAGGCCGCGGTGTTCCTGTCCAGCGACGCATCGAGCTTCGTCACCGGCGTAGAACTCTTCGTCGACGGCGGCATGGCCCAAGTGTGATGCGCTGACCCGCGGGTGTCCGCCCGAATCGGTAAGCGTTCGAGAGATTCTGGTGGCCTCTGGATCCGCTGCACACTCGCCCCCGAGATCAGGAAGCCGGAGGGTGCAAACCGGCCTGCCGCCCTCGCTGCAAAGCGGCGCGCTCATTATCGGGAGCCAAACCTTCCAGGTCAGCTCCAGAAGTGCGAAGATGATGGTCGGAAGCAGCGGCCGACATCAGAACCCGATCCCGGCACGCCGCATGGTCTGAGTCGCTTTCTTGCCTGTCAGCGAAAGCGAGGCACACGTGATGCAGATGCGAGCAGCCCGCATGTACGGGTACCAGGAACCGCTTCGGATCGAAGAGGTTCCGGTGCCCGAGCCCGCGCCGGACGAAATTCTCCTGAAGGTCGCCGCGGCGGGCATGTGCCGAAGCGACTACCAACTCCTCGACGGCTACTGGACCTCGTCGAGGTGCTCTCGCTCGCCGAAGCCGGCCTCATCAAACACAACGTCACCAAGGTCGAGCTCGAAGACATCAACGAGAACCTGCAAGCCCTCGGTCGCGGTGACATCGTCGGACGCCAGGTCATCGTCTTCGAGTGAAGCCCGCGCCGGGCGAAACCGCTTACAGTGGCATTTACGCAGTTCAGGCATACCGGTCCCACCATGACAGGGAGGCGAGTTCCATGGCCAAGATCCTCTTCGTAATGACCGGCGCAAGTTTCTGGACGCTCGAGGACGGCACCCGGCATCCGACTGGCTACTGGGCCGAAGAGTTCACGGCCCCGTATACCGCGCTCACCGGAGCCGACCATGAGGTTGTGGTGGCCACGCCCGGCGGCGTAGTGCCGTACGTCGACGCGATGAGTCTGCGTCCCTCGATGGCCGGCGGTGAACAGATTGCCCTCGCGGAGGAGGAAATCCTGCGGTCTGCCGAGGAGTTGCGGCGGCCGATCGAGCTGGCGAACGCTCGGCTGGAGGACTACGCGGCCGTCTACTACCCCGGTGGCCACGGTCCGATGGAGGACCTGTGCAACGATGCCGATTCGGGCCGGCTGCTGACCGCGGCCCTTTCCTCCGGCCGGCCCTTGGCCATCGTCTGCCACGGGCCGGCCGCACTGCTGGCCACCCGCTGGAGAGGCGTTTCCCCGTTCGCCGGCTACCAGGTCACCGGCTTCACCAATGACGAAGAGGAGGCCGTCGGATTGGCCGCCAAAGCCCGGTGGCTACTGGAGGACGAACTGGTTACTCTTGGCGTCCGCTTCACCCGCGGCGAGATCTGGAAGCCTTACACGGTCGTGGATCGCAACCTGTACACCGGACAGAACCCCGCGTCCGCCGAGCCGCTGGCCCAGGAATTGCTGAAGGTGCTGAACTAGTTTTGCCGCAGCAGTACCCGTCCGCGCACGGCGGATCGCAATGTGTTGTGTGACATTTGGATTCCCTTCGCCACGGAAATGTTCACCGCGTCGTGCCCGAGCCACTGGACGGAGCCGGGCCCCCGGCGGGGTCCCGGGTGGCCGGGTCGCTTACCGGGGAGATGGGTGTGGGCATCGGAAAGGCCACTTCGATATGGGCGGCGGCAGTCAGCGCGCGGCGCTCGGCGAATGGGGCGGTGATCAACTGGACCCCGATGGGAAGGCCCTCGGCCGAGACGCCCGCAGGGACCGTAACCGCGGGCAGGGCCAGGTAGTTGGCGGCGATCGTGAGGCGATGTGCCGCATACATGGTCGCGACCTGTGCGGTGCCACCGAGGTCGTAGCCAACCGGCCAGGGCAGTTCGTCCGAGACCGGGCCGAGCACGATCGGATGCTCCGCGAGGAAGCGGGACCAGGCCGCGCGGCGGGTGAGGCGCTCCCCCAGCGCGGTCATGTAGCCCGCCAGATCCAGCGGCGGGAACAGGTCGATCGCCGCGTCGATGAAAGTGTTCAACCCGGCGCTGCCGACCAGCCGCATGGCTTCGCGGCGCTGGACCACCACCTCGGTGGACACCAATCTGCCGTAGTCCGCCGCCACCTCGCCCAATTGCGGCGGATCCAGTTCGACTACCCGATATCCCGCGCGTTCGAGGGCGTCGGCGCAGCCGAGCAGCGCGGCCCGCACCTGCGGATCGATATCGTCACCGAGCGTGACGGCGACCGCGGGCAGGGCGGTATCGGTCACGTCACGCACCGGAATCCATCCGGGATCGCGCAGGTCAGCGCTGTCGCTGAGGACCTCGAAGGCGGTCGTCAGATCGCGCACGGTGCGCGCCAACGGCCCTGGTGCCGCGAACAATTGGTTCGTCGGTGCGGGTGCGGCCCCGGACAGGCTCGAGGCCACCGCCACCCGGCCGGGCGTGGTGCGCAGGGAGGCGACTCCGCAGAACGCGGCGGGTACGCGCAGTGAACCGCCGAAGTCGGTGCCCAGGCCTAGGGGTGTCATGCCCGCCGCTACCGCGGCGGCGTCACCGCCGCTGGAACCGCCCGGGCTGCGAGTCGGGTTCCACGGATTCACCGTCGGGCCCGCCTCGTCGTTGTCGGTGTGCCAGCGAGTGGCGAAGTCCGGCATGTTCGTTCGCCCGATGACGATCGCCCCGGCTCGCCGCAATGCGGACACCGCGGGTGCATCCGCTGCCGCGACGGCCTGTCCCAGGGCCGCCACGCCCCAGGTGGTCGGGCTGCCCGCGACATCGAGGTTGTTCTTGATGGTGACCGGAACCCCGTGCAGCGGCCCGGTCGGCACCCTGCGGTCGGCTGCGGCCGCCTCCGCGCGCGCGGTCTCGGCGAATACCGTGGTGAGCGCGCCGATTTCGGAATCGACCTGCTCGATGCGCTCGAGATGCGCCTCGACGACCTGGGCCGCGGTGACCGCGCCCTCGGCGATCAGCGCCGCGAGCGAGACCGCGTCCCGCGTCCACAGCGCGCTGTCCTGGCCGGTGTTCATGATGCCTCCTGTTCGGCGAATACCGCTGCGGTGCGCGGTGTTCGGCTGTCGTCGATGGATTTGCCGAGCGTGATGAAGAAGAGGATCAGCCCGACGGTCAGCAGGATGTGGCCCACACCCGCACCGAGCGCGATTGCCTCACCACTGCTTTTGCCCAGCACGGTGAGGGTGCCGTGCAGCGTCATGGCCGCGATGGTGATGGCCAGGCCGATGTTGTAGAGCCAGAAGAACCAGCCGTACAGGCTTTTCCGGGCGCTGAGCGTGAACTGCTTCTCCAAGGCCAGCACGATGAGGAAGAACAGCATGCCCAGCGCCAGCACGTGGGTGTGTACGACACCGAGCTGCGACTGCCCGGTGAAATGTTCGACCTTGGTGATCTCGCGGTAGTAGAACCCGGCGATCAGGCCGATGATCATATAGATGTGAGCGGTATTGAACAGCGTCTTCATCGGGCGCTCAACGGTTTTCACGGCGCAGTAGCAGCGCGCCGGTCGCGGCCACCAGGGCGGCGGTGAGGCCGTGCACCTTCATGGCGGTGGCGGTGGACCCGCGACGCACCAGGATGGTGAGCATATCGCCGGTCGGGATGACGGCGATGGTGAGCAGGGAGACGCCGACGGCGCGGCGCTGCCCGGCCGCGAGCAGAGCGAGCGGGATCAGGCCGGTGACCACATCGCGGACGCCTTTGACATTCAGGAAGCCGTCGGCATCACCGTCGGTGAGGCCGAACTCCGAGGCCATTCGCTGCGGGGCGAGCAGATAACCGCCGCCGACGGACATGATGAACCCGGCTCCCAGTACGGCGCCGGCCGTACCGAGACGTTTGCCGAGCCGGCGGGAACCACGCACGGAAACAACTGATTCCGCGTTCGAGGGAACGGACATGAACACTCCTGGATCGGTGGGATACGCGTCCCGAGCATCCAGTGCTGGCCGTACCGTTCGCTGACAGTCGTTGTCAGCGAACTGTGCGCAGCAGTTCGAGCACCGCCTCGTCCGAAAGCCGGGCGCCCGCCAGAAATTCCGCGCCCAGGCGCACGGGCCCGAGCGCCGCTTCCGCCTGATCGAGCGCCCGCCGCCGGAACGGGCCGATGCGGATCACCCCGGCTCTCCGGTTGATCCGGTCGGTGGCGCCGAGAATGTGGGCCGCGCGCTCCGGGGCGCCCTTCGCCAGAGCGACCAGGGCGTAACCGATACCGACCTCGGCCAGCAGCGCCGCCGAGGTCTGGGCGGCCAGATCGCGGGGCATGGCCAGCTCTCGCAGCGCGTCGTCCGGCCGGCCCGCCGCGACCAGGGCCGCCGCGTGCGCGGTGCTCACGAAGGCCAGGTTCACGAAGCGGACGGTATCGTGGCGTCCTGCGGGTGGTGGGCCGGCGGGGAGCGGATGCTCGGACATCTGCCGGTACAGTTCCATCGCGCGGTCGTTGTCGCCGCGCAGGTGGGCCAGGTGCGCCTGCGTCGCCGCTAGGAAGCGCCCGGGCGCGGGGATGATGTGCGGGGTGATCAGGGCCTCGGCCCGGTCGATATAGGTTGCCGCGCCGTCGGCATCGCCGCCGACCAGGTGCACATCCGCCGTGAAGAGCAGCACGCCGATGCGCTCAGCGGCGCCCAGGTCGGCGCTGAGCAGTTCCAGCGCGCTCGCGATCAGTAGGCGGGCGCTGTCCAGGCCGAGCATCCGGGTCCGGTAACTGGCCAGGGAGATCAGGGCGCGGCTGTGTGACCGGTTGTCACCGTGCGCGCTCAGGCAGGTCAGCGCCGCCTCCAGGGTGGGCAGGGCGCGGGCCGGATGGTCGCCGCCCAGTTCATCGAAACCTCGTGCTATCAGCGCATTTCCGCGTAGCCATGGATCGTCGGAGGTGGTGCACGCGGTCAACAGGCTGTCGTCGTCGCCGAGCAGGTCACGCAGCGCCAGTATGAGCACGAACATCGGGTGCGGGGGCCGATCCTCGGTGAGGGCCGCTCGGGTCAGTCGCTCGAATTGCCCCGTGTTCTCCCGGATTTGGCCCCACCAGATGTTGGTGAAGTACGGCGGCAGCTCCTCGGCGTACCGGCAGGCCAGATAGGCCCCGGTGCACCCTGGCGGCGGTGTGTCGCCGAGCAGGGCAAGGACCTCGCGGCGGCGTTCGGAGATGTCGCCATGTAACCCGCGCAGCAGCCAATACCAGACGAGATTCGCGTACAGGCGAACCGCACGCTCACCGTCGCCGACGTCCAGCGCCCACCGCAGCGCGGTTTCGCAATTGCCGTGTTCGGCGATCAGCCGCGCGAGCCAATCAGGGTGTGCGGCTGTGCGTAATCCGTGGGCGGCGGCGTCAGCGAATTCCAGGAAGCAGTCGGCATGAATGCGGGCGACCTCGGCCGCATCGCCGGCGGCGGCCAATTCCGCTGTCGCATAGGCACGGATGGTCTCGGCCATTCGATAGCGCTGTCCATCGAAGTCCACCAACGACTTCGTCACCAGTGAGGCGACCGTGTCAATGGCGTCCGGACCACACACCCGGGTGATGGCGTCCAAGGTCGCGCCGCCCGCGAAAATCGAAAAATGCCGGGCTGCTGCGGCTTCCGCATCGGTGAGCAGTCCCCAGCTCCAGGCGACGGCCGCGTGCAAGGTGCGATGGCGCGGGACCGCGTGGCGAGTGCTGTTGGTGAGCAGCCGGAAGCGATCGGTGAGCCGCGCGCTGAGGTCCGGCAGCGGCAGGCTCCGCAGGCGAGCGGCGGCAAGTTCGATAGCCAGCGGCATGCCGTCCAGGCTGCGCACGATGGCGCGGATATCCGCGGAATTACTCTCGGACAGTACAAAATCCGGGACTGCCGCGGTGGCACGGTCGATGAACAGCCGGACCGCGGGCGATGTGGTGACCGCCGCGCTACCCGCGTCGGCTTCGGGCAGGTCCAAGGTCCGGACCGGGTACAGTCGCTCGCCGTCCACGCCGATCGGCTCCCGGCTCGTGGTGAGCACCCGCAGCAGCGGCAGCCGCTGCAACAGATCGTCGATCAGGCGCGCGGTCGCCTCCACGACATGCTCGCAGTTGTCGAGTACCAACAGAACTCGGCGGCCGGACAGCGTGCGCTCCAGTACATCGGCCCATTCCGTCGACAGTTCGTCGGGTCGCCCGAACTGAGCGAGCGCATTCACTATCGCCACTCCGACCGCGTTCATGGCCGGCCGGTCGGCCCGTTCCCGCTCGAGTGCGGCGAGTTCGACGAAAGCGTAACCGTCCGCCCAGTCCTTGGCGTGCGCCCCGACTGTCTCGGCGGCCAGCCGGGTCTTCCCCACGCCCCCGGTACCCGACAGTGTCACCAGTCGGGCCTCGCGTAGCGCCCGTCGCACTCCTTCCACGTCGCGTCCGCGTCCGACGAAGCTGGTGAACCGCCTGGGCAGCAGCGGCGCGGACACCTTTGGTGTCCCGCTGTTCGGGGATGCTGCCGTAACTCCCGGTCGACCCGATCCGGGCGTCGTCTCGATGGCAGGTTCGTCGACTGCGGGATTACGAGGTGCGCTCGTGTGAATTTCGGCCAGGGCCGAGCGCAGCACCTCGGCGGGTGTCGTGCCGAGCTCGTCGAGTAACAGGGTCTCGGTTCGTTGAAACTGTTGTATCGCCTCGGATGTTCGTCCCGCTGCCGCCAGTGCCCGCACCAGTCGTGCGGCCAGCGTCTCCCGGAACGGATGTGCGGCTGCTTCCGTGCGGAGCTCACGCAATACCTCGCCGCCTCGGCCCATGGCTCGAAAGGCGTCCGCTCGCAGTTCGATTGCCTCGAGCCGCTGTTCGGTCAATCGCAGTGCCGCGGCGCGCAATACCTCCGATTCCCCCGCATCGATCAACGGCTCCCCGCGCCACAACGCAAGCGCGGCATCGAAGCACGCGATGGCTCGTTCGGCCGCACCGGCCGCCAGCAATGCCCGCCCCGCCTCGACCTCACGCGTGAACCGATGCACATCGACGTCCTCGGGCGCGAGTTCGAGCACATACCCGCCCCCGTCATTCCGCACCGCCCCCGGTACCGCCGCGCGCAACCGACTCGCCAAGGTCTGCAACGCATTCCCGGTCCCCGCCGGCGGGTCCTCCCCCCACACCCCGTCCACCAGCCGCGCCGCCGGCACCACTCGCCCGGCTTCGAGCGCCAGCAACCCCAGCAGTGCCCGCACCCGCGGCCCCCCGACTGACACCGTCGTCCCGTCCGCGGCCTCCACCATCACCGGGCCCAATAGCCTTACCAGCATGAATCGTCCATCTCGCGATTGATCCTGCGTGGCGCCCGACCCCCTCGTCAACCTGGACGAACCTGGGACCTCGCCGCATTACGGCTATCGAACCGGCGATCAAGTGGCCATACCGCGCGGCGCAGCGCGGTCAGCGCAGACCGCAGCCGATGACACGGAGCGTCTGGTCGATCGAATGATGACGAGTGGAAGCGATACGTCCGCGACGGTGGCCAGAAGGCCGTTGAACGATGGGACTACTAGCGTGCCTGGACACCTCGGTCGAAGATGACTCCACGCAACCGTCGGCTGGCCACCGCGACACAGTGCTTGTTCCTCAATCGGTCCACCTTCTCGGGCATCCTGCACGAGCGCATGAGCGGCTGTCAGCCGGCGAATTTCGCGATGGCCTGCGCGGTGACCGGGGTGAAGAGGTTGATCAGGTTGCCGTCGGGGTCGCGAAACAGCAACGACCGGTTCCCCCACGGCATCGTCGTGGGCTCGTTGACGAAATCCTCGACCGCCTCCCGCAACCGCCGGTAATCGGCATCGACGTCGGGGACCAGGAATTCGATGATCGCGGTGTGGTTGTCGGCTGGGCGCGCGCTGCCTGCCGCGAACAGCGCCACGGTGCGGGTGCTTCCGATCGCGAGGGTGCCGGCCGGTGTGACGATCTCGGCGAAATCCGGTGTAGCCCAGGTTGCTTCGATACCGGTCACGTGCTGATAGAAGCTGACCAACCGGTGGATGTCATCGGTGATCAGACGGATCGAGACGAGCTTCATCGCGTACTCCTGCTGTCGGATACGGCGGAAGTTCCGCCGCCGCATGCCACGGTAGAGTCAATACCGGACAGTTTCCGCCCGGTATAGATGCAAGAATTTCGGAGATGACACACCCCACCGCCCGAGTGCTGGCCCTGCTCGAGCTGTTGCAGGCCGGCGGCACCCATACCGTCGGCGAACTCGCCGGACGGCTCGGCGTCGATGAACGCACCGTCAGGCGATACGTCACCCACCTCACCGACCTGGATATCCCCGTCCGATCGGTGCGGGGCCGCTACGGCGGCTACCAGCTCGCCCCCGGATACCGCATGCCACCGCTGATGCTGACCGACGACGAAGCGGTGGCCGTATTGCTCGGACTCCTCACCAGCCGGTCGACAACTGCCACCTTCGCGGCCGACAGCGCGACGGCCAAACTCCGCCGCGTCCTGCCCGCACGTCTGACGGCCCGGCTGGACGCACTGATCGACACCGCCGAATTCACCGCCGACGCCCGCCCGGACGTCGCTGTCGAGAGCTCCGTCCTCCTCCTGCTCGCCGAAGCCACCCGCGAACACCGACCGGTCGCAATTGATTACACCGACCGCAACGGGCGGCCCAGCGAGCGCACCGTGCACCCGTACGGGCTCGTCGAGCACTCCGGCCGGTGGTACCTGACGGGACAGGACAGCAGCAGTGACGAACTACGCCAGTTCCGGCTCGACCGCATCACCGCAGTGACCACACGGCCCGGAACATTCACTCCGCCCACCGGATTCGAGCCGGCCGCACATCTGCTATCCGCACTTGCCACTGCACCCTATCGGCACGATGTGTCGGTCCGAGTTCAGGGAACGCTCACCGAGATCCGCCCGCTGCTGCCCGCCGCGACCGCGACCGTGCAGGAGATCGACTCACCACCCTCTGACACCGACCCATGGGTACGGGTCCGAATCCGGGCCGAACAACTCGACTGGATTCCCCCACTTCTCGCCGGCCTGAACCGCCCGTTCGTCATCGAACACCCCGACATCCTCAACGACGCCGTGCGCACCCTGGCTCGCCGACTGACCGCGGCCGCCGACGGCAGATACCGAACCCACACCTAAACCGGCTAGTTCGCAGGCCGATGGGACAGAGCCTGGGTCGCGACCGACGTCGCGGCTTGGCAGGCCTGCCCGGGTTCAGTCTGGGTCGGGAGGATGACCTGGGTGTCGAGCAGTTCGCTGAACGCCTCGCCGGTAGCCCAACGATGTTGGCCTGGCCAGGTGTCCCAGCGCTTTGTCGTTGTGGTGATTTGCGGATGTTATCGGCTAGAGGCGTATCGCCGTACGGACGAGGTCGGCGACGGCTTTGGATCTGCTGTGTGGTGGCCAGGCAATGACGGTCGTGACGGCCGGTGCGTCCGGCACCGGCACGATCGCATACGAGTCGCTCAGCTGGGCTCGGAGCGACTCGGGCATAACCGCGCACGCCCGTCCGAGCGCGATCAGCTGGGTCAACTGGGTATGGTCGCGAACCTGCGGGCCGGGGCCGTCCGGATAACTTCCATCCCGTCGCGGCCAGCGCGGCAGCGGCAGGTCCGTCAGGGCGTTGACCTCGGCCATGGACACGTGCGGTCGGTCGGCGAGGGGGTGCCCCGCGGGCAGGACCACGATCTGCTGTTCGGTGTGCAGGTCCTCGGTGTCGAATCCCGCCGTCGTGTCGTAGGGCCGGTGGAGCAGAGCGACGTCGGCACTTCCGTTGCGGAGCAGGCTTTCCGGTTCGCCGGGCCCGCACAGTGCCACCTCGACGGCGACAGCGCCGGGCTCGGCGGCGTAGGCGTCCAGCAGCTTCGACAACAGTTCGCTCGACGCTCCCGCCTTGATGGCCAGCACTAGACCGGGCCGGTCGGCAGCGGCGCGGCGGGTGCGGCGCTCGGCGGCTTCGACCGCTTCGAGAGCGAGCCGGGCCTCCCGCAACAGCACCGACCCGGCTTCGGTCAACGTGATTGCACGGGAACTACGTTGCAGCAGAACGACTCCGAGCCGCCGTTCCAGCTGCTGGATCGCCCGCGACAGCGGCGGTTGCGCCATCGTGAGCCGTTGTGCCGCCCGCCCGAAGTGCAACTCCTCGGCGACAGCGACGAAGTATCGCAACTCCCGCGTCTCCACCATGGCATCGTATCCGGCGCCTACCACGATCGATACCCGCACGGTATCGCCGCCCACCCGATCGGTCTTGGCCGCCCCACCCGAGTCCGCCGCATGATCGACGGCGTGAGTGAACAGACAATCGCGCTGGTGACCGGCGCAAACAAGGGAATCGGATACGAGATCGCGGCGGGCCTGGGCGCCCTCGGCTGGCGAGTCGGTGTGGGCGCGAGGGATCGGCAACGCCGCGAGACCGCGGTGGAGAAGTTGCGGGCGGCCGGGACCGATGCGTTCGGCGTCCCGCTCGACGTGACCGACGACGCGAGTGTGGCCGCGGCAGCCGAATTGATCGCCGACCATGCCGGAGGGCTCGATGTTCTGGTCAACAACGCCGCGATCACCGGCGGTATGCCGCAGACACCGACCACGCTCGATCCCGCGACCGTGCGAGCTGTCGTGGAAACCAACGTGATCGGCGTCATCCGGGTCACCAACGCGATGCTGCCGATGCTGCGCGCCTCGGCCTCACCGCGGATCGTCAACATGTCCAGCAGCGTCGGCTCGCTCGCCCTGCAAACCACGCCCGGCATCGACATGGGCCCGGTTCCCGCCGCCTACTTGGCCTCGAAGACCTTCCTCAACGCCCTCGCTATCCAATACGTCAAGGAACTGGGTGATACCAACATCCTGATCAACTCCGGCTGTCCCGGTTTCACCGCCACCGACCTCAACGGCTTTCGCGGCGTCCGTACACCGCAACAGGGTGCGGCCATCGCAATTCACCTCGCGACCCTGCCCGACGACGGACCGACCGGCGGATTCTTCGACGACGCCGGAACGGTGCCCTGGTGACGGGCACACCGGTGCCCACCATTCCCGTTCCCGAAGTCGGCCGCGCCTGGCGCGCCGAAGGAGAAGCAAGACAATGACAAAGGCAGTCAGGTACGACGAATTCGGCGGAATCGACGTCCTGCGGATCGACGAGGTCGACCGCCCCGTGCCCGAGGAAGGGCAGGTCCTCGTGCAGGTGAGAGCGGCAGGCATCAACCCCGGTGAGGCGGCATTACGCACCGGCGCGATGACGGACATCTTTCCCTCGACCTTTCCCTCCGGGCAGGGCAGCGATCTCGCCGGAGTCGTCGTCGAGATCGGCGCCGGAGCCGACCGATTCTCGCCCGGCGACGAGGTGATCGGATTCTCCGAGAAGCGAGCCGCCCAGGCCGAGCTGGTCCTCGTCGACGTCGACAACCTCACCCCCAAACCGACGAACGTCCCATGGGAGGTGGCGGGCGGCCTATACATCGCCGGCGTGACTGCATGGGGGGCAGTGCATTCCGTACAGCTCGAGAAGGGCGAGAGCGTTGTCGTCTCCGGAGCAGCCGGAGGAGTCGGCTCGTTCGCCGTTCAGCTCGCGCGCCGTGCCGGAGCCACGGTCATCGGCCTGGCCAGCGAGGGCAACCACGAGTGGCTGCACAGCCACGGCGTGATCCCCGTCGCATACGGTGACGGCGTTATGGACCGGCTCGAGGCCGCCGCACCGGGCGGCGTCCATGCCTTCATCGACACCTACGGCGGCGGGTACGTCGAACTGGCCCTCGCTCTCGGCGTCGCAATCGAACGGATCGACACCATCGTCGATTTCGCAGCAGCCGCAAAGTATGGGGTCAAGACCGAACCCGGGCCCAACGGCAGGGCGGGCGCCGAGGTACTCGCCGAACTGGCCGCCCTGATCGCCGACGGACACCTCGAAGTCCCGATCGCGAACATCTACCCGTTGACGCAGGTTCGTCAGGCCTACACCGAACTCGAACGCCGACACACCCACGGCAAAATCGTGCTGAGACCCTAGCCGGCACCAGAGCTGGCGGGGCTGCTTGATCGGGTGTTCGCGCAATGCGGGCTTGTGGGCCTAACGTGGCACAACCGCAGTATCCGACACGGAACGGGTCACCCGTGCCGCAACTGTTCCACATAGCGGGGGTTGACCGGGACGGTTCGCGGAACACCTCTACGGAACAGTCGCGAGCTGGGGCGACAGCCGTCGCGCGGGGTGTTCCGGTGGCCGATCGGCTGACGGAACACCCTGGTATGCCCCTCCAGGCAGCGGTGCGAATGTGAGATCCGTTATCTACCAACCACTTATGTTCTAGTCGCCCGATATTCGGCGGATGCTGCGGCACTCCTATTCGGTGAGAGTGTCGTCGACGATGGTGTTCAAGTGTGCCGAGAGGTCGTCGACGAGGCGGCCGAGCAGGTGGACGAGGTCGCGCTGGTCGGATTCGGACCATCCGGCGAGGGCTTGGTCGAACCAGTCGTTGATGACGTGCAGGTAGCGACCGATCAGCGTCTCGCCATCCGGGGTGAGGGTGATCAGGCGGGCCCGTTGGTCGTCGGGGTCCGGGACACGCTGGATGAGTCGGCGCCGCTCGAGGCCGTTGAGCTGGCGGGTGACGTGCGGGCCGACGACCTGCATCCGTTCGGCGATCTCCCCGACCCGTAGCGGGCGGTCGGCGGATTCGAGGATCACCAGGATTGTCACCGCGGGCCGTTCCAGGCTGATTCCGGCTGCGGCTGTGGCGGTTTCGAACAGCTGCCCGCGGCCCAGCGTGTTGCTCACCTGTGCCATGCGAGGTAGCAGTCCCTGCAATGCATCGTTGTCGCTGCTCATCCACCCACCTTGATTAGCTACCTAAGTTAGGTATATTGTACCCACATCCCGATCGGCCACCCCGGAGGGCGTGTCATCCAATAATAGATACCTAAGGTAGGTAGAAGAATGCAGCGTGATGTTGTTTCGACTGATGTCCTCATCGTCGGTGCCGGGCCGACCGGGCTGACCCTGGCGATCGACCTGGCCCGCCGGGGCGTCGACTTCCGGATCATCGAGCGCGCTGCCGCGGCGAGTACCGCATCGCGGGCGAAGACGATTCAGCCGCGGGCGCTCGAGGTCGTCGACGATCTCGGCGTGATCGATCGGGTGCTGGAGCTGGGCAGGGTGCATGTGCCGACGCGGCACTACGACCGTGACCGTGCGGTTTCCGAGGCAGTGGAGGCCGCGGTGGGTATGCCCGATCCGGGGGTGCCGTACGCGCCGGTCTGGCTGTCGCAGCCGTTGTTCGAGCAGGTCCTGCGCGACCGGCTCACCGAGCTCGGCGGCGGGGTCGAGTGGGGGACAGCGGTGACGGCCCTCGCGCAGACGGGCGACACTGTCGAGGCGACCGTGTCGACGGCGAGCGGTGATCGGCGGGTGTGCGCCCGCTTTGTCGTCGGCTGCGATGGTGGGCGTAGCGCGGTGCGGGAGCAGATCGGCGTCGCCCTCGACGGCACGTCCTATGGTGATCACCGTTGGTGGCTCGGCGACGTACGTATCGAGGGCCTGGACAGGTACTGCCAGCACGTGTGGATGAGTCCCGAGCGCGGGATCTTGTCGCTGTTCCCACTTCCCAGTACCGATGTCTGGCAGTTCCAGGCGTCGGTTCCCGCCGATGACCCCGCCCCGGTGACGCCGACGCTGGACCTGTTCCGTCGGCTGTTCACCGAACACGCCGGACTGCCCGAGGTCGGCATCGAAGACGCGGGCTGGTTGTCGCTGTATCGGATCAACGTCTGCCTGGCCGACCGGTACCGCGTGGGCCGGGTATTCCTCGCCGGCGATGCCGCCCATATCCATTCGCCCGCAGGTGGGCAGGGCATGAATACCGGCATCCAGGACGCCTACAACCTCGGCTGGAAACTCGCCACCGTCCTCGATGGTGCTGACGAAACCTTGCTGGACACATACGAACTCGAACGCCGCCCGGTCGCGCAGGCGGTCCTCGACGACAGCACCTCTCGCATGCACGCGCTCATGCGTTCCGCGCGCACCGGTGATGGCGCATCGGCGATCGGCAGGCTGACCGACAATTTCACCACCGGACTCACCATCGCCTACCCCGACAGCCCCCTCACCAGACCGGGGTCGGGCAACGCTCGCGTTCGCGCGGGCGACCGAGCTCCGGACGCTGTCGGCGTCGACGTCTCGGCCGGCTACGAGGTGCGGGTATTCGATCTGCTGCGCGGCCCGCACTGGACCCTGCTCAGCTTCGACCACGGCGCCACTGTTCACCGAACCGGTGCCGACAACCCGCTGGCCACCGCGCCGCGGACGATCCGGATCACCACCGACCACACCGCAACAGGTCCCGACACGATGATCGACACCGACGGCCGTGCCCACCGCAACTACGACATCACCGGCGACACCACGGTGCTCATCCGGCCTGACGGGTACATCGCTGCCGTGTCGGGTCCTGATGCCTCGATCCAACCGACAATCCACTCGGCGCCAAGTTCGCCAAGCGGTTCGGCAACGCCAGCCTGGTGATCATCCAGTCGGTGCTGCCCAGGGCCAACGTCGGACACCACGCCGGCTCGGTCTGATCTTCCAGGTACCGGGCGCGGAAGGCTCCCTCATGGGCGTAGATCAGGTCGTGCTCGAGGGCGTGAACGGACTCGCCCTTGTTGAGCGGCAGGCGATCCTGCGCCGATAATCAGGATCCGACCGGCTTCGGTTGAAAACGTCTGCCCAGGAGCATTATTCGTGGCTCGGAGCAGATCTGCGGCGGTGGTCCGGATAGCCGACCCGCGCCACGAACCTGTCGCGTTTGTCAGAGAAGCGAACACATCCACACGGCCAGGACGTCTCACGCAGTCCGAACGTGCGGTTCGCATACCGTACACAAACGAAATCCGCAGGTCTGTGAACTGCGGATTTCGAACGAGTGGAGCTAAGGGGAATCGAACCCCTGACCTTCTCGATGCGAACGAGACGCGCTACCAACTGCGCTATAGCCCCGTGCGGCTCCGGGGAACCGCGCTGTGACACTGTATCAGGCGGGGTGGGCAGACTCCGAATCGTGTGGCTGAGCTGGGCAGATGCGAGGGAGAGTGCTCGACCGGACGCGGTGTCCGGATCGGGCGACCGGATGATCAGGCACCTGCGGCTCGGCGCATATCGCCGCCGTGGCCGCGGCGCAGGGCGCGGGCGGTGGCGGCATCGAAGGTTTCCAGGTGCTCGAACATGGGGTCTTCGTCATCGGACTCGATGAGGGCGGAGCGGCGGCGCAGGGCGCGGGCGGTGTCGCGGTCCATGACACGCTGTTGGGCGCGCCGCTCGGCTTCGCGTTCCTCTTCGACATGCTCGCCGCGGCTGCGGGCCAGCCGGGCGAGGCGACGGCGCCGGATCTCCTCTTCCATGCGCACCTGCTTGCGTAGGTAGGCGAGGTAGGTCACCAGGACGAGCGCGGAGCCACCACAGCCCCACCAGAACAGTGGGCTGAGTGCCACCGAGAGTCCGCCGAAGGTGACGGCGGCCAGGATCAGGCCGAGTACCGCGCGCTGACGGAAGGTGTAGCGGGCCGCGCGCGCGATGGCGTCGGCCTCGGGGTCGAAGCCACCGCGGCCACGCCGAGTGGGCACGAAATCCGAATCGTCGGAATCGGATTCGTCGAGACGAGCGGGTGGCGCCGTCCGGGCCGAGGGAATCCGGGCACCGGTCGTTTCGGTGTGCTCTGCCGCCACCAGGTCATCATCGGCCGTCGCACGTTGCTTCGCAGCCGTTCGGGCCGTTGCGATCTCGGCATCGTCGGAATCGATGCGGTCGAGTTCGCCAGCAGCGCCGTCGAATTCACCGTCCACATCGTCGTATTCGTCACGGTCCGCATCGTCGTATTCGTCACGGTCCGCATCGTCGTATTCGTCACCGTCCGCATCGTCGCATTCGTCCTCGGCGGGGTCGAACTCGTCGACTTCACCTTCCCTGTCGTCGATTTCGGTATCGGATACCGCCGACGTGGCTTCGGGCGGGTCGGCCGTGGCATCGTCGTCCTCGGTGACCTGCTCGTCGGCCGGTGTCGTCATCCGGTCCTCCGCATCATCGCTGTGGGATAGCTTTCTCTGCACTCGGGTCGGGCGGTAGTCCGGATCACTGTCATGTCCGGCGGCGGGTCCACTCTTCGCGCGCCGCTTGGAACCTCCGCGGTGCAATACGCGGGTTGCCAACGCCGCGTCGGTAGTCTGCCTGATCCTGGGATGCCGGTCGGCGAGGATCGGGAACAGCACGAAGACCCAGAGCACGACCAAGCCAATCCACAGGATCGAATTCGGCATCTCGCCTCAGCACCTCCGTCCCCGCCGCATCGTCTGTTCGACCGGGCCGCACCGCGCCCCGTCGCGGTGCGTTCGCTCGCCGCAAAACGCCTCGGACGGGCGGACGTCCGGTCGCCGCGGGGCGTATTCGGCACTGGTCACCGAGCGCCTCACAGCTCATCCTTTCGAGCGACCTGCAAGCCAATCGCTACGGTCACTGCCGGTGGCGCAGGACGCACCTCCGACGTCCGTAGGTTAATTCGGTGTCGCACCAAGTTCGGTCAGGCGCGCCGTGCACATACGCCACACCTGTCACATTCCCACCATTATTGCCGCGCGTCGCGACCGCCGGGCGCGTCGAAAACGGTACGGACGTGCCGGCATCCGGCAGTCAGGGCAAGGTGGCCCGCCCGTCGCGCACCAGCCGGTCCACGACGGTGCCCGCCACCTCCTCGACGGTGATGCCGACCAGCAGGTGGTCCCGCCAGGCACCGTCCACATCGAGGTAGCGCTTCAGCAGACCCTCCTCGCGGAAACCGACATTGCGCAGAACCGCTTGGCTGGCCAGGTTTTCCGGCCGCACCGTCGCCTCCACCCGATGCAATCCGACGGGCCCGAAGCAGTGGTCGAGCCCGAGCGCCAGCGCCGCCGTCGCCACCCCCTGACCGCCCAAATCCTTGGCCACCCAATAGCCGATCCACGCCGAACGCAGGGCGCCACGCACGATATTGCCGACGGTCAGTTGGCCGCTGAAGGCACCGTCGACCTCGATCACGAGCGGAATCATCGCGCCGCGTCTGGCCTCGGCCTTCAGACTCGACCACAGCGACGGCCAGTTCGACGCATGGTTGCGTGCCTCCCAGGCACCGCGCCCGGTCGGCTCCCACGGCTCCAGATGCGCCCTGTCGCGCAACCGGATCCGGCTCCACGCCGCCGCGTCGCGCAACCGCACCGGACGCAGACTGACCTCGCCCGCCGCAACCCGCACCGGTCCCAGATGCGCGGGCCATCCGGGATGCTGCGTGCCCCGGAACACGTTCATCGTCTCCACGCCTCAGCCGCGCTGTGCGAGAAATGCGACACGAACCTCGTCACCGGTCCTGATCTCAGTATCGTCCGGGTCGATCACGATCAGACTGTTCGCCTCGGCCAGCGTGGCGAGCAGATGCGACGAACCACCGGCGCCGCCGCCGAGCGGCTGCACCAGATAGTCGCCGGTGGCCTCATCGCGCATGAGTTGGGCCCGCAGATAACCCTTGCGCCCGGCGATCGAGGTGATCGGCGTGATCGTCCTGGCGCGAATGATGCGGCGCATCGGATGTCTGCGCCCCAAGGCAATTCGAATCAACGGTCGCACCATGACCTCGAAAACCACCAGTGCCCCAACGGGATTCGACGGCAGCAGGAAGGTCGGCACCTCATCGCGCCCGAGCCGCCCGAAACCCTGTACCGAGCCGGGATGCATGGCCACCCGGGCGATTTCGAGATCGCCCAGACCCTCGAGCGCCTCGCGCACCTGCTCCGAGGCCCAGCCGCCGATCGCGCCCGCGATCACCACGACCTCCGAACGCACCAGCTGCCCCTCCACCACATCGCGCAGCCGCCGTGGATCCGAACTCACGATGCCGACGCGGTTCACATCCGCGCCAGCATCGCGTGCGGCGGCGGCCAATGCATAGGAGTTGACGTCGTAGACCTGTCCGGGGCCCGGCGTGCGATCGATATCGATCAACTCGCCGCCCACCGAGATCACCGACAACCGCGGCCGCGGATGCACCAGCACCTTGTCCTGGCCGACCGCGGCGAGCAGGCCCACCTGCGCCGGACCGATAATGGTGCCCGCGCGCACCGCCACATCGCCGGGCTGCACATCGTCGCCGATGCGCCGGACATAGTCACCGGATCGCACCGGCTCGTACACCTTGATCCTGGCCCGGCCGCCATCGGTGAAGTCCAAGGGCAGCACGGCATCCGCGAGTGTCGGCAGCGGCGCACCGGTGTCGACCCGCACGGTCTGGCGCGGCTGCAATCGGATCGGCTGTTTGGATCCGGCGACCACCTCGCCGACCACCGGCAGCGTCAGGTCGACCAGTTCGTCGTCCTCATTGCGGATATCGGTACCGGCGGCGGCGACATCGACACTGCGCACCGCGTAGCCGTCGATGGCGGCCTGATCGAATCCGGGCAGGGGTCGCTCGGTGACGACATCCTCGGCGCACAGCAGGCCCTGGGCCTCGGAGATCGCGACCCGGACCGGCCGGGGCGCGACCGCCGCAGCTGTCACCTTGATCTGCTGATCCTCAACCGAGCGCATCCAGCCCTTCCTGATCTCTCCGCACCGACCCGATTCCGCTACCCGCGCAACCACGTTCCGTGCGCAAGGTGGACCATCATTCGTACCCGACGGTCCACAATCGGCGAAACCCGACGCCCGCCGCTATCAGTCGTAGGTCGTCAGCTGTGGGTCCCAGTCCGAACTGAGCCGATGCTGCAGCCACTCCCGCAGGGCGGGGCCGTATTCCTCTCGTTCCAAAGCGAAATCGACCGCAGCACGAAGATAGCCGCCCGGGTTGCCCAAATCGTGGCGCGACCCACGGTGGACCACCACATGGACCGGATGGCCCTCCTCGATGAGCAGTGCGATCGCATCGGTGAGTTGCAGTTCGCCGCCCGCGCCCGGTTCGATCCGGCGCAGCGCGTCGAAGATGGCGCGGTCCAACAGGTATCGGCCCGCGGCCGCGTAGGTCGACGGCGCGTCCGCCAGTGCCGGCTTCTCCACCATTCCGTTGACCCGCAGCACATTCGGGTTCACCGCATCGGGCACCGGCGCGACATCGAAGACACCGTAGGCGCTGACCTCATCCTTGGGAACGTCGATGGCGCACAACACAGTTCCGCCGCGCTTGCGCCGCACCCGGCTCATCACATCGAGCACCCCGCACGGCAGCACCAGATCGTCGGGCAGCAACACGGCGATGGCGTCCTCGTCCTCATCGAGGACACCCTCGGCCTGCGCGACGGCGTGTCCGAGGCCCAACGGCTCCTCCTGGACCACCGAGGTGACATCCAGCAGCGCGGGCGCCTTGCGCACCTTCTCCAGCAGATGGAATTTGCCGCGCTCGGCGAGCGTGCCCTCCAGCACCAGATCTTCGACGAAGTGGGCGACCACACCGTCCTTACCGGGCGAGGTCACGATGACCAGTCGCTCGGCACCGGAGTCGGCGGCCTCCGTCGCGACTAGCTCGATGCCGGGAGTGTCCACCACCGGCAGCAGCTCCTTGGGCACGGTCTTGGTCGCGGGCAGGAACCGCGTCCCGAGTCCGGCCGCGGGCACCACGGCCGTGCGGAAACACGAAACGACCGCGCCATTCGCGGATTGTCCCGCCATTGCTGTCATACGCCTACCCTATCCATCCATCACAGGCCCGAGGCGGCCATCACGCCGACTCGGGTCCCGGTGAGCTTAAGGTGATCACCGTGGAGATGCCCGGCGAGCGTGACAAACATGCCTGGCGTGTGGAAATTAACGCTCGACGGGCCGCGATGACCACCGCTGAGCACGAAACCGAGGCGCGTGAGCTGGCCCACAACGTCGCCGCACTGGACGTTCCCGAATGGGTGTGCGCGTATGTGCCGGTGCGCGGAGAACCCGGATCGACGGCGCTGTTGACGGCGCTGCGCGCGGCGGGCGCCCGGGTGCTGCTGCCGGTCACCGGACCGCCGGGACCGCTGCAGTGGGCCGAATTCACCGGTACCGATGACTTGCGGCGCGCCAGGTTCGGGCTGCTCGAGCCCGCGGGCGAGGTGCTCGCCGATGCGATCACGCTGGCGGAATTGATCCTGGTCCCGGCGCTGGCGGTGGACCGCCGCGGCGTCCGGCTCGGCCGGGGCGCCGGATACTACGACCGGACGCTGGCCGCGGCCCGGCCGACGGCGCGATTGATCGCGGTGGTCCGCGATGACGAACTGCTCGATCGGCTGCCCGAGGAACCGCACGATCTGCGCATGGGCTGGGCACTCACACCGCATGGTGGGCTGCATCGATTGGGTCGCGACGAGGATGCGGAATGAAATGCCGATTGGCGGTGTTGGCACTGTCGGCTGTAGAGTGCCAGATTGACGAACCCTGCGGAGGATCCAGTGCCAACTTATTCATATGCGTGCACCCAGTGTGACAACCGCTTCGACATCGTTCAGTCCTTTGCCGATGAGGCGCTGAGCGTCTGCTCGGAGTGCTCCGGGAAGCTGCGCAAGCTGTTCAATTCCGTGGGCATTGTGTTCAAGGGCAGCGGTTTCTACCGCACGGACAGCCGCGGCGGCGCATCGACCGCGAGCGAGCCTGCGAAGTCGGACGGCGGTTCCGGCAGCTCCGCATCGAGCTCGGATTCCGGTTCCTCGACCAGCTCGAGCACCGCGAGCACGGCCGTCGCCAGCTGAGTTTCACCAGGTTGAAGCAGCCCTGCGGGAGTTATCCCCAGGGCTGTTGTTATCCACAGGCAGCACTGTTTCCCGGGCGGGTCGCTGTGATTGTCGCCATAGGCTGCGGACATGGCTCCCCTGGGCATCATCCCGCTGGGCAAGACCCGCTCCTTCGCCGAACTCGGCCGCGGCAACTCCCTGCGCTGCGCATTCGGCAATCGCCCGCCATGGGCAGATGGCCTGCTCGCCCGACGCCTGCTCGCGGCGGCACTCACCACACTCGCGGTCATTCTCTTCCTGCGCGGTGATACCGGTCGTGAACGCACCGACGTTATGGTCGCCGGACGCGATCTTCCGCCGGGGCACCTATTGGAGGCGGCCGATCTGCGCTCGGCACCCCACGAATCCCGGACGCTGCCCGCGGGCGCGGTCGACGATATGGCCATCCTGGTCGGCGCGACGCTGACCGGCGCCATGCGCACCGGCGAGGTGTTCACCGATCTGCGCATCGTCGGGCCCCGGCTAGCGGCGGTCGCCACCGGCACCCGTGACGCCCGCATCGTGCCCATTCGGCTGGCCGATACCGCGGTCACGGAGATCCTGCGGGCGGGCGATCGGGTGGACGTCGTCGCCGCGGAGGAACAGAGCAGCCGGCCCGCTCGGTTGCTCGCGCTCGACGCCGCGGTCGTCCTGGTATCCGGCCCTGGCGACCGGCGCGGCACGCCCGAGCGGGTCGTACTGGTCGCGATGGACGCCGAACACGCCACCGCGGTCGCCGCGGCCTCGCTGCGCACCGCCCTGACCGTCGTTCTTCATTGACAATCGTGTAGCCGAGCATTTGCCATCAAGGTCAACTAGCATCGGTCGAATACGGCAGCCCGGACCGCCGAGCACAGCTTTTCAGCTCCCATCCGAAGAGGAGATATTGGCAATGCTCAAGGGTTTCAAGGATTTCCTACTCCGCGGAAACGTCGTCGACCTGGCGGTAGCCGTGGTGATCGGAACCGCATTCGTCGCGGTCGTCACAGCGTTCACCGATGGCATCGTCAATCCGATACTCGCCGTCTTCGACGGCAGTAATGAACTCGGCCTCGGTTTCCGATTGGTTGCCGACAAACCGGCGACCTTTGTACAGGTCGGCCCGATCATTACCGCAGCCGTCAACTTCTTGATCATCGCCGCGGTGTTGTACTTCGTGCTGGTGCTGCCCGCGACGCACGTGAAGAAGCGATTCGGCACCAAGGACACCACCCCCACCGATTCCGAGGTGCTGGTCCAGATCCGCGATCTACTCACCGATGGCCAGCGCAGCGGCGGCGGACGACACGAGTTCTGACCGAATTCTCCCACACTGCAACTCGAGCCGAATTCGGCACGGCCACGAGCAAATACAGCATTGGTTTGCGCCACAAGGCAAACGGGCCCGTCACAGCTGGTGACGGGCCCGTTCACATATTCGAGCGGAATGCTCAGCCGAGACTGAACGGCTGGCCCCACAGGGTGGTCCAGGTGATGACATTGTCGGTCTCCACCTCGACGCTGATGAAGGCACGCGCCTGCGCGTAGCCACCGCAGCCGGTCAGGCCGATGGTTTCATCGGACCAGGTGACCGAACCGCTGCCGCCCTTGAACTTATTGCGCTTCTTGTGCGCCTCATTGCCGAAGTCGTCGGCCTGCTCCTGATCGAGCACATAGAACGACTGCGCCTGCCCCGGACCGAGACTCAGGTTGGCACCGCTGGAGGCGCCGACCTTCGGCTTGACGTTATCGCCGCTCCAGTCGAGACCGCCGGTGACGCCGCCGTTCGCGCCACCGCCGTCGATATTCACCTGGCAGCCGACGATATAGCCCGGGAAGATCGCACCGTTCCAGCCATCGGTGACCTCGACCTGCGCGCTACCGGAGACCCATGCGTTGCGGTGCACCGGTGTGGATCCCATGGACGGGCTGATATTGGCCGATTCGCCGACCAGCCGGATGGTGAGAACGGTGCCGTCGGACAGTGTCTTGACGATTTGTCCGCCCGGCAGCGGAATGAAGGTGTCGGCATTGGCCGCACCGGTGGACAGCAGGCCCAGTGCCACGGCGGCGGCGCCACCGAGCCCGGCCGCGCGCACCGCAAACTTACGATCGATCATGATAGTTGTTACCCCTAGCGGATTGAGTTCGATGAGTTCGATTCGGCGAGTGGAGATTTCGAGATCCCACCGCGGTCAGCCGATGCTGAACGGCGCTCCATAGAGGGTGACCTTGGAGTAGTTGTTGCCGATGATCTCGACAACGGTGTAGGCACGCGCCTGGGCATAACCCGCGCAGCCCTGGATCTGGATCTCCGCATCCTGATACTCAACCGAGTAATGGCCCGGCTTCAGGATGTCCTTGTAATCGATCTGAACGAACTTGACCTCGCCCGGGCCGAGATTGACACCGATCGAACCACCGAGCGAACCACCCGAGAGGTTGATACTGCCGGAAACGCCCGCCGAGATCGCGTTATCGGCGATACTCACCTGACATCCGACGATATAGCCGGTGCTCAACTGCGAAGCACCGTGCGTCGAGGAGTTATTGGTACCCGGCGCTCCGGAAGCGCCATTACTCGGACCGACGGTGCCCTCGGGCGTTACGGATACATCGGCAATGGCATTGCCCGTAACCCAGACGACTCGGCCCGCACCGTTCGCGGCCAATGACGGCGAAATCAAGGCGTGTTCTCCCGTCCGGCCAACGGTCACGCCCGGACCCAACTTCTGGCCGTCCGGCAACGGCACGAAGACATCGGCGTTGGCAGCGCCGGTCGAAAGCAGGCCCATTCCCACAGCGGCGACGACACCGGCGCCCGCGATGCGGACACCTCGACGCAGACCGCTGAAGCGGTTCTTGCTCATACTTCCCCTCATCAGGTTCTAGCGGACGACCTCGGGGTACCGAGGCCGAAGACCCTTTCATGCGGACACCGCTCGATGGAAATACCTTGGCCATCAAGCGGATTGCCAACAATCTCGTCGGTGGACGATCTTGGGTGCGCACAATGTTAGTGGTTTCCGCCGAATCTCTGTGAGATTTTGCACATGTTACCGTGCGATCCGCTACGATCCGCGAATCATGGTGGGCATCAGGGGGTTTCACAACGAAAAAAGCGGGCCCGCCGCGAATGCGACGAGCCCGCTCGGGTTTTCAGCGTGCGATGCCCCTACCGATCAGCCGAGGCTGAACGGCTGGCCCCACAGGGTGGTCCAGGTGATGACGTTGTCGGTCTCCACCTCGACGCTGACGAAGGCACGCGCCTGAGCGTAACCGGCGCAGCCGGTCAGGCCGATGGTCTCATCGGCCCAGGTGACCGAGCCGCTGCCGTTCTTGAACTTGTTGCGCTTCTTGTGCGCCTCATTGCCGAAGTCGTCGGCCTGCTCGAGATCGAGCACGTAGAACGACTGCGACTGGCCGGGGCCGAGGGTGAGGTTGCCACCGCTGCTCGCGCCGACGCCCGGCTTGACGCTCTGCCCGTCGCTCCAGTCGGCGGTGCCTTCGACGCCACCGGTGGCGCCGCCACCCGCGATGTTCACCTGGCAGCCGACGGTGTAGCCCGGGAAGATCGCGCCGCTGCCGTCACCGGACACCGTGACCTGAGCGCTACCCGATACCCACGCGTTGCGGTGCAGCGGGGTGGAGCCCATGGACGGGTTGATGTTGGCGGATTCGCCGGTCAGGCTGATGGTGACGACGGTGCCGTCGGACAGCGTCTTGGTAATCGAGCCGCCCGGCAGCGGAACGAAGGTATCGGCGTTTGCGGCGCCGGTGGAGAACAGGCCAAGGGCGACAGTGGCAGCGGCGCCGACACCGGCCACCCGTGCCACGTTCTTACGGTTGATCATGCTATTTCCCTCGAGGGTTGATTCGCTTGAGCGAGAAGAATGTTCGTTGGATTCGACCGACATCAGCCGATGCTGAACGGCTGCCCGTAGAGGGTGGTCTTCGAGTAGTGGTCACCGATGATCTCGACGACGGTGTAGGCACGCGCCTGGGCGTAGCCCGCGCAGCCCTGGATCTCGATCTCGGCATCCTGGTATTCGACCGAGTAATGGCCCGGCTTCAGGATGTCCTTGTAGTCGATCTGAACGAACTTGACCTCGCCCGGGCCGAGATTGACACCGATCGAACCACCGAGCGAACCACCCGAGAGGTTGATGCTGCCGGAAACACCGGCGGAGATGGCATCGCTGGCGATGCTGACCTGGCAGCCGACGATGTAGCCGGTGCTCAGCTGCGATGCGCCGTGCGTCGAGGAGTTGTTGGTACCCGGGGCACCGGAGGCGCCATTGTTCGGGCCGACCGTGCCTTCCGGCGTAACAGCCACATCGGCGATGGCATTGCCCGAAACCCAGACCACGCGACCGGCGCCATTGGCCGCCAGCGACGGCGAGATCAGGGCGTGTTCACCAGTGCGGGTGAGGGTCACATCGGGCCCGGCCTTCTGGCCGTCCGGCAACGGCACGAAGGTATCGGCATTGGCAGCACCGGTCGAAAGCAGGCCCAAGGCCACGGCCGCGGCAGCGCCGACGCCCGCAATTCGGGCACCGCTGCGCAGGGTGCGGTTCTCGCTCATACTTCCCCTCATCAGGTTCTAACTAGTCAGCCTCGACCATCGAGGCTGGACGGTGGTCCTCTCAGGCCCAGCTCAGTTTGTGCCCCGTTTGTTGCCGATGTGTAACCGGCTGTTATTTCGGCGCAACGGTCAGTGCTGGCAACGGAACCGAGCCAGGTTCCGCCGAGTCGGCAAACGTACGTGCCGTACCCGGGCCCGCGAGGTCCAGCGGCGTGGGTGGCTCGAGGCGAGATTAAACCGACCAGTAACGGTCTGGCAACGTAAGTTTCTGTTAAGATCAATGTGATCTAGATCACACCATCTCAAATGCTCATATTGCTTGACGTGCATAAACGAGAAAGAAGCTCCAGCCGAAGCGGCACAGAAGGTGTCGGCAGTCACATCAATGCCGAAGGCAACTACGGGACAGCATCGTAGTTAAAGCTCGAGTAAATTTCAGAGTGAGGAATTCACAGTGGAAGAAGCGGCGACATCGAACCGCGATACGTGGCTGGACCGTAGATGAGTCTTCAGCCGTGATGGGGCGGCACCTGCGAGCGGAGCCAGTCGTCAGATGACGATTCGGTATCGGCACCATCACCGCGCTCGTCGCCGGTCGTTTCCGGGAGAACGTCACCGAAAATTTTTGCCAGACGCGCGGCATCCCTCGCCCGGCGTGTCGCCGGGCGAGGGTCGTCCGAGGAGTCCGTGGCAGTAATTATTCGGCCAATCCGGACAATTCGCCGATCACTCGGCTGGCGAGCGGACTCAGGGTTGCCATACCGTCGCGGACCGCCGCCCGGCTGCCCGGCAGGTTCACCACCAACGTGGAGCCGGAGACGCCAGCAAGACCGCGCGACAGACCGGCGTCGAGCGAGCCGGCGACCCGGCCCGAGGAGCGCAGTGCCTCGCTGATCCCGGGCAGTTCCCGGTCCAGCACCTGCGAGGTGGCCTCCGGCGTGACATCGCGCGGGGACATGCCGGTGCCGCCGACCGAGATGACCAGATCAACGCCGCCGATCACCGCGGTGTTCAGCGCATTGCGGATCTCCACCTCATCGGCCTGTACGGACACCGAAGCGTCCACCAGGAAACCCGCCTCGGTGAGCAGCTCGGTGACCAGCGGCCCGAGCGAGTCCACACCTCCATGCGCCGTTCGATCGTCGACGACCACCACCAGTGCACGCCCCGCCACAGGAGCATCGATTTCCATGGTGGTAACCGTAGCGTCCAGGCCGACGAGGTGGGCGTCGGCTCCCGGTCGCGCCGTCAATCCGCCCGGCAGGACGCGCATCATCGCCCACCGTCCGCGGGCGCGCCGGAGAGGGTCACCTCGACGGTCTTGGGGTTATTGCCTTGTTCATCGGTGTAGGTGACCTTCACCTTGTCTCCTGGCTGATGTGAGCGGACCGCGGCGATCAGCGCGTCACCGGAGTCGATGGTCCGGCTGTCCACCTTGGTGATGATGGACCCGGCCGGAATGCCCGCCTTGGCGGCGGGGCCGTCGGGAGTCGCCTCGAGCACCCGGGCGGCGGTGTCCTGCGGGCGCAGTTTGATGCCGATCTGGGCGTAGGTGGCATGGCCGGTCTTGATCAGTTGGTCGGCGACCCGGCGGGCCTGGTCGACCGGGATGGCGAAGCCGAGGCCGATCGAACCGCTCTGCTGACCGGTCGCCTCGCCGCCGAGGCTGGCGATCGCGGTATTGATGCCGATGAGCTTGCCGCTGCCGTCGACCAGCGCGCCACCGGAGTTGCCCGGGTTGATCGCGGCGTCGGTCTGGATCGCGTCGATGACCGGCTGCACCTGGCTCGGCGTGCCCTCACCGTTGGTGGAGACCGGGCGATTGAGCGCGGAGACGATGCCCGTGGTCACCGTGCCCGCCAAACCGAGCGGCGAGCCGATCGCGATAACCGGCTGGCCGACCGCGAGATTGGACGACGTGCCCAGTTCGATCGGGGTCAAACCGTCCTTGCCCTGCACCTTGATGACGGCCAGATCCGAGACCGGATCGGCGCCCACCAGCGTGGCGGGCGCGGTGGTGCCGTCGGCGAAGGCGACCTCCATCCTGGCATTGGCGCCACCGCCGGAGGCGACATGGTTATTGGTGAGGATCAGCCCGTCCGAGGACAGCACCACACCCGAACCCTCACCCTGGGCACGGCTGCTGGCGACCTTGATCATCACCACGCTCGGCAATACCTTCTGCGCCACCGCCTGGGTGGAACCGGCTGGCGCGTTCGTGACATTGCTGACATTGGGCTTGGGCGCGTCCAGGGCATTCGTCACCACTGCACGGCCGTTATCGGAGCGGGTGACCAGCGAGCCGACCGCGCCGCCGACCCCGCCGCTGACGAGTGCGAGCGCGACCGCGCCGACGACGAAACCGGTGCGGACCGGGCGGCGCGCGGGTTCCGGCTGCGGCTGCGCGCCGAAGGCGGCACCCGGATACGGCCCGCCGGGTGGGACCGGCGGCGCGAAGGACGGCTGAATGTACTCCGGACCCGATTCGGGGCCGGGAAAGGGCTGGGCGTACTCCGGACCCGATTCGGGGCCGGGAAAGGGCTGGGTCGGATTGTGCGACCTGCGCTGCTGCCAAATCGACGGAGGCTTTGGTGGTTGCTGGGGCACATATCCGGAGTGCGGGTACGCCTGATCCGGCTGACCCGGTTGCACGGCCGGGATCTGCTGGGTGGGATGCGGACCGGCGGCGGCATTGGAGTTATCCGGCTGCGGCGTCGCGCCTTCCTTCGAATCCTCGGTCATGTTTCTCGTATCTCCTTACGTCATCGACCAGCTTGGCGTCGACGACTGAGAGCGGACTGAGACCGCGCTTTCAGTTTTCCGAGATATCGGTCGGCGTACCCGGTATCGGCCCACCATCACCTTCACCCGGCAATACGATACGGATCAATGCACCCCCGCGCGGTGAGGTATCGATGGTGATGGTGCCGCCGTGTTTGGTCACCACCTGTTTGACGATGGCGAGGCCGAGTCCTGACCCGGGCATCGACCGCGAGGCCGTCGTCCGATAGAACCGCTCGAAGACCAGCTCGCGCTCATTGGACGGAATGCCGGGTCCGGCATCGTCGACGGCCAGTTCGAGCAGTCCGCGCCCGGTCTCGCGCATGGTCACCTTCACCTGGGCCCCGGCCGGGCTCCATTTGGCGGCGTTGTCCAAGACATTGAGGATCGCGCGCTCCAGCCCCGCCTCGTGCCCGTAGACGAACCATGCGCGCAGTTCGGCGACGAACTCGATCGAACCGCGGCGACGCCTGGCCCGCTCCAGCGCGCGCTCGGCCACCTCACCGAGATCGACTCGGTCATAGACGGTTTCGGGCGCATCCTCACGGGCCAGATCGACCAGATCGCCGACCAGGGTGGACAGCTCTTCGATCTGGGCCATGACATCCGAGCGCAGTTCGGCCATATCCTGTTCCGGAATCTGCGGTGCGCCAGGGCGACTGGATGCGATAAGCAGTTCCATATTGGTGCGCAAAGATGTGAGCGGCGTCCGCAATTCATGTCCGGCGTCCGCAACCAATCTGCGTTGGCGATCCCGCGATTCGGCGAGTGCGCGCAACATGGTGTTGAAACTCTCGGTAAGTCTTGCGAGTTCATCGTCGCCGGTAACCGGAATCGGCGTCAGATCGTCGGTGCGGGCGACCCGCTCGGTTGCGGCCGTCAGCCGCCCGATCGGTCGCAGCCCGGTGCGCCCGACCGCGGTACCGGCGCCCGCCGCCAGCACGACACCGCAACCGCCGACCACGAACAGCAACCACGCCAGCCGGTCCAACACCTCCCTGGTCGGTTGCAGCCGCTGCGAAACGATCAGCGTCGCACCGGAATGTGTCGGCGCGGCGAGTACACGCTGATTGCTCACGGTGCGCAGCGACGACGGCAACTCACCGTCGGCGACCGCGAGCTCTTGCGTGCCCACCGGCGGAATCGTTTGCTGCGGTGGCATATACGCCTTGTGATTGGCGTATATCAATGCGACCCCGACGTCATTGGAGTACAGGCCCGCGATCACGATCGACTGGAACCCGAGGCTGTCGAAGTTGTTATTGATCATGGTGGCCGCGCGCGCCTTCAACTGCGAGTCGACATCGTCGTACAACGAACGCGCGACCATCGCATACGCCGCGATGGACGTCACCGCGACGGCCACTGCCACCACCGACGCGGCCAGCAGCGTCACCCGCCAGCGCAGCGAGACCGATCTGGTCAGCGGCATGGGCGGGCGCATCTCCGCCGAATCCGGCGGACCGAGCGTGGCGACCAGTTGTCGCTTGGGGATCGCGCGTGCCATGACCCGCCTACGGAGGTGTCTCGCGCAGGACGTAGCCGACGCCGCGCACGGTGTGGATGAGCCGGGCCTCGCCCTCGGCCTCGGTCTTGCGGCGCAGGTAGCCGATGTAGACCTCGAGTGCGTTACCGGAAGTCGGGAAGTCGTAGCCCCAGACCTCCTCCAGGATGCGGCTGCGGGTCAGCACCCGGCGCGGATTGGCCATCAGCATTTCCAGCAGTGAGAACTCGGTGCGGGTCAGGCTGATCGAACGGTCGCTCCGGGTCACCTCGCGAGTGACCGGGTCCAGCGACAAATCGGCGAACGTCATGGTCTCGGAAACCTCGCCGGGATCGGCGGCCCTGCGGCGCAACAACGCGCGCAATCGCGCCAGCAATTCCTCCAGCGCGAATGGTTTCGGCAAATAGTCATCGGCACCGGCATCGAGTCCGGCTACCCGTTCCGATACCGAATCTCGCGCCGTCAGAACCAGAATCGGCAGATCGTCTCCGGTACTGCGCAACCGTCGGCAAACTTCGAGCCCATCCATCCGCGGCATCATCACATCGAGTACGAGTGCGTCCGGTCGCTGCGCGGTTGCCTTCTCCAGCGCGTCGACTCCGTCGACCGCGAGATCGACGGAGTAGCCGTTGAAGGTCAGTGACCGGCGCAGCGATTCCCGGACGGCACGATCGTCGTCGACTACCAGAATGCGCATGCCCCCAGTTTGACCGCATCGACTGAGAGTCGACTGAGAGGGAGACGTTCGACACGCCGACACCGCTTGCGGTCACTCGAAAGGATCGGCCCCGCTAGGGGGTGGTCGAGTGACCAGCAGGTTTGTGATCACGTACAGATCTCGGTGCAAAACGCAACCGTTTTGGACGGCGAAACCCGTTCTGAGTAGCCATATTCGAGTGAATTACAGAGCGAGTGCCCCAGATTGCCGTTGGTCACTCTGCGCGGTATGTTCCGTGCGGTAAAAAGAAGACCTCTAGTTGGTTCTCAGCGGGTTGAATCAAAACCGAACAGCCACGCGCCATCCGGGGGCACTCGTGCAAGCTCGTGAAGCGGAGGCAACGGAAGCGGATGGAAGCTGCACCGCGGTCCTGGCAATTCAGTCTGTCCAACTGGTCGGTCACTCGCAAGGTTGGCATCGTGCTGGTGCTGCCCGTGCTGCTGGCCACCGTGTTCGCCGTGCTCCGGATCAACAACGAACTGCGCACCATGTCGCAGTTGGACGCGGCGACCGAACAGGTCATCATCATTCGCCCGATCGTCAAGTTCGGTACCGCCACCGAACAACTCGCGGTCGCGGCGACATCCTCCTGGGGTAACACCGCGGACCCGGCCACCGACGCGGCGTTGACGAAATTCGATCAGGCGCTCGCCGATCTCGAGGCCGGGATGCGCACCACCAGGGCGAGCAGCAGGGTCACCGCCGAATTGGCCTCGGCCGTCGCCACCGGCACCACCATGCGCAATAGCCTGCGCAACGGATCGCCGATGATGGTCGGCGAACAGGCCGATGAGATCGCCGTCCGCATCGGCAACGCGTTCGCGCTCTCGCCCTCGGTCGAAGACCTCGTCATCCAGCGGTACTTCCTGCAGATCGGCGCGATCCAGAACGCGCGCCGCGTGCTGACCCAGCAGCGGATGCTGATCAGCTCCCCCGAGGCGGGTCACAATCCGAGCGTGCGCCCGAAGGTGCTCACCTCGGCGGGTGCCGAGATGACCATGGTCAATACCTACGGCATCATCCTGCCGGACAACGCGCCCAATATGCGTCCGCTGCTGGACGCGGTCGGTATCCGGCTCGGGGCCTTCAGCCAGAACGCGGGCGATCCGACATCCAATCCGGCCGTGCTGGAATCCCTGCAGGCGAGCGCGGATATCTATGAGAAGACCACCAACGCCCTCGCCGACACCATCGATAGGGCGCTGGCCAATCGGACCACCGAGGCGCAGACCGGCGCGCTACGCGAAACCACGATCGTCATCGGCATGCTGCTCGCCGGTCTGGCCCTGGCCCTCGCCGTCGCGCGCACGCTGGTCGTTCCGGTGCGCCGGCTGCGCCGCGATGCCCTCGAGGTCGCGCACGTCAAGCTGCCCGACGAACTCGCCGTCGTGCGCAGCGGTGGCGCCACCCCGGAGATCACCCCGGTCGGTGTGCACACCACCGACGAGGTCGGCCAGCTGGCCCGCGCCGTCGACGAAATCCATGAGCAGGCGCTGAACCTCGCCGCCGACCAGGCCCGACTGCGACTGCAGATCGGGAACATGTTCGAAACCCTGTCCCGCCGCAGCCAATCCCTCGTCGAGCAGCAGCTGGCGCTGATCGAGGATCTGGAGCACGACGAGGACAATGCCGAGCGGCTGCAGAGCCTGTTCCGCCTGGACCACCTCGCCACCCGCATGCGCCGCAACGGCGACAACCTGCTGGTGCTCGCCGGTACCGCGCTGCGCCGCGGCCAGCTGCATCCGGTGCCGCTGTCGGACATGCTCTGGAGTGCGGTCTCCCAGGTGGAGGACTACCAGCGCGTCGAGATCGGCGCGGTGCCCGACGGCATCGTCCCCGGTGAACCCGCGGTCGATATCGAACATCTGCTCGCCGAACTCATCGATAACGCGCTGCGCTACTCCCCACCGACCACACCGGTCGCGGTGATGGTGGCGCGCGCGGTCGACGGCGGCTACCTGATCGAGATCACCGACCGCGGCCTCGGCATGTCACTCGAGGATCTGCAGCTCACCAATGACCGGCTCGCCTCCGGTGGTGAGGTGACCGTCGAAACCGCCCGCCGCATGGGTCTTTTCGTCGTCGGCCGACTCGCCAAGCGGCACACCATCACGGTGAGCCTGCGCCGCACCTCGACCATGGCACAGCAGCCCGGCATCACCGCCAGCGTGCACCTGCCGGGTGCGCTCGTCGCCCCGCCGCTCGACGCAACCGATCCGAACCAGCGGGCCATCGAGGCGCCGATGATGGCCGCACTGCCCGCACCGCCGCAGCACCAACAGCCGCCGCGCACGCTGGTGCCGGTGCCGAGCCTGCCGCAGCGCGAGCCGTCGCGGTTCGCAGTTACCAGTTCTGGGCTGCCGCAACGTCGTCCCGCCATGCGCGTTGCTGACGCACCCGAGGTACCAGTACCCGGGGACGACAACACCGAAACCTCGGTCGACGTATTCGCCGAACATCCGGCCGGTGGCTGGGGCGAGGCCGACCGGCCGCGCCTCACCCCGTTCGGACCACCGACCTCGACGAATGAGTCTGCCACCGGACCGAATTCGGTGATCGATGTGGAACCGCAGGTGCCCCTCGGCGCCGTCACCGATCTCTGGGCCGAACAGCCCGACGACCCCACCACGACCGGATCGACGCCGACCGTCTCCCGCGAACCCGCCGAACCGCAGGCCACCGCGTATCTCACCGGTCCACAGCCCATCACGCCGCAGGCCGTGCGGCCGTCGCTGCCGACCCGAAGGCCCGCCGCCGCATCGGAACCCGCGACGACGACCTCGACTCGACTGCAACCGGTGCAGGCCGAATCCAGCACTACCACCTCGACCCGACTACAGCCGGTCCAGGGCGAAACACCCACCCCGATCTACCAGCGGATGGTCTCGGAGTGGCTGGTCGAGCCCGCGGCGGCGGCACCCTCGCCGTCGGCATGGACGTCACCCGCCGACGCGGGCTGGACGGCCGCCGAACAGGCCAGCCATCCGACCGCCGAAGCCCGCACCGTCGGCGGACTGCCGATCCGCCGACCGGGTGCGCAGCTGGTGCCCGGTGGCCTCGCACCGGCGGAAGAACCCGGCGTACGTGATCCGGAGGAGATCCGGAACAACCTGACCAGGCATCTCAGTGGGGTCCGCAGCGGGCGGGCCGAAGCGCAGTACAACGACGGAGGGCTTGTATGACCAACCCCAACAGCACCACGGACGAGAACCTCAACTGGCTGGTCGCCCGCTTCACCAAGGATGTGCCTGGCGTGTCACATGCGGTGCTGGTGACGGCGGACGGCCTGCTGCAGGCGACCAGCCCGAATCTACCCGCCGACCGGGCCGAACAGCTTTCCGCGGTCACCGCCGGTCTGGCGAGCCTAGCCACCGGTGCGGCCTCGCTGTTCGACGGCGGCAAGGTGATGCAGTCGATCGTGGAGATGCAGCGCGGCTATCTGCTGGTGATGAGCGTCGGCAACGGATCACATCTGGCCGTGCTCGCCAATAAGTCGCACGATATCGGCCGCATCGGGTACGAAATGGCCCTGCTCGTCGATCGTGTGGGCACGGTGGTCACAGCCACCGCCCGGACCGCAGTCTGATCCAACGATGTCGAGTCCACTCGGCCAAGGGCCCAACCGGCCGACCACCCGTGTCAGACCCTATGCCCTGACCTCCGGGCGCACCGAACCCGCGGTCGACCTCCCGCTCGAAGCGGTTATCGAAACACTGTCGTACACTGCGCATCTCGAATGGCCAGCGGGCGATCTGCGCACCGAGATCCTGCGTCTGGGCACGCATCGGCTCTCGGTCGCCGAGATCGCCGCCCACATGGATCGGCCGCTGGGCATGGTGCGGGTCATGGTCGGCGACCTGGTCGTCGATGGCGCCCTGCGCGTGCATTCGACCCTGACCGAAGAGGCGAGCTTCGATGAGCGTCGTTCCCTGATGGAGAGGACTTTGCGTGGACTCCGTGCCCTATAAGACTGCCGGGACCGCCGGAAATTACGGGCACGCCGGACAACCCGGCAACCCAGCACCCGGCGAGGCCGACACCCGTGTCGCCTCGACCAAAATCGTTGTCGCCGGTGGCTTCGGCGCGGGCAAGACGACCTTCGTCGGCGCGGTCTCGGAGATCGTCCCGCTGCGCACCGAGGCCATGGTGACCCGTTTCTCCGACGGTATCGACGATCTCGCCGATACCCCGGAGAAGGAAACCACCACGGTCGCCATGGATTTCGGCCGTATCATCCTGCCGGGCAATTTGGTGCTCTATCTGTTCGGCACCCCGGGCCAGCGCCGCTTCTGGTTCATGTGGGACGACCTGATCCGCGGCGCCATCGGCGCGGTGGTGCTCATCGACACCCGGCGGCTCGAGGACAGCTTCGCCGCGGTCGACTTCTTCGAGGCGCGCAACCTGCCGTTCCTGATCGCCGTCAACCGCTTCCCCGACGCCCCCCGCTTCCCGATCGCCGAACTGCGCGAAGCGCTTTCGGTGCGCGAGGGCGTGCCCATCGTGGATATCGACGCGCGCAATGCCATGGAGGTCCGCCAAGCGCTGGCGGCCGTCACCGAATATGCGATCGCCCAGCTGAAGGCGCTCGAATTGGAAGGATCCGCGCAACATGCATGACGTCCGGTTGTTCGCTGCGGCGAACAGCGGGGCTGCGGTGGACCAGTTCTCCATGGGGTACTGGGTCGCCGCACTCTCCTTCGGTGTTTCGATGCTCGGCGCCGTGGTCGGGCTGGCCTGTGTCCTACACGCCGCGCGCTCGGCCCGGTTCCGGTTGGTATGGGTGATCTCGGCCGCGGTGTCGATCGGCGGTGTCGGCGTCTGGTTGGCCACCTCGGTGGTGCTGCTCGGGCTCGATATCGCGGGCACCGCGGTGCGCTTCGACGGCGGCCGCATGATCGCGGCCATGGTGACGGCGTTCGGCGCGGTATTCATCGCCTTGCTCATCATCGGCCGCCGCCTGCTGCTGGCCCGGCTGATTCCGGGCGGACTGGTGATGGGCATCGGCTGCGCTTCGACTCTCTATCTCGGGCTCGGGTCCATCCGCATTCAGGGTTCGGTCGAGATCTCCCCGTGGCTTTCGGCCGTCGTGCTCGTTATCGCGCTGGTGACCGGCGTGGGGACACTGTGGTCGTTCCAGGCACTGCGCAACCCGCTCGCGCGCGCGGCCACGGTGCTGTTGTTCGCCGTCGGTGTGGCGGGCATGTACTACGCGGGCATCGCAGCCATCGATCCGGCGATCGACACGGCCGGGAAGGCGCCGGACGGGCTCACGCTGTTCGAATTCGTATTTCCGATGTTCGTGATCGGTTCGCTGGCACTGACCGTGCCGATCACCGCGGTGCTCATCGCGCCCGACCGGCGCGAGACCGCTGCGGCCATCGCGGCCACGGGCCGGTCCGAGGACGACGTGCGCCGGTCCGAGCACGATGCGCGCCGGTCCCAGCACGATGCGCGCCGGTCCAGGCTCGAGTCGGTGCGCTGAGCCGACTCGAGCCCATTGACTCGAGCCCATTTGTGTATGCGGCTCTTTGCGTAAGTGGCCTTTGCATCGGGGCTTGGGCGTTGGCATCTCGCCGATAGTCTTACTCGGGTCGATGATGCCGACCGCCTCACCCTGCGGACCGGCGACGACGGCCGAGCGCCCGGCGGGGGAATCCGAGATCGGTTGCCGGACTGTGCCGCCCAGTTCGGGGGTCATGGCGATCGCGGCGTCCACGTCGTCGTGTTGGAACCAGACCAGCCAGTAGGACGGCATGCCGTCCGGCGATTTGCCACACCGCGAAGACCGCGCCATATCGGTCGCGACGAACATCCGCCCGAATCCCCTTACCTCGGAGGTGGGCACGATCAGCTGACCGGCCGTGTCGCTGTTGGCGGGTTCGGCAATGCCGCCGATTTCGGCCAACGACCCACCTACAGTGAGAGATATGCGTTTCGGTCTGGACTACGCCGCGGGACGTCCCGGCGGCGCGGCCGTCCAAGCGGCCGGATTCGACTTCGTGGTGCGCTATCTCTCCGATGGCGGTCCCACGCTGCCCGGCAAACAGCTGACTCCCGCCGAGGCCGACGACCTACGCGCGCACGACATTTCCATCGTGTCGAACTGGGAAACCACCGCAACCAGGATGCTGGACGGCTACGACGCCGGAATCATCGATGCCCGTGCGGGTTTGGCACAGGTGCTGCGCTGTGGCGGCCGGTCGGATCGGCCGATCTACTTCTCCGCGGATTTCGACTCGACGCCCCAGGATCAGCTCGCGATCAATGCCTATCTCGAGGGCGCGGCCACCGTACTCGGCTCCGCGAATATCGGTATCTACGGCGGGTTCTGGTCGGTCAGCCGGGCACTGGACGCGGGTGTCGCCACGTGGTCGTGGCAGACCGGTGCCTGGTCCGGCACCAATGTCGAGACCAGGCGCAATATCCATCAGACATCGCGGCAGGTGGTTGTCGGCGGTGTGCTCTGCGATGTAAACGAGTCCGAGACAATAGATTTCGGCCAGTGGGACTTTGTACAGGAGGAACCGGACGTGACGCCGGAACAAGATGCGGTACTGCGCGATATCCAGATTCAGCTGCGCGGTCCCGGCCTGTCCGGCTGGCCGCAGCTCGGCACCGATGCGGAGGGCCGCAACCACACCCTGGTGGACGGGGTGGCGGCGGCGCTGCAGCGGATCCAGGAGTTGGCGGCCGAATCGGCCGATCTGCGCCGGCAGATCGGCGAATTGCGTACCGAGGTCAGCGAACTCGAAGCCACCACGGCGGATCTGGTCGAGGAGATCAAGCGGTTGGACGGACCGCACTGGCCGTGGCCGTTCTCCCTGATCGAGGGTCCGGCCGACTTCGTGGGTGAGCAGCTGGCCCGCCTGGAATCGCTGTTGCCGGGATTGCCCGGAAGCCGGGAGGCGGAGAAATCGGCCGAAGGGCCAGAAGTTTGGCGATGAGCGGGTTCTCGGTAATCCGGCGAACCGGGGTTCCGAGAACCCGCCCTCTCGGATGAGGGTACCGGCGAGAGAGCACGAAATCATCACTGCGCCAGGACTTTTACGGATACGAAAAACCAACTCTCAGTACGTAATTGACCTGCGAGCAACCCGGACGCAATCGGGCCGCGGCGAAAGTTGCCATGTGGTGTGAATCACTTCGTTAGCTACGAGATTGCCACAGCCCTGGTTCCGATCCGGAACCAATGTGCAGATCTGATCCAGCGGATCCGGTCGGTCGATCACCGACCGTGCGCATTCACGTCCCATGACTGCAGCGCGCGAGTTATCGTCTGCTGGCACATACCGGTTCGTTCGAAGGAGTTCGTATGGCCGTGAACGTGGTGCTCGACAAGGCATATGAGAACAAGTCGCTCGCGGAAATCCACTCCGCCCCGCCGTCGGCGCCGGCCTGAGCCGCACCGAAGCGCGCGATTGGTCGGCTCGGGCGGGTAGCTCAGCACCTGAGGCATACCCGCCCGTGGGCTGAGGTTCATGCCTGCGGCGCACGGGCTTCGGCGATCGTCGGGTTCGCTGGGTGCGCCTACGCGCGGGCGATCGCTGATCGGGCTCGTTCCGTCGCGCTAACCGCGGCGTCAGAGTCGCTCTGGGTCGACGAGTCCGCGTTCGACCGCCCGCACCAAGCGGCGCGGCACCATGTGCACTACCCCAGCGACACTGACCGGCACCAGGTCGGGTGGGGTGGCCTTCCACTGCGAGCGGCGGCTGCGGGTGTTCGATCGCGACATTCTGCGTTTGGGCACCGCCATGTCAGCCCGCCCCTCGTCCGGGCTGGGACGTTGCCTTCGTCCGCTTACCGTATTTGCGCTCGAACTTCTCCACCCGGCCCTGGGTGTCCAGTACGCGGTGCGCACCGGTCCAGAACGGGTGCGAATCGGCGGTCACGTCCACGACCAGCAGCGGGTACCTGTTGCCATCGGTCCACTCGACGGTGCGGGTGCTGGTGGCGGTGGATCTGGTCAGGAAGCGCTTTCCGGTGCTCGAATCCTCGAACACCACGGGGTGGTAGTCCGGATGTATCCCACTCTTCATTTCACCTCTCCTCTCGGACTTTTCGCCTGTCCGTCCATCGGCAGGCGGGTGGCTTCGCCGGGCGCACACGGATCGGCGTGCCACTCGCCGAACGGGTCCTCCCACTGCGCGACCCGCTCGGGCGCGCATTCCACCAGGCGCAGTTCGTCATCCTCGACTAGCGCCCAGTGCAGGGCCTGGCGGATATCGCCCGGGTCCGCGTCGTGAGCCAGGATCACCAGCGAAATATCCCGGTCGCCGAACTGCTCGTCCCAGCGCAGCGCGGCCATGGCCCGGCGCATGGGATCGGCCTGTGCCAGCTCGGCCGGACTCATGGCGGCCAGCCATGGTCCGGCACCGCCGACGCGCAATCCGCCGCCCGCGGACTCCAGCCACACCACCTCATTCGGCTGGGTAGCCAGCCAGATCCGCCCGCGCGCGGTCACGACGCCGTCGAAGAGCACATCGAGGGCTTCGTGCAGGCGGGCCGGATGGAACGGGCGGCTCGCGGCGAATTCGAAAAGGGCCACTCCATAGTCGGTGCCGAGCGGCGGTTGGCCAGGCAGCAGCGGCGCGTGCGCGTCGAAGACGCGACCGCGCCGGGAGTTGGCCGGAATGCGCGTGAGCAGCGCTTCGACCTCGGTCGTGTCCAGCAGATCGATATCGTCGACCCAGGCCACCGGCGCCTCGGGCACCAACCGGGATAGCACCGCGCCGAGCCGCGCCCGATCGATGGCCTCGCCGGAATTGCCGAGCACCACAACGGCATCCGCGAAGTCGACCTGACCGACTGCCACCTGGGCCACCGTCCGGTCGTCGTCCACGCTCGCCGCTCCGCGCTCGGCGAGGGTGTCCTCCCCGGTGGCGTCGGCCAACCAGGTTCGGGCGTCCACACCGGCGAGTACGGCCTCGACCCGCACATCGCGACCGGCCGGACCATCGACCCGGCCGACCACACCGGTGACGGCGATATTCTCGATCGCCTGGCATACCGTCTCCGCCTCGAAGGCCGGATCGAGCTCCAGCACAATACGGTTCACCGAATCGCGGGCTGCGAGTGCGCACAGCAGCGGCAGCAGATCGATGCGCAGGGTGCAGGAGACGCAGCCGTGTGCGAGCTCGAGCACGGTCGAGGTCCGCTGCTCGCCGATGTGCACCGTGCGGTGCACGATGCCCTCACTCAGCCCGCTCAGATCGTGGCGAATGGTGACGGTGCCCGGCGTCGCACGCAGCACCGCGGCCAGCCGTTCCACACCCGCCGCGGCCGGTCCGGAGCATCCGGTGACCACCACGACGGGCGTTCTCCGGTCGGACTGCCTCCCTGGTGGGCACGGGGTGGGATCCACCACAGCACTCCTTTCGACAATGATTTTCATTTACTATTGAGCAACGGTACCTTGCCCAGTAGCCGTTGTCGAAAATGATTGTCAACTGACACGCTCGCGCCGCCGACTCCGTCGGCTGCCATCCCCGATTGGAGGGAACTCAAATGTCGGCCCACTGCCAGGTCACCGGGCGCAAGCCCGGATTCGGCAAGTCCGTATCGCATTCGCACAAACGGACCAGCCGCCGCTGGAATCCCAATATCCAGCGCAAGACCTACTACCTGCCCAGCGAGGATCGGCGCATCACGCTGACCGTCTCCGCCAAGGGCATCAAGACCATCGACCGGGACGGGATCGAGGCCGTGGTGGCCCGGATCCGGTCTTGCGGCGACAAGATCTGACGGGAGCACCCATGGCTTCGAAATCGACCGAGATCCGGCCGATCATCAAACTGAAATCCACTGCGGGAACGGGATATACCTACGTCACGCGGAAGAACCGGCGCAACGATCCGGACCGGATGATGCTGCGCAAATACGATCCGGTGCTGCGCAGGCACGTCGACTTCCGCGAGGAGCGCTGATGGCCAAGAAGTCGAAGATCGCCCGCAATGAGCAGCGCAAAGAGATCGTCACCCGCTATGCGACGCGCCGCGCCGAACTCAAGGAACTGATCCGCAAGCCGACCACTTCCGCGCGCGAGCGCGCCATAGCACAGTCGGCGCTACAGCGGCTGCCCCGCGACGCAAGTCCGGTACGATTGCGCAATCGGGACGCCGCGGACGGACGACCGCGGGGTCATCTCCGGAAGTTCGGACTCTCCCGCGTACGCGTGCGCGAGATGGCCCATCGGGGTGAACTCCCCGGTGTACACAAATCGAGCTGGTAGACAACCACTGATCTCGAGAAGGAAACCCGTCATATGGCAGTCAAGCGAGCACCCTCGAAGAAGGTTCGCGCCGAGCAGGCCCGTCGCCCGAAGAAGAACCCGCTGATCGCGGCGGGCGTCGAGACGGTCGACTACAAGGACATCAACCTGCTGCGCACCTTCATCTCCGACCGCGGCAAGATCCGCAGCCGCCGGGTCACCGGGCTCACCCCGCAGCAGCAGCGCCAGGTCGCCGTCGCGGTGAAGAACGCCCGCGAAATGGCACTGTTGCCGTTCACCAGCCGGTAGACAGCGACCGACGTACCAGGGCCCCCGAAGCGATGCCTCGGGGGCCTTCGTCGTTCGGTGCCGCCTACGGGATGGTCAACACCTGGCCGGGGTTGATCAGATCCGGGTTGTCGATGCCGCTGGCATCGGCGATCTCCTGGTAGCGGTTGCCGTCGCCGTACAAGCGCTCGGCGATGGCCCACAGGGTGTCGCCCGGCTCGACCGTGTAGGTCTGCGCCGCGGGCGGCGGGGGCGGAACCTCTTCGGCGGGCGGGGCGACCTCCTCGGCGACCGCCTCGACGACCGGCTCCTCCGGAGCGGGCAGCGGGTTGTCGGTCTGGGTGTCCGACGCCCACAGCGCGCTGCCGTCCCTGCCGTAGAGCACCACATTGCGGTCGGCCTGCACCGTCAACCGGTCCGGCTCGCTGCCATTGGTCTCGGTGGACCAAGCGGCGCCCTCACCCTTGTAGAGCACGAAGTTGCCATCCTCCTGCAGGACGGCCCGCTCCACCCCCTGATCGTGAGTCAGGGTGGACCACACGACATTTCCGTCCGGTTCCGACAGCACCAGGTTGCCATCGGCCTGCAGGGTGAGGGTGTACGCACCACCGACCAGCGCCTGGCCGAGCCCGAGTTCTTCACCTACGCGCAGCGTGTCGCCCACGTTGTTCCTTTCGAAGGTTTAGCTTGCAAAGCATCCGACTCGATCCGCGCCGCGAACCCTGATTGGCGCGCATCGGCCCCGAATGTACTGTGCGCGCGGGCCGCGCGGAGGTATTACGCGCAGGCTTAGCCAAAAGTTCACTGTGTGGGCTGCGTCGCTCTATCATCTTGTCGCACAATCCGACGCGACGGGTCTCAGGGTTTGCTGGGTGGCCGCATCCCGGCCCGTCGGCGGGTCGATTAGGGTGTTCGGCATGTATCGGATGTCGGTTGGGCCTGCCGCTGTCGCCGTCGCCCTGTTCGTCGGCCTCGCCATCACCGGATGTGGTGGCTCCGATAATGGTGGCGCACAGGAGAAGACGACAATCAGTGCGGCGAAGACCACACCGACCGAGGGCAGGCCCGCCGATGCGGGCCGGATATTCGTCGCTGATCCGACCATTATCGGCGGGCATCCGATTCCGTTCACCTCGTGGTCGCGGGTGGCCGACGATCGGATCGCCGTCAACTTCGAGACCGGATCGCCCGAGTGCTACGGCGTGGATGCGACTGTGGCCGAGACGAATTCGACGGTCACCGTCGAGTTGCGCACCGGAACGCGCGCCGATGCGGTCGGGCGAATGTGCACGATGATCGCGGTCTTCGGGACTCTCGAAGTGCCGCTGAAGGCCCCATTGGGCAGCCGACAGGTGCTCAGCGCCGTCTAGCAGGCGAGCAAGCGCCGAGATCATGGGTTCGGCGAGCGCGTCCGATAGCGCGGCGAATTCGGGTCGCTGCCGGATTTTACTGGGCCCCAGGTCTTTTGCGCCATGACGCGCAGGGGCGCGGCGACGTCATCGGAGGTACCGATGCGGCCACCGATGCCACCGCCAGCGGCCCTGATCGAGACGGCGATCTGTGCGGGCGTCTGGACCGACGGGTCGTCGCACCATACGTTCAGGCCGGACCCGAGACTGTCGCATTCTGTTGCGGAGTCAGTCGGATGGCGTCCACGAAAAGTGTTGGGTCCCAGAGCATATAGGCCAGCGGCGGCGGAATATTGCCGACGGAGGCCGGTCCACCCGTCACGTAGTAGGTGGGCGTGAAGGCGGCATTCGTCACCTGGTGGCCTGCCGCGATGAGATCCGGCGCGGTGCGGGCGATTCCGAAGAACGGGAGCGGCAGCAGCGGGATTCCCGCGCGGCTCCAGAAGTCGATGACGATATCGCGGTCGGGGGTTGATCGTGCCTGTACACCCCCGGGCCCGCGCGCCGAGCCGAACCTGCGGCGTCGCCCCTGCTGATCCGCGCTGCACCTCAGCTCTCATCGGGCTGTCAGATCACTCTCTGACCCCGCCGCCAACAGCCACTATTCGAGGTGCTTCGCCGCGCGGCGAGGGCGGGAGCCGGGTGGCGCCCGCCCTCTAGCGGTAACTCAGTGCGCGAAGTGGCGAGAACCCGTGAGGTACAGGGTGACTCCCGCTTCCCTGGCCAGGTCGATGGTGTCCTGGTCGCGGACCGAGCCGCCGGGCTGCACGATCGCCCGGATTCCGGCCTGGATGAGCTGCTGCGGGCCGTCGGAGAACGGGAAGAACGCATCCGAGGCGGCGACCGAACCCTTGGCGCGATCACCGGCGCGCTGCACCGCGAGACCGACCGCGTCGACCCGGTTGACCTGGCCCATGCCGACGCCGACCGAGGCGCCGTCGTGGGCGAGCAGGATCGCATTGGACTTCACGGCACGGCAGGCGCGCCAAGCGAATTCGAGGTCGGCGAGGGTTTCCGCATCGGCCGCCTCGCCCGCGACCAAGGTCCAGTTCTCCGGGTCGTCGCCGGGTGCGTCGAGGATATCGCGCACCTGCAGCAGTGCGCCGCCGCTGATCGGGCGCAGCTCGGCGCCACCGCGGCGCGGCGGCTCGGCGACCAGGATGCGCACATTCTTCTTGCGCTGCAGCACCTCGACGGCACCGTCGGCGTAGGACGGTGCGACGATCACCTCGGTGAAGATCTCGGCGACCTGTTCGGCCATCTCGACGGTGACCTCACCATTGGCCGCGATCACGCCGCCATAGGCACTCACCGGGTCGCACGCGTGCGCCTTGCGGTGTGCCTCGGCGAGATCGGCGCCGATCGCGATGCCACACGGGTTGGCGTGCTTGATGATCGCGACCGCGGGTGCCGCGTGGTCGTAGGCGGCGCGCCAGGCGGCATCGGCATCGGTGTAGTTGTTGTACGACATTTCCTTGCCGTGCAACTGCTTTGCCTGCGCCAGCCCCGTGCTGCCGTCGTGGGTGTAGAGCGCGGCGGCCTGATGCGGGTTCTCGCCGTAGCGCAGCACCGAGGCGCGCTCCCAGGTGCCACCGATCCAGCCCGGGAACTGCGGTGCTGCGGCCTCATTCGGTTCGAAGCCGGGGGCGAGCACGCTGGACATCCAGCTCGCGACCGCGACGTCATAGCTTGCGGTGTGCTGGAATGCCTTGGCCGCCAATACGGTCCGCTCGGCGAGGGTGAAGCCGCCCGACCGCACCGCGGCGAGCACGTCGTCGTAGTCGACGCTGTCGACGACCACCGCGACCGACGGGTGGTTCTTGGCGGCGGCACGCACCATGGACGGACCGCCGATATCGATCTGCTCGACACATTCGTCATTGCTGGCGCCGCTGGCCACGGTCTGGGTGAACGGGTACAGATTCACCACGACGAGCTGGAACGCCTCGACACCGAGTTCGACCAGCTGGTCGACGTGTTCGGCCTTGCGGGTATCGGCGAGGATGCCCGCGTGCACCCGCGGGTGCAGGGTCTTGACCCGGCCGTCCAGCGTCTCCGGGAATCCGGTCAGATCCTCGACCTTGGTCACCGGAATGCCCGCGTCGGCGATCTTGCCCGCGGTCGAACCGGTCGAGACCAGTTCGACACCGGCGGCGTGCAGTCCGCTCGCCAGCTCGATCAGGCCGGTCTTGTCGTAGACGCTGATCAGCGCCCTGGAAATCCCCTTGCGCTCAGCTGGGTCAATTGGTCGTTCGCTGCGCTCAGCTGGATCAATTGGTCGTTCGCTGCGCTCAGCTGGATCAATTGGTCGTTCGCTGCGCTCACTCACCGAAGTACCCGCTCATCTGGAATTACTGCCTTTCGTCCGTCGGAGACAATGCCTCTGGTCGCGACGGCGGCGACAACCTCCGCCAGCAACCGTCGCTCGACAACCTTGATGCGCTCGTGCAGCGTGGCCTCGTCGTCACCATCCAGCACCGGCACCGCCTCCTGCGCCAGAATCGGGCCGGTATCGACTCCGGAATCGACCAGGTGCACGGTCGAACCGGTGACTTTCACCCCGTAGGCGAGCGCGTCGCGAACCCCGTGCGCGCCCGGGAATGCGGGCAGCAGCGCAGGATGGGTATTGATGATGCGGCCGCCGAAGCGGGCCATGAAGGCCGGGCCGAGGAGCTTCATGAATCCGGCCGAGACCACCAGATCGGGTTCGTAGGCCGCGACCGCGTCGGTCATCGCGACATCCCAGGCGGCGCGATCGGGAAAGTCCCGCAACACCATCCGGAAGTTCGGGATCCCCGCGGCGGCCGCGTGTTCGGTAGCCTGGCAGACCCGGTCGACTCCGACGGCGACGATGGTCGCCGGGTAGTCCGGAGCGGCCGCGGCCTCGATGAGGGCGTGCAGCAATGACCCGGTGCCAGAGGCCAGCACGACGACGGTTGCCGGTGCCGTGGGGGGCACGCTCGGGGCATTCGGGGACGGCTGGGGGATGGCAGCCGACGAAGTCGGCGGGGCGGGCAAGCTCAGCGGTCTACTCCTGGTGTCGGTCGGAACGGCGACGGTGGTGCGACACCGCCGGGTAAAGCCTAACGACCGTCCACCTGGTCACTTTCCAGCAGGTCCGCCTCGACCACTTCGGCATCGACGATGTCGGGGACGGTATTGCTGCCCGGAGTGCGCGCGGTGACGATGGACGTCTGCTCCTCGACCAGTTCGCCGTCGAGCTCTACCTCGAAGTCGGCGCCGTCGTAGTCCTCGTATTCGTCGTCGTAATCGTCGTAATCGTCGCGCTCCTGCTGATCATCGTCGTAGTCGTCGTAATGATCGTCATAGTGGTCGTCTTCGTACTGGTCGTCATCGACATAGTCGTCGTCGTAATCGTCGTGGTAGTCGATGACCGGTGTGCCGACCGGAACGACGAGCCAACGCGCGAACATCAGGCCCACGTAACCCGCGACGGCCAGCCAGCCGAAGGTCACCACCGCGAAGATCGGCAGGTCCACGCCCATATGACCGAACGTGCCGAGGTCACCGCCCGCCACCGCGCCCAGCAGCACCAAGGCCACGGTGGCCACCCCCGCCGAGGTCAGTGTCGCCCACGGTGCGGCGGCCCGGTCGTGGGAGGTCCGTCCGATATCCACACCGCCCAGCACACCGACGGCCGCCGGGATCAGCAGCAGCACCGGCCACCAACCCGTGGCGGGTCCGGTCGGCACCGCCGCCATGACCGGCACGGCCGGAATCGGCCCGCCGACAACGGAGAACACTCCGATCGAGGCATCGCCGAAATGCGCACCGGAGCCGACAACCACCCCGACGGCCGCAAGCACCACATTCGGCAGATATGCCAGTGCGAGCACGCTCAGCCCGATCACGCCCGCCGCATTGCCCGCCGTCTGATAGGTATCACCGATGTGCGACCAGTGCGCGAAGAAGGAGACGATGACCACCACGGTGGCGCAGGCCAGCAGGCGCAGCACCGACCGGCCCGCGCCGAGAGTGCCCGCGATCGCCCAATCGGGCAGGCGCAGCAATGTGAAAAGCCTGCGCCGGTTCCGACTCGCGATGCCGCCCACCGCCGCGACCGAATACAGAGCGCTGACCCAGCCGAAGGCGGCGAGGGTATTCGGCGGCTGCAGTGGCACGACACCGGAGGCGTCCTCGGCGACCGCCAGACAGACGGCCGTGACCAGCAGCGGACCCGCCAGCGCGGCGCCGACGATCCATCCGAGATCGGCGCGTGAACTCTCCGGTTCGACCGCGCGGGCACAATCCCGGGCGGACAGCCAGACCAGCAGCCCCGTCGGCAGCAGCGGCAGGAGTCCGAGCGAGGTCTTGCCGATCACCAGCGGAACCTGGTGTATCGCAAACCAACCCGCGGCAATCGCACCCGAGGTGCCAGCCAGGCTGCTGCCCGAGGAGAGCAGGGTGGCCAGGGCCAGGATCGTGATGGCGAGCAGCGCGTAGGTAGTCGGGCGGGCGGCAATCAGCAGTAGTACGCGGGCGCGCTCGGGGGTCAGCGACAGAAACCCGGCCTCGTCGAGACCATCGGTGTGGGAACCGCGCGGTGCTCGGTCACTCCGCGCCGAGGGTTCCGGCGCGCCGCGGGACTCGGTGGTCCGGCGAACAAGAGAGGATCTCGGGGCGCTCATGGAAATTCAGCGTGGCAGCTCCCCCGGCGCGAGCGGGTCAGGCGCGCCGACCCGGTCTGGTGCGCGCCGGGAGAGCCGGGGAATTACTTGTTGTCCTCCGAGGGACGGAATGCGTGAGTGGCGTCCGAGGACGGGTCCGAGCCGGTCTCACCGCCGAAGGGCTGGCTCTGCTGACCCGGCTGGCTCTGGCCGAAACCCGGTGCGCCGTACTGCTGTTGTCCGGGCTGCTGGGCGCCGAAGTGCTGGGTGGCATTTTCATCCGGGCGCGGCTGCGCGGCGGGCGCCGCACCGTAGGGCGAACCCGGCTGTGCCGCACCGTATCCGGGCTGCTGCTGACCGTAGGAGGGCTGCTGACCGTAAGACGGTTGCTGCTGGCCCTGACCATAAGACGGCTGGCCCTGACCATAGGGCTGCTGCGACTGGTACTGCGGAGCGCCCTGGCCGAATCCCGGCTGGCTGTACGACGGCTGGCTCGGCTGGCCCTGGCCGTACGGGCTCGGGCTCTGGCCGAAGGCGGAGGGCTGCTGGCCCTGGCCGAACGCGCTCGGCTGGCCGTAACCACCGGTGCCGAAACCGCTCGGCGGGCCCTGCGGGGTGGCGGGCTTGGGCGCGGGCGGGGTCAGGATGCCGGATTCGAACAGCACCGCGACGACCGCGACGGCGGTCTGTACGAAGGCCAGGAATAGCAGCAGGTAGGCACCCCACTTCAGCTCGACGTTCAGATCGTCGGGCGTAGTGAAGGACAGGAACAGCGTGCCGAAGAAGCCCGCCGCCGATGCCGCGGCCGCGGCGCCGATCCAATTCTGCTTGGGCAGCAACGAGAGTCCGGCCAGCAGGCCACCGAGGAGCAGGATCGCCAGCAGCCCGGCCGCGCCGAAGTATTGGAAGAGACTGAGCGTGTCACTGCCGTCGACCGTCACGCCGCCACTGAGCTTCCTCGGCTTCTGGCCGAAGAACGGCAGGAAGCCGAGCAGGAAATTGATCACACCGAGCCCGGCGACGCCGACCACCAGGAAATACGGCAGGCCCTTGGCGGTGGACGCGGTGCCGGTACCGGCCGACTGGCCGGTGCTGGAAGGTGCGGGTGGCGTCGCGGGTGCGTTGTACCCGGAGCCCCCGGTCGGGTATGACATGGTCGTCGTCTCCTAGGTCGAGTCGTACGTGTCTTGACGGCTTGGATCTCTTCTGACGCTACTGCACTCGTTGGCCCCGGTCACCCTCAACGAACCGGCCGGGCGCCCGAAAAACACCGTCTACGCTGGTTCTCCGCAAATCCGCGCCCGCCGATAACAATTCTGCGCTACCACCTCCGATGGGAACGCGATTCGGCCCGGAGCGTCGGACGCTCCGGGCCGAAACCCCTCGATGCGATAACCCCCGACGGCACTAGCGGGGCACGACATACCAGGCGCCGTAGCTGCCCACGCAGTCGTAGTCCGGCCATTCGCCGTTCTGGATGCCCTGGTTGCCGCGCGCGAGGCACTGGGCCTCGTACTCGAACGGGCCGAGGTTGCCCGGCTGGGCCTGTGCCGATCCGGTGCCGAACGGACCCGCGACGGCGGGGGCGATGCCGCCGATGAACCCGGCGACGGTCAGGGCGGCGATGGCCGCGATTCGAGCGGGGGCGGTGCGGTTGATGATCATTGTTCGCGCTTTCTGTTCAGGTGTGCGTTGGCGATGACCAGCGTCTCGTGCACCCGTCTCAGCGCGATTTCATCCGCATTTCACGAGGTACCGCTAGGTTTTTCGAGCTGTTCGAGCCTGCCGACATAGCGCTGCCAGCCGAAACCCGCCGCCCGATACTCGGCACGGATGCGCTCGACCTGCTGCGGCCGACCCTGTGCGTGCCGCAGCGCGGCCTCGATCGCGCGCGCCGCCAAGCCGGGGACGCCACCGGGAGCCGCCGCATCGTATTCGGCGAGTAGCGCGGCGGCCTCGTCGAGTTCGCCCTTGGCGATGAGCACATCGGCCAACTCGAGCCGGGCCAGACCCGCCTCATCCTCGTGGGCGAGAGCGGCGCGGCAATAGGATTCGGCCGCGTCGAGCTGTCCGGCCGCCAGGGCGACGGCGGCGCGGGTGAGGTCGTTCAGTGGCAGGATCTGCCGATCGTCGAGGCGGCGGGCGTAGCGGTCGGATTCTTCGGCCAGCGAGAGCGCGTCTTCGGTGCGGCCGAGATCGAGCAGCGCCTTGGCCTGATTGCTGAGGCCGCGGGAAAGGCCGTGCTCATCGTCATTGGCCCGGTCCACCTCGGTGGAGCGCTGATAGGCGGCGAGGGCGCCCGCGGCATCACCCGAGTACAGCAGTGCGGTGCCGAGCGCGTCCGCGAAGGAGGACGCCTGGGTGATCCGCACCGCCTGCCGCTCACCCTCGCGCAATCGAGCGACCGCCGCCGGCAGCTCGGCCCGTTCGATATCGACAATGCCCTGGTAGTAGCGCACGGTCTGGGCGAGTTCGATATCGTCCAGCGGCGCGGCCAATTCGCTCGCCCTGGCCAATTGCGCTGCGGCGGAGTCGAAGTCGCCGGTCATCAGGGTATGGAAGCCGTAATGACTGAGCACTTGGGCCAATTCGGCGGGTGACACGGTCGCGGTTGCGGTCGGACCGCTGCGCTGCGCGGCGCTGGTGTCAGCGGGCGTGCTGCCGGAATGCTCGGCTGCGGTATCGCCGGGCTCGGCGATCGATGTTGCGGGCAGCGACTCGATCAGTGCGCCATAGTGTCGACGTGCCTCGCGGAACCATGCCCTGGCCAGCCAGGGGACGTGCATTGCGGTGGCGAGTCGCAGACCCGCGGCGGCTCTCGGTGTTCCAGGGGCGCCCTCGAGTGCGGCCAGGATATTCGGCCATTCGGCGAAAACCGCGGCCACCGATTCGGCCGTCGCGAAATCGTCGGGCTTGCCGAGCTGGCGCACCAGATCGAAGCACCAGTCCGCATGCTTGGCGCGCAATGGATCGGTCTCGCCGGTTTCCGCCAGTTGCGCGAGGGCGTAGTCGCGGATCGTCTCCAGGAGAGCGAATCGCCTTGTCGCACCGTAGTTCTGGACGGTGACCAAGCTTCGGTTCACCAGATCCGCGAGTGCGGGAGCGATATCGCCGACCACGAGGCCTGCACTATCGCGCGTTTCCCTCGGAATATCTCCGGACGCAACAGCCTCGGCCGCTTCCAATGTGCAACCACCGGCGAATACGCCGAGCCTGCGCAGGACCGCCCGCTCCCGCTCGGCCAGCAGTTCATAGCTCCAGTCGAGGGCCACCCGCAGACTCGTATGCCGCCCGCCCCCGGCATCGCGCGCACCACCCACCAAGAGCCGCACCCGATCGTCGATGCGCTGGGCCAGCTGCGAAATCGTCAGCGTGCGAGTGAGACCGGCGGCCAATTCGATCCCCAGCGGCAGCCAGTCGACCGCCGCGCAGATCCGCACCAGATCCTCCCGCTCGCCAGCAGTCACCAACCCGTGCAACCCCGCCCGCTCGATGAACAGCGCGACCCCGATACCGCGTTCCAATGGCGCCAACGGATAGACCGACTCGCCCGCGACCCCCAACGCCCGCTGCGAGGTGACCAATACGCTGGAATCCACTGCTGCCGTCGCCAATTCGGCGACCGGATCGATAATGTGCTCGGCGTTATCGAGCACGAGCAGGACTCGCCGCGCGGCATCATCGCGGCCAGCAGCCGAGTTCGCCGATATCGATGCTGGAGGCGAGCCGTCGACGTCACGCCGTACACCGGAACCGCCCTTGGCATCCGACACTGCACGCGAATCGCCCCGCGCCGCCGAACTCTCCAGAACACCTGAGTCATTCGACGTACGAGAGCCACGGTGCGTGCCTGCACTACTACGCGCACCTGAATCACCGCGGACACCCGAATCACTCAGCACACCCGAATCACTCAGCACATCCGAATCGCTGCGCGCTTCGGAGTTACCCGCGACGCTCGAACTGCCCAGCGCCGCAATGATTCCTGGCAGCGGATCATCGGGATCGATCGCGATATCGGCGGTAAGCCCATTCGCTTCCAGCACCGCGACCACCGCGGGTAGCACATCCTCGGCCTTGGCCAGCGGAGCCAGTTCGACGAATACCACCGCTCGACCGGAGTTGGCGGCGGCGCGGGCGAGTTCGGCGGCGAGGCGGGACTTTCCGCTGCCCGCGACGCCGACCAGGGTGGTCAGCCCAGGTTCGGCGAGGCGGGTGCCAAGAGTGGCGAATTCGCGGCTGCGACCGACGAAGCTGGTCGACGGGGCGGAAATGGCCAGGGCGGGGTGTGCGGTTGCTGTTTCGGTGGGTGCAGCCACATCAGCGCCGGGCGACGCAACTGTCACGTCATCGCCGAGCGGCGTGGCGGGCCCGCCGGTACCGAAAGGCATCGCTGCGATACCGGTGCCGAACTGCGCGACGGTCGGGTCGTCGCCGAGTGCTGCAGCGCCTGGGTCGGTGCCAAACGGGAAACCAGACGCACCACTGCCAAACGGAGTGGCGGCCACACCAGTGCCGGACGATGTAGCGACAGAGTCGGTGCCGATCGGGACACCGCCCACACCAGCACCAGACGATGCAGCGGCCGGACCGATGCCGAACGGCGCACCAGCCACACCTCCACCGAACGATGCAGCGACAGAGTCGGTGCCGATCGGGACACCGCCCACACCAGCACCAGACGATGCAGCGGCCGGACCGATGCCGAACGGCGCACCAGCCACACCTCCACCGAACGATGCAGCGACAGAGTCGGTGCCGATCGGGACACCGCCCACACCAGCACCAGA